>CAYLUU010000060.1:0-14137 GCA_964386925.1 uncultured Sarcina sp. | reverse complement strand
TCCGGAAGAAGGGGCGGATAGGCACGTGAGCGGCTGCAACCGGGAGTAATAAAGGATGGAAGGGAAACAGCTGGATTTCCAGGAGAAGGTTCTGCAGGAGCTGGAGAAGCAGGAAATTACCTCGAAAAAGGCAATGCAGGCGGAACTGGCGGCGCTTCTGAATTGCATGATTCAGGAGAATGACGGAGAAGAAGGAGCACTGAGACTGTATTCTTCCCGAACAGAGGCCTGGAACAGACTCTTTACATTGATAAAAAAAACTTATAATATTACTGTCGAGTTTGACTCTGCTGACGCCTGGCAAGAAGGTGATTCTGCCGGAAGCGGTCAGTCGATGGTATTCCAGGGAGAGGCTGCAGAGAGAATCGGGAGTATGCGGCAGCTGCCGGCATCCTTTGAAAAGGATGAGAGATGTGTCAGGGGGTGGCTTGCCGGTGAGTTTCTGTGTGTTGGATGCATCAGGCGGCCGGAGAAGGAGTACTATCTTTCTTTTGATGTTCGGAATGCGGAACAGTCTGTTATGACGATGAAGCTGCTGCGGCAGCAGGGCATCACGCTGCGTCCGCTGGAGCATGGAAGGAGTCATGGACTTGTAACGCGGGATTCCGCTGTGATTGTGGATGTTCTGAACCTTCTGGGAGCTCATGTGAGCATGATGGAGATGGAGAATACCAGAATTGTCCGGCAGGTTCGCGGGAAGATCAATCGTAAGGTAAACTGTGAGACAGCCAATATCATGAAAACGGTTGCTGCCTCTCAGAAACAGATGGAACAGATTGCACTGCTCCGGGAGAGCAGCGTCTGGGATACATTGCCGGATACGTTGCAGCAGATGGCAATTCTGCGGGAACAGTATCCGGATAGTTCTCTGCAGGAGCTGGGCCAGAGGATGAATCCGCCGGTTGGAAAATCCGGCGTGAACCATCGCCTGCGCCGGTTGGCAGCTCTGGCAGAACAGCTGCAGGAGGAACGTGCAGCGGATCCGCTGGAATGAAGGGCGCGGATGGGTGAAGTTCTGAGGAGGATGCTATTATGACGAAAAAATCAATGACGATTACCTTAAAGGATGGATTGGAGGCCAGACCCATCGCGGAGCTTGTGCAGGTTGCGAGCAAGTACGACAGCCGGATCTACATTGAGCTGGGAACGAAGCGCGTAAATGCCAAGAGCATCATGGGTATGATGTCTCTGGAACTCGACAACGGCGATGAGATGACCGTTTCCGCAGATGGCGCTGATGAAGAGGCTGCGATTCAGGACATCGAGTCATTCATCACAGCGGCAAAATAAATTTACAGACAGAGGAAAAATGCAGGCAATGACGTCACAGAAGATGTCATTGCCTGTATCTGTTCTGTGCCGGTCGCATCGAGGATTTATAACACAAATTCTCGATGTGGGTGATAAAACTACCCTGCCTGCTTGTGCAGGCATCATCACAAATAAAAAGTAATTGGCGTCGTATAGATGTTTTTATAAGGAGGAGATTATGAAAAACAAACTGATGGCAATGGCAATGGCTGCCTGCATGGCAGGGACTCTGCTGGCGGGCTGCGGCTCTTCATCGAGCACGGCAGACACCGCAGGTACGGAAGACGCTGCGGCAGAGACAACGGATGCGGCGGCAGAAACAACGGATGCAGCTGCCGAGACCGCAGAAGGTGCAAGCTACAAGGTCGGCATCGTGCAGTACATGGATCATGCATCTCTGAACCAGATCACAGAGTACGTGGAGAAGGAGCTGGATGCTAAGGCCGAAGAGCTGGGAGTTACCTTCGAGTATGAAGACTACTTCATCAACGGCCAGGGAGATTCCACGATCATCAGTCAGGGACTGGCGCAGCTCAAGGACGATGCCGTGGATGCAGTTGTCTGCGTAGCAACACCTACGGCACTGACGGCACAGTCTACCTTTGAAGGAACCGATACGCCGATCATCTTCTCAGCAGTAACGGATCCGGTGGGCGCGGGCCTTGTATCCTCCATGGATGAGCCCGGCGGCAATATCACAGGAACCAGTGATGCACTGAATACAGAAGCCATCATGAACCTGATTTTCGCACAGGATCCGGACGCATCGAAGATCGGACTCCTGTATTCCACCAGCGAGGATTCATCCACACAGGCCATCGCGGATGCAAAGGCATTCCTGGATGAGAAGGGCGTGGAATATGTAGAGAAGACAGGAACCAACACATCGGAAGTGAGCCAGGCAGTCGATGCTCTGATCGCCGCCGGCGTAGACGCGATCTTCACGCCTACGGATAATACCGTTATGAGCGCAGAGCTTTCCATCTATGACAAGCTGGCAGATGCGGGAATTCCGCACTATACCGGAGCAGATTCTTTCGCACTGAACGGTGCATTCCTGGGCTTTGGAATCAACTACGCAGATCTGGGAACAGAGACTGCGGATATGGTAGCCAACATTCTGGTGGAAGGCCAGAGCCCGGCAGATTATGCTGTAGTAACGCTTGGAAACGGAATTGCCACCATCAACACGGAAACTGCAGAGCGCCTTGGCTATGATCTGCAGGCAACCGAGGAGGCATTCCAGCCTTACTGCTCGGAGATCGTAGAGACCACAACCGCAGAGAATTTTGAGAATTGATGTGCTGACCAATGCAGCTTAGTGGCGGTAGAGCGGCAGGGTGTGTGCAGGCGCGACCATGCGGCCCACGTAAAGGGACGAAATCCCGGTTGGTTGAGCGGCTGTGTACAGAGAAGAATGCGAAGTAAAGGAAAGCATTACGCATGGGTGAGCCAACCCCAGCGCTGTTTTGCCGCTCTGTGGTGGTGAGATATTTGTACCCTCAGAAAGCCGCAGGGCCCAGCGACGCGCATCCCTGTTGCTCTACCGCAGATATACTACGCAGCGCTTGCGGGGGGATAACTCTCATTGAAATGTGGCAGGTGCCAAACAGAGTAACATGGTTTAAAATGGGGTGCAGGTCTTTGCAAAAAGACCTGCATCTTTTGATTTAGGGGGAAATGACTGTGTCATACGCAATCATTCAGACAGCATTGGACAACGGCCTCATTTATGGACTGGTGGCGCTGTCCTTGTTTATCAGCTTCAGTATTCTGGACATCTGCGACCTGTCGACCGATGGCTGCTACATGTTAGGTGCCGCGGTGGGCGTGGGGGTGACCATTGCGGGACATCCGATTCTGGCACTTCCTGCGGCCATGCTGGCCGGTGCCTGCTCTGGCTACGTCACGGCACTCCTGCAGACCCGGTTCGGCGTGCCCAGTATCCTTGCGGGGATCATCGTGAATACCGGCCTGTACACCGTCAACCTGATGGTGATGAATATGAAAACCAGCCTGAACATTGTCGGAACCCAAACCATCTTCGACCTGTTCAAGGGCCTGAATGGCAGCAGCTTCTGGACCACCTGGAGCAGGTCCATCCTGCTGCTCATTCTGACGGAGATGCTCTGTATCCTGGTATTCCGGTTTCTGGGAACCAGACTGGGCCTGTCGATTCGTGCAACCGGAGACAGCATTGCCATGGTTCGGGCCAGCTCCATCAATCCGTCCTTTACCATTACGGTTGGTCTTTGCCTGTCCAACTCACTGACGGGTCTTGCCGGCTGCCTGATCGGACAGTACAACAAGAATGCAGAGATCAACATGGGAACCGGAATGGTAACCATTGCGCTGGCGTCCCTGATTATCGGTCAGACCCTGTTCGGCAGGAGACGTATGATGACGAGAATTATGGGCGTTGTCATCGGCTCCATTATTTATCGCTTTATCATTGCGCTGGCACTGCGGCTGAATGTTCCGACACAGGCCTTCAAGCTGGTCTCGGCGCTGATCGTAGCAGTGGCGATTGCTGCACCCGCAGCCAGGGAAATGCTGCAGAACAAGAAGAAAAAAACTGCGGCCATGCAGGCGCGCAAGGCTGCAATTGCGGCCAGGAAGGAGGATCAGAATGCTTAAACTCGAGCAGATTTCCAAAACCTTTTATCCTGGGACCATCAATGAGAAGAAGGCGCTGGATCATGTCAGCCTGGAATTGAAGGATGGTGATTTTGCATCCATCGTGGGCTCCAACGGAGCCGGAAAATCTACACTGTTCAATGCCATTGCAGGATCCTTTATCACGGATGAGGGTTATATTGAGCTGGATGGCATGGACATCACCTTCCTGCAGGAGCATCGGCGGAGCCAGTTCATCGGCCGCCTGTTCCAGGATCCGCTGATGGGGACGGCACCGCATATGACCATAGAGGAGAATCTGTCTGTAGCCTATCTGAGAGCCTCCGGAACACAGCAGTCCTTCTGGGGACGTCTGTCACAGGATTTCTCCCGTATCAGTCGGAAGGAGAAGGAATTGTTCCGCGAGCAGCTGTCACAGCTGCACATGGGACTGGAGGATCGGATGGAGCATCCGGTGGGCCTTCTGTCTGGCGGACAGCGCCAGGCGTTAACGCTGCTCATGGCAACCGTGGTAACGCCGAAGCTCCTCCTGCTGGATGAGCATACGGCGGCGCTGGATCCCGGAACAGCGGAAAAGGTTTTGAAGCTGACCCGCGATATCATTGCGGAACGGAAGATCACCTGCCTCATGGTGACACATAACATGCACCAGGCGCTGGAACTGGGCAATCGAACCCTGATGATGGACAATGGACACATTGTGCTGGATGTACAGGGCGAAGAGCGGCAGAATATGACAGTAGATGCACTGCTGAACCGCTTCGCGGAAGGTGCAGGTCAGAAGCTGGACAATGACCGGATTCTGTTGTCGAAATAAGAAAAAGCCCCAGAAAAGGGAGGATGCCGGAAACCTTGCGGCTCCCGGCAATTATGAAAAAGTTTTTGTGCTGTTGGCTTGCTTCTATGATTAAGACTATACGGGGAAAACGTGTCCGAAAGATGGGCGTTTGTTGAAGTCTCGTTGAATAAAATATGAACAATATATGAATGCAGAGAGGAATGTATTCGAAGGCGTACCGGACAATGTAATATTCAGGAATACCGTGCGCAGAATTGTGTTCGCCTTGCATCCGCCTTATGCTTCGGAAGAGAGAAGGCGGGAAGTTGAGGAGACAAGGAAAAGCCTGGGGGCAGCCGGCATTGCCGTTTCGGAGGTTCTCTGGAATGAAGAAACAGGGCTGCTGGATGCAAAGGACAACGTGTATGATGACGGCGATGGACAGAAGGATACAGGCGTTCTTTATCTAACAGATGCTTCGAAGATTTGCTGTGCCCTGCAGCGCCGCGGATTTTTGACTGCAGGATATCTCCATGCCGGCAATTCTGGGGAATCGTTCACCGGTGTTCCGTATATCCTGATGCAGCCGCAGGAGGTGGATGCAGACTCCTATGTGAAAATATACCAGCGGCTTGCCGGGATCCCGTGGACCATCACGGTAACCGAGCGCCTGGAGATTCGCGAGATGGGTCCGGACGATCTGGATAGTCTCTATAAACTGTATGATGGGACAGCATGTCGGTTTCTGGAGCCGCCATCGGAAGATCGGGATAAAGAACGAGACATTCTGAAGGCATATGCAGAGAAGGTGTATGGATTCTACGGGTACGGCATGTGGGGGATGTTTGACCGAGGGAGCGGCGAACTGATCGGCAGGATCGGCTTTGCACCCTGCGAGAGAGGCGATGAAGGCCCGGAATTCGGGTATCTTGTCCGAGCGGATTACCGGAACCAAGGATTGGGAACGGAGGCCGGAAGGGCTGTGCTCGATTTTGCAAGGGATGAACTTGGAATGACGAAGGTGCTGCTGTATACGGAGAAAGCGAATACAGCGTCTGAAGCGTTGGCAGAAGGGCTTGGGTTTCAGATGGAAGCGAATAAGCAGGAAAAGGAGAATGCACTGCCTGGAGCAATGCGCAGAATAGACCTCCGAAAGGAGAGCTTGACTACAGGACAAATGCAGCGGTGGAGTCTGGATCTGAATAGTAACAACTCGCAGTCAGGCGAAGCTACATAAGTGTGTGTGTTCGAGTATCGAATTCGAGATGCGGGTGCTGAATAGATATGCGGATTATATTCGGTGAGAATAACGCGTGAGCAGAAGGAAAGAAGGGAACGGAAGATGATCAACGAACATTATCTGGGTATGTTGGGGCATAAATCGGTGATTCGTGAGCTGGCCGAATATGCGACGGCAAGGGGCAAGGAAATCGGGTATGAGAATGTATTTGATTTCAGCCTTGGCAATCCGTCGGTTCCGGCGCCGGTGAGTTTTACGGACGGAGCCATTCGGATGCTTCAGACCCAGGAGCCGGTAAAACTGCACGGCTATAGCCCTAGCCTTGGCATTCCGGAGGTGAAGGAGAAGTTGGCAGCGTCCTTAAACCGGCGCTTTGGCATGACGTACAAGGCGGGACATATTTTCCCTGCGTCAGGCTGTGCGGGCGCCATTGCCCATGCACTTCGCGTTGTCTCCAAGCCGGGCGACAAGATTCTGGTACAAGCACCCTTCTTCCCTGAGTATGTTCCGTATATCAACGATACGGGAGCACAGATTGAGGTCATTCCGGCTAGATTTTCGGACTTTCAGATTAATTTTGAGGCACTGGAGGAGATGCTGGTGCCGGGGGTGGCCGCACTGCTCATCAATTCGCCGAACAACCCTTCGGGTGTTGCCTACTCAGAAGAAACGCTGGAGCAGCTTGCAGAACTTCTGAAGCGCAAATCACAGGAGCTGGGGTATACGATCTTCCTGATTTCAGATGAACCCTACCGGGAAATCGCCTTCGACGGGCGGGAGATTCCGTACCCTGCCAAGTATTATGACAATACGCTGACTTGCTATTCATTTTCCAAATCGCTTTCAGTGCCGGGAGAGCGAATCGGCTATGTGGCGGTTCATCCGAATTGCGAGCATGCTGAGGATATTGTGCCGATGTGCGGACAGATTTCCAGAGGAATCGGTCACAACTGTCCGTCGTCTCTGATCCAGCTGGCAGTGGCAGAGGCGGTGGACGATACGGCAGATTTGTCTGTTTATGAGACCAACATGAACCTGCTGTATGATTGTTTCCGGGAGCTGGGCTTTGAAGTGCAGCGCCCGAACGGAACCTTCTATATTATGCCGAAGGCTCTGGAGGCGGATGCAGTTGCCTTTTGCAAAAAGGCACTGAAGTATGATCTTGTGTTCGTTCCGTGCGAAGGCTTTGATGCACCGGGATATTTCCGCGTTGCCTATTGCATTGACACCGAGAAGGTGCAGCGCGCCCTGCCGGTGATCCGCAGGTTCGTGGAGACAGAGTACGCGAAGTGAAGAAAGGATAGGATTCGAAGATGATAGAGCTTTTGAAGGCTGCGCTGTTCGGTGTGGTGGAAGGAATTACGGAATGGCTGCCCATCAGCAGCACCGGTCACATGATTCTGCTGGATGAGTTTGTGAAACTGAACGTTTCGTCGGATTTCTGGGACATGTTCCTCGTGGTGATTCAGTTCGGCGCAATTCTCGCGGTGATTCTGCTGTATTGGAAGACCATCTGGCCGCTGGGAATCTATAAGCATAGAAAGCGGACTCGCATCATCTGGAAAAAGGACACCATTGACCTGTGGATCAAGACGATTGTGGCCTGCATTCCGGCAGCTGTAGTCGGCATTCTGCTGGATGACTGGCTGGATGAGCACCTGTACAACTGGCTGGTGGTTTCCATCATGCTGATCGTGGTCGGCATAGTATTCCTGGTGGTGGAGCAGAGGCAGAAGGATCAGAAGCCGGCAGTGACAGATCTGCGGGATCTTACCATGAAGGATGCTCTGATCATCGGTATCTTCCAGTTGGTTGCGGCGGTCTTCCCGGGAACCTCGCGTTCCGGTGCAACGATCATCGGCGGTCTGATGATCGGTGTCTCTCGTACCGTAGCAGCGGAGTTCACCTTTATTCTGGCTATTCCGGTTATGGCTGGGGCCAGCCTTCTGAAAATTCTGAAATTCGGATTCAGCTTTACCGGGACAGAGCTGGCCATTCTGGGCGTTGGCATGGCAGTGGCCTTTGTTGTGTCAGTTGTCGTGATTCGCTTCCTGATGGGATACATTCGCCAGCACGACTTTAAACCCTTTGGATGGTACCGCATTGTTCTGGGCGCTCTCGTGATCCTGTATTTCGGCGTGGTGCGCGGATTATTATGAGATGTGGCATAATCCACAAAGATTTCGCTTAATTTTCAGTAAATTCGTTGACAGGAAAAATGGAGTATGGTAGTTTTACCACGATATGTGAAGATCCGGACGGATCGAAAGGAGACGTGCGAATGAGCACAGCGAAGAAGCCGGTTGCAACGGTGAAGGCTAATTTTAAGAAGACAGCCGCTCCTGCAAAGGAAGCGATGGGTAAGGCAGAAGAGACAGTAAAGGCAGTAAAAGAGGAGAAGACAGTGGAAAAGAAGGTTGAGAAGAAGGCCGCTCCTGCAGCAAAGGAAGAGGCAAAGAAGGAAACTGTAAAGAAGGCTCCGGTAAAGGCAGCAGAGAAGAAGGCTGCACCTGCAGCAAAGGCTGAGGTAAAGGAAGAGAAGAAGTCTGCACCTGTAGCAAAGGCTGAAGAGAAGAAGGCACCTGCTAAGAAGGCAGAGCCGGCTAAGAAGACACCTGCAGCAAAGGCTGTTGCAGAGGTTGTTCTGCAGTGGAACGGCAATGATTACACCTATGACAGACTGCTGCAGTCCGCAAAGGATGTATGGCAGTATGATCAGGGCAAGAATGTTGCAGATTTCAAGACGGCTCAGATCTATGTGAAGCCGGAAGAAGGAAAGGCTTACGTTGTTGTTAACGGCACCGACGAGCTGTCCTTTGATATCTAATCGAAAACCTGCATCATGAGATGTGTGAAGGCGCCCGCAGGCATAACCTGCGGGCGCTTTTGTATTTAGAATTTCTTTATTTTCTGAACGTTGACATTGTAAAGGGGCGGTGCTAGATTATGTTCAGTGGTTGTTAGCACTCCTTGATGTTGAGTGCTAACAACGCTGACAGGAGAGAGAATGGAACTGCAGGAACGGAAAATGAAAATATTGCAGGCCATTATCCGCAACTATCTGGAAACCGGCGAACCGGTGGGCAGCAGAACAATTTCCAAATATACAGATCTGAATCTCAGTTCGGCGACCATTCGCAATGAGATGTCCGATCTGGAGGAGATGGGGTTGATCATGCAGCCGCATACATCGGCAGGACGCATTCCGACGGACCAGGGGTATCGCGTGTATGTGGATGACATGCTTCGCAGCGAGAAGCAGAAGCTTGACAGCATGCAGAACGTGCTGCTGGAAAAGCAGGATCGCTTGGAGAATCTTCTGCAGGATGTGGCAAAGCTGCTGGCAACCAACACCAACTACGCCTCGATGATTTCCGCTCCGGAAATCCGGCAGAACAAGATCAAATTCATCCAGCTCTCGCAGGTGGATGCGGAAACGATTCTTGCTGTGGTTGTGATTGAGGGCAATCTGGTGCGCAATACCATGATTCATGCGGACGAGATTCTGGATCAGAAGACATTGTTCCGATTGAACATGGTTCTGAACAATGCTCTCTGCGGGGTTCCGGTAGAGCAGGTGAATCTGGGGATGATTGCTTCCCTGAAGGAACAGGCCGGGGAACACGAAGAGATCATTGAGAAGGTGATCGACGCAGCAGCACAGGTTGTGAAGCCGGGTGATGGTCCGAAGATCTACACCAGTGGGACGACCAATATCCTGCGGTATCCGGAACTGGCCGGCGATACGGCACAGATGGGCGAGCTGATCAGCAATTTTGAAGAGAAGCAGGCTCTGGGCAGTATCGTGCAGGAAAGTCTTTCGGAGAGTAACGAGACCGGAATACAGGTTTATATCGGCAATGAGATGCCGATGACGGGAATGCAGAACTGCAGTGTGGTGACAGCAACCTACGATCTGGGCGAAGGTATGAAGGGTACGGTCGGCGTGATCGGACCGAAACGAATGGATTATGATAAGGTTATCGGTGTGCTGAAGGATATCATGGGACAGCTCGACACACTGTATCAGAAGTGACGGAGGAAACGATATGATGGATGAGGAATATAAGAGCCCGGATACCGGACAGGAAGAGCAGGAAGCCACAGAAATTCCGATTGAGAATGCGGATACAGAGACTTCGGAAGAGGTGAACGAGTCGGCAGAAGAAACGGCAGAGTCTGAAATGAATTCCGAAGAGGCAACAGCAGAAGGGACTTCTGATGCCGGTGAGACTTCTGAGGTTGGAGAAACGGAAAAGAAGGGATTCTTCTCCCGCGGTAAAAAGGCGGACAAAGAGAAGAACGAACTGAAAGAGAAAATTGAAACGCTGGAGGACCGGGTCAGACGCCAGATGGCTGAGTTTGACAATTTCCGCAAGCGTACCGATAAGGAAAAAGAGCAGATGTTCTCCATGGGAGAGAAGAACGTAATTGAGAAGATTCTTCCTATCGTGGATAACTTTGAACGAGGCTTTGACACCGTGGAGGCGGCCGATGAGGAAGATGCCTTCGTGGAGGGAATGCGGAAGATCTATTCGCAGATGGTTAAGCAGCTGGAAGCCTTCGGGGTGACACCGATCGAAGCAGTGGGCAAGGAGTTTGATCCGAATCTTCACAACGCTGTGATGCAGGTGGAGAGCGACGAGTTCGAAAGCGGCATCGTAGCACAGGAGCTTCAGAAGGGCTATATGTACCACGATCAGGTACTCCGCCACAGTATGGTGGCTGTTGTTTCGTAGTGCATCGTTTACGAAATAACCGGCTTGGATAACAGGTCATTGACAGAAATCGATTCCCGAAAGGGATTGATGATAGAGCAATACAGTAATGAAGAGGTAACATCACAAATCTGGTGTCGGGAAGACACAGAAATGGAGTGAATATGAGTAAGATTATTGGTATCGATTTAGGAACAACCAATAGCTGCGTAGCAGTTATGGAAGGTGGCCAGCCCACCGTTATCGCCAACAAGGAAGGCGCAAGAACAACTCCCTCTGTTGTGGCATTTACCAAGAACGGAGACCGTCTGGTAGGTGAGCCGGCAAAGCGTCAGGCTGTTACCAACGCAGAGAACACTGTAGCTTCCATCAAAAGAGACATGGGAACGGACAATGGCCGCACGCTCAATGGCAAGAAGTACAGCCCGCAGCAGATCTCTGCTATGATCCTGCAGAAGCTGAAGGATGATGCTGAGAGCTATCTGGGTGAGAAGGTGACCGAGGCTGTTATCACGGTTCCGGCATATTTCAACGATGCACAGCGTCAGGCAACCAAGGATGCCGGCAAGATCGCTGGCCTCGAGGTTAAGAGAATCATTAACGAGCCTACCGCAGCTGCTCTGGCATATGGCCTGGACAACGAGAAGGAACAGAAGATCATGGTATACGACCTGGGCGGCGGTACCTTCGATGTTTCCATCATCGAGATCGGCGATGGTGTCATCGAGGTTCTGTCTACCAATGGTGATACGCACCTCGGCGGTGATGATTTCGATAACTGCATCATGAACTGGATGGTCAGCGAGTTCAAGGCTAAGGAAGGTGTTGATCTGTCCGGCGACAAGATGGCGATGCAGAGACTCAAGGAAGCTGCAGAGAAGGCGAAAAAGGAGCTGTCCTCCGCAACGACAACGAACATCAATCTGCCCTTCATCACAGCAACTGCAGAAGGCCCGAAGCATTTCGATATGGATCTGTCCCGCGCTAAGTTCGAGGATCTGATTCGTGATCTGGTAGAGGCAACGGCAATCCCGGTACAGAATGCTATGAAGGATGCCGGACTGACAAATGCAGACCTTGGAAAGGTTCTGCTGGTCGGCGGTTCCACCAGAATCCCCTGCGTACAGGATAAGGTACAGCAGCTGACTGGCCATGAGCCTTCCAAGAGCCTGAACCCGGATGAGTGCGTTGCTATCGGCGCAGCAATCCAGGGTGGTAAGCTGGCAGGTGATGCCGGTGCCGGGGATGTCCTTCTGCTGGATGTTACTCCTCTGACGCTGTCCATTGAGACCATGGGAGGTATTGCAACTCCTCTGATCGAGCGCAACACGACGATCCCGACCAAGAAGAGCCAGATCTTCTCTACAGCAGCTGACAACCAGACTGCAGTAGACATCAACGTTCTGCAGGGTGAGCGTAAATTTGCTAAAGACAATAAGTCACTCGGCCAGTTCCGTCTGGATGGTATCCCGCCTGCAATGAGAGGTGTTCCGCAGATCGAAGTTACCTTTGATATCGATGCAAACGGCATCGTTACCGTTGCAGCGAAGGATCTGGGAACCGGCAAGGAGCAGCACATCACGATCACCGGCGGCTCCAGCATGTCGGATGATGATATCGAGAAGGCAATCAAGGATGCGAAGGAGTACGAGGCGCAGGATAAGAAGCGCAAGGATGCCATCGATGCAAGAAACGATGCAGACTCCGCTGTATTCCAGATTGAGAAGGCACTGAAAGAGGCCGGAGACAAGGTAGATGCATCCAACAAGGCAACCGTAGAGTCCGATCTCGCAGAGTTGAAGGCTGTTCTGGATCGCACGAAGGATCAGCCGGATATCAGCGATGCTGATGTCGATGCACTGAAGTCCGGCAAGGAGAAGCTGATGAATGATTCTCAGCAGCTCTTCAATGCAATGTATCAGAATATGCAGCAGCAGGCCGGCCAGCAGGCAGGAGCTGACCCGAACATGGGCGGCCAGCAGGCAGGCTCTCAGGCAGCAGATGATGTTGTGGATGGAGACTACCGTGAGGTATAATCCATTGCATCGGGTTGCAGATACTGAATAGATACAGAAATTAGCGTAGCCCGGGATAGGAGACTGTCCCGGGTTATGTGCGTTACTACTCAGAGCCGGGCAGATTTATTTTGCGAAGAGGCTTTGAACCGTTACCAATAAGAGCGACAGGGAATTCATATGGCAGAACAGAAACGAGATTATTATGAGGTTCTGGGCGTTGACAAGGGCGCAACAGAAGAAGAAATTAAAAAGGCCTATCGCCAGCTGGCGAAAAAGTATCATCCGGATGTAAATCCCAGCGAAGAGGCGGCAGCAAAATTCAAAGAAGCATCGGAGGCGTATGCGGTCCTGAGTGACTCGAGCAAGCGCCAGCAGTATGATCAGTTCGGCCATGCGGCCTTTGACGGAACCGGCGGTTATAGCGGTGGCGGCTTTGATTTTAACGGAGCGGATTTCGGGGATATGTTCGGAGATATCTTCGGCGACATCTTTGGCGGCGGAAGAGCACGGCAGAATCCGAACGGTCCGATGAAGGGGGCGAGTATCCGCACCAGCGTACGGATCAGCTTCATGGAGTCTGTGTTCGGTGCAACCAAGACATTGAGCCTGAATCTGAAGGATCCGTGCCCGACCTGCAACGGAACAGGAGCAAAGCCCGGCACGAGTCCGAAGATGTGCCCGAAGTGCGGCGGCAAGGGACAGGTGGTTTATACGCAGCAGTCCTTCTTCGGCACGGTACGCAATGTGCAGACCTGCCCGAATTGTAACGGCGGCGGCAAAATCATTGAGGAAAAATGCTCTACCTGCGGAGGCAGCGGATATACCAGCAGCCGCAAGCAGATCGAGGTGACGATTCCGGCTGGTATCCGCAGCGGAATGAGTGTCCGTATTTCAGAAAAGGGTGAACCCGGCATCAACGGCGGCCCGCGCGGAGATCTGATGGTCGAGGTTCTGGTAGAGGAGGATTCCAACTACTATCGTCAGGACAATGACCTGTATACGAACGTGAATATTTCCTATGCCGTGGCAGCGTTGGGCGGTTCCGTGGTAATTGATACGGTAGACGGGAAGGTACTGTATGATGTAAAGGAAGGTACCCAGACCGGCACGCGCGTTCGTCTGAAAGGCAAAGGCGTTCCCAGCCTGCAGAACAAGAACATTCGCGGTGATCAGTATGTGACGCTGACGGTAGAGACGCCTACGAAGCTTTCGAAAGAGGCAAAGGAACTGCTGGAGAAATTCGATGAACTGACCGGCGACAGCCTGCATGCGGCAGAGAAGTCAGGCGAGGACGGCGAGAAGCCGACAGAGACGGTGAAGGGTAAGCGTAAGAAGTTCTGGAAGTAATAAAATAGGACGTTCGTGAATACCGATTTTTATCTTTATCGAAAAGGAGAGAGTATGAAGTGGATGCGCTTTCGCGTGAGAACAACCG
>CAYLUU010000059.1:0-14447 GCA_964386925.1 uncultured Sarcina sp. | reverse complement strand
TGCGTCTGCAAGCAGCCGATTCATGTTTGAAATTGGCAGGTGCTAAACCCTTATAAAGATGGTAGACTTCAAGGAGCAGTAATTCTACGTTGAAAGATAGCAGGTGTTAACGGATACAGATGTTTAAAGATAGATTATTGGATTTTTATTACGATGCAAGAGATTTTATCGGCAGACACAAGAAGCTGGTGATGCCGGCTTTCCTGTTCCTGTGTGTGCTGATCACGGTGGGACTCGCTTTTACACTGCGGCGCCATTCGAGACGGGCAGAGGAGGCTGGCACGGCTGCATCCACTGAGATATCAGCGGCGGATGTTGAGCTGGAAGAGAATGCCCATGAGGATGTGAACGCACTGTTCCAGAATTATTACCGTGCGGTGGCTGACGGAGATGCAGATTCCATTGCTTCCATGAGCTCGGAGCTGTCGGATGAAGAGAAGATCCGTGTGCAGGAACTGGCGAATTATATCGACACCTATACGACAATAGATGTCTACACGAAGACCGGTCCGGTCGATGGTTCCTATGTTGCCTACGTTTATACAAAGCTCAAGCTCGATGACCATAGCTGGGAGATTCCCGGGCTCCAGACAATGTATGTGTGCACCAGAGACAATGGGGATCTGTACATCAATAACGACGAGACCCAGCCGAAGAGTGTTTCCTCCTATATTCAGGAGGTTTCGGTGCAGGATGATGTGGTTGATCTGAACAACCAGACGGCGGCAGAGTACAATGAGCTGCTGGCATCGGATTCGGAACTGTCGGATTATCTGGATCAGATTGCTTCGACCATTGACATTTCGGTGGGACAACAGCTGGCAGCATTGAACGAATCCAGAGAGACAACGGATGAGAGCACAGTTTGGCTGGAGGCTGCCTCCGATGGCATCAACATCCGCAAGTCCTCCTCTGCTGACGGCACGAAGATCGGCACGGCATCGAAGGGGGATCAGTTCCAACTGGTAGAGGAGCTGGAGGATGGCTGGAGCGAGATTATTTTCAATGGCCAGACAGCGTATGTGAAGAGTGAATTTTTCAACAAGATTGAGCCGGAGACGACAGAGGACTCGGCGGAGACGGAATCTTCGGATGAAAGCGAGGCATCGTCGGAGGAGACTTCGGAGAGCGATACGTCATCGGAGGCCGAGAGCAGCTCGTCTGAGAGCAGTTCATCCGATGATGAGAACTCGAATTAAATGATACTGGGACAGTTATTTTGCAAATGCTGTACTAGGGTCAAAAGGTCCCAAACTCTGATGAGAGGCCGCTCTCGTGTGAAGTTTTAACCTTGGGATCTACTAAAACCTGAGAGCAAAGGAGAGGGAAGATGGCTAGGCTGCGTGTTGGAATTCTGGGCTGCGGCAATATCGCTGCGATTATGGCAGAAACGATTCGCAAAACAAGAGGCTTTCAGCTGTATGCGGTCGCGTCGCGAAACGAATATAAGGCGGCAGGGTTTGCCGGGAAGGAAGGGGCCAGGAAGGCCTATGGCTCTTATGAGGAGCTGCTGAAGGATCCCAAGGTGGATCTTGTGTATATCGCAACGCCGCATTCGGAGCACTACGCCCATGCGAAGATGTGCATCGAGTATGGAAAGCCCTGTCTGGTGGAGAAGGCCTTTACCGTGAATGAGCAGCAGACAAGAGAACTGCTAAGGCTGGCAGAGGAGAAGCAGGTTTTCATCACAGAAGCGATCTGGACGCGCTACATGCCTTTCGTGCAGACCATGCGTGAGGTGATTGACAGCGGTGTCATCGGACAGCCGGTGCAGCTCTCAGGGAATCTTGGCTACAGCATGAAGCACAAGCAGCGCCTGATTGATCCGGCACTGGCAGGCGGCGCCCTGTTGGATGTGGGGGTGTACCCGCTGAATTTCGCTGCGATGCTCTTCGGCACGGATCTTCTGCGGATTGAGGCATCCTGCACCTATACTGATCAGCATCTGGACGAGCAGGAAAACATCACGTTGATCTACCGGGATGGGCGCATGGCGACGCTGTCTGCCTCCATGCTGGGACTCACGGACAGAAGCGGCACGATTGTAGGAACCGAAGGCTGCCTTGTGGTGGAGAACATCAACAATTTCGAGCAGATGACCCTGTACGGGAAGGATCATAAAAAGCAAAAGGTCTACAAGAGACCCCGGCAGATCACCGGCTATGAATATGAACTGCAGGCCTGCAAGAGAGCTTTGGAGAACGGCTTACTGGAGTGCCCGGAAATGCCGCATGAGGAGACGATCCGCATGATGCGGATCTGCGATATCATCCGCCGGGAAATGGGCGTGATTTATCCCTTTGAGAACGGGAGCATTCCGGATCCGGAGGAGCAAGGGGGAACTGCGCCTGTAACGCTGTCTGACCCGCTGGAGACGGCGGAGGAAGAGAAGAAAGCCGATCAATTGCAGAGTATGGGAACATCATGTGAGATTTCTGCAGAAGGAGAGACTGCAGCGGCAGCGGAATGCACGGAAATGAACAGTACAGAAGGAAACAGTACGGAAACGAAATGTGCCGTAGCAGAATCCGAAACCGCGGTGAATACAGAAGAGGAGGTGCCGGCAGCAGATACACCTGCGTCAGAGGCAGCTTCCAAAGAGACAGAGCAAGAGTGAGATGGCAGAACGAGTCGTAGTAGGTATGTCCGGCGGAGTCGATTCCTCCGTTGCGGCATACCTTTTAAAATTACAGGGATATGAAGTAATCGGCGTCACCATGCAGGTCTGGGATGCGGCGTGCTCGCTCCAGATGGAGCGGGAAGGCGGCTGCTGCGGACAGAGCGCGGTGGACGACGCGCGCCGGGTGTGCGGCGTGCTGGGAATCCCCTATTATGTCATGAGCTTCCGGGATGTTTTCCAGGAGAAGGTCATTGATTATTTCATGGACGAATATCTGAAGGGGCGGACACCGAATCCGTGCCTTGCGTGCAACCGCTATGTGAAATGGGAGGCACTCCTCATTAAGGCGCGTGAGATCGGGGCAAAATATATCGCAACCGGCCATTATGCCCGCGTGGAACAGCTCGCAAACGGACGCTATGTAGTGAAAAATTCGGTGACGGCAGCGAAGGATCAGACCTATGCACTGTACCGGCTGACGCAGGATCAGCTGGCACATACGCTGATGCCGGTTGGGGACTATCATAAGGAAGACGTGCGCCGCATGGCGGCCGAGGCGGGAATTCCTGTTGCCGGCAAGCCGGACAGTGAGGAAATCTGCTTTGTCACCGATGATGACTATGCTGGATATGTGGAGCGAAATGCAGGAGATCGGGTGCCCCCGCCGGGACGATTCGTCTATCGGGACGGAACCGATCTGGGCCCCAATAAGGGAATCATTCATTATACCGTGGGACAGCGTAAGCGCCTGGGAATCGCACTGGGCCATCCGGTGTTCGTCACCGGAATCGATGCACAGACGAATACCGTCCGCATCGGTGAGAGCGAGGATGTCTTCGGTGATACGCTTCGCTGCAGCGAGCTGAACTTCATGTCCGTTGCACCGGAGGAACTGCCGGTGGGAGAGAGTATGGAGGCTGCCGGGAAGATCCGCTACGGAGCCCGGGCAGTGCCTTGTACCATCACGCGGACGGCAGAGGATGAGCTCACGGCTCATTTTGCCGAAAAGGTAAGAGCCATCACGCCTGGGCAGGCAGCCGTGTTCTATGATGGGGATCATATCCTGTGCGGCGGAAGCATCTGCTGATGTTCGACGCGGGCGACTGACAGTGAGAACAACAAGGAACAGATCAAGGAACAGATCATGATACAGATGGGAGAGAATTTCAAAATGCTCAATCGAAAGAACGCCCTGGTAATCGGTGCGAATGAGGAGGCTATTTTCTCGATCGAGACAGCACATCGGCTGGGCCTTCATGTCGATGCATTGGACGGCAATGCGGAGGCGAAGGGGATGCCCCGGGCAGACGCGGCACATCATGTGGACATCAATGACCTTGAGGAAGTGTTCCGGATTACCGATCCGATTCAGCCCTGCGTCGTAGTGCCGGCACCGATCGGACATTGCCTGACAACGGTAGGTGCAGTGAATGACCGTTATCACCTGGCCGGAGTTACGCAGTCGGCTGCTGAGAAGTGCACGGATAAATTCCGCTTTCACGAGGAGTTGGCAGGACGGGGGCTTCGGAATGCGCAGATGCTCCTGCTGCGGGAAGGCCAGGAGGTAATCGAAGAGGATCTGGAGCCCATCACGCAGTTCCCGGTGGTGGTGAAGCCTCGCTATGGCTCCGGGAGCCGGGGCGTTGAGATCTGCGGCTGCGCCGATGAGCTGCGGTGCCTTCTGCAATATGAGCTGCCACGGACTCTGCCTGAGGACTACGTGGTGGAAACCTGTATTCCCGGACCGGAGTATGGGGTGGATGGTGCCTATGTGAACGGAGAATTCCGCATGGTACTCCTTCGCCGCAAGAAGAACACTCCCCCGCCCTACCGGCAGTGTGTTGGGTATTATTCCATTCTCCCGGAAGAGGAACCGATATTCTATGCGAATTGCTGCAGGTTGATGCAGGAAATGGGCGAAACGCTGGGATTTGAGAACTGCATTGTGCATGCTGATATTATTCGCAGAAGGCTTGCGGCGGGAGAGAATAGCAGGGCGGTGACAGAGCAGCTCTCAGAGAACGTGGCAGAGCGGATAGAGAACGTTGAAGAGGAGAGTACACTGACGGATGAACCCTTCGTAATCGAAACCTCCGCAAGACCCTCCGGACACAATCTTTCGAATCTGTTCACACCGCTAGCCTCCGGTGTCACGCTGGTGGAGGACTTCCTGAAGCTTGCCTTGAACGGACCCGGGGAGGAGCTGTTCCGACCCGAGAAGATCCGAAAGCTCCTGATCCGGTATTTTGACCTGAAGCCGGGCGTGGTGGAGGCTGTACCGGAACGGGAACAGCTGATGGAAAATTATCCGCTGCTGGCCTATTCCTGTGCTTTACAGCCGGGAGATGAGCTGTGCGAGGTTAAGGACGGAGCCTCCGTTATGGGACGCGGCTATTACATCCTGGAGGCGGAGAGTGAGACTGAGCTGGATGCGCTGGATGAGAAGCTTCGAAGTGAGTTTCGGGTGAGGTAGAGTCATGAAAAATCTGGCTATGATTACAGCACGGGGCGGCAGTAAGAGAATCCCCGGCAAGAACATTAAGGAGTTCTGCGGGAAGCCGATTCTGGCTTATTCCATTGAGGCAGCGCTGGCAAGCGGAGCCTTCGATGAGGTGATGGTATCCACCGACGATGACCGCATTGCGCGTGTGGCGGAGCAATATGGGGCGAAGGTTCCCTTCCGACGCTCAGAAGAGACGGCGGGTGACTACGCTACGACGGACGAAGTGATCGGAGAGGTCCTGCAGGCTTATGCAGAGCTGGGCAATGCACCGGAGAAATTCTGCTGCATCTATCCGACTGCTCCTTTTCTGACGCCGGAGCGGCTGCGCACGGCAATGGAGATGCTGGAGGAGCACGAATCGGTTCTGCCGGTGGTCGGCTTCTCGTATCCGCCGCAGCGCGGCTTTGTAGTTCGCGGCGGATGCGTGCAGCGCTGGATGCCGGAATATGAGACCGCAAGATCCCAGGACCTGGACAAAATATTTCACGATGCCGGCCAGTTCTATGCCTGCCGGACCGATGCCTTTCTGCGTGGGCAGACCACGGATGTGGAGGACATGATCCCGCTGGTGCTGCCGGAACGTGAGGTGCAGGACATTGATACGCTGGAGGACTGGGAGCTGGCCGAGCAGAAGTTTCGGCTGTTGATGGGATAAAATTATGCAGACACCCTATTATGAAATACAGGAACAGAAGCTGGATGCAGACATTGCGCTGCTTCAGAACGCCTTGCAGGATGGCTGGGGCGACAATTTCATTGCGGCTTGCTCCGTGAAGACCAATTCTCTTCCGTGGCTTCTGAATCATTATCGGCAGAATGATTTCTGGGCAGAGGTGGTGTCCTCTGCAGAATATGATCTCGCCATGCGGATAGGGTTTGATCCTGCAAAGGTAATTTACAATGGACCGATCAAGGACAGAGAAGTCTTTGAAAAGGTCCTTCTGGCGGGCGGTCTGGTGAATCTGGATTCCTCTCAGGAGCCGGAATGGCTGGAGGAAATGTCATCCGAAAATAGCAGTGAGATCCTATATCGTGTCGGCCTTCGGATCAACGTGGATTATGCAAAACTTGTTCCCTCTGAGGTGCCGGCGGATGAGGAAGGAAGCCGGTTTGGATATTCAGAAGAGAATGGCGAGCTGGAACGAGTGATCGAGCGGCTTCGAAAGATTCCGGGCGTGCAGATTGCGGGACTCCATCTTCATTCCTCTACGAAGTCAAGATCTGTGACAGCTTATGCGGCAGTGGCCGCCTATGCTGTCGAACTGGCAAAGCGGTATCAGCTGAATGATTTGAACTATATTGACATGGGCGGCGGCTTCTATGGCGGGGTGGCCGGCAAGCCGGATTTCCGTGATTATGTGCCTGCCATAGCCGGGCGGCTGCGGGAATATTTTGCCCCGGAAAAGGTGACACTGATCCTGGAGCCCGGAGTTTCCATGGTGTCTTCGTCATTTTCTTTCGTGACCTCCGTGCGGGATGTGAAATGCATCGGAGAGCATGTATATGTAGTGACCGACGGCAGCCGTGTGAATCTGAATCCGCAGGTGACAAGGCGCTGGTATCCGCATCATTTCGAGTACAGGGGGAGTGCTGCGGGGGCTGCTCTGTCAAATCAGGGAAAAGCACAGATAAATGAAACGACGGATGCGGCAGGCAGGAAGGCGGAAGCTGCGGGGGCAGACGATCGGCGGATGCTGCCTTCACAGATGATCTGCGGAGCAACCTGCATGGAATATGACCGGCTGTTCGAGATTCAAGATGAGCCGGAGCTTCGGATCGGTGACCGGGTCATTTATGATCTTGCCGGTGGATACACGATCTGTCTGACACCGCTGTTCATTCATTATTTCCCAGCGGTGATGGTGAAAAAAGCGGACGGCAGTACCTTTACGGCACGGGAGCCGTGGACCAACGATGAGTTCCTTGCGAAGAATCACTGGGAAGGATGAGAGTATGAGTCAGGAGAAAATCAGCATCCAGGGAAGAGCCCTGGGCCCCGGAGAGAAAACCTATATTGTGGCGGAGATGTCGGCCAATCATCTGCAGGATTACAACCGCGCTGTGGAGATTGTACACGCGGCGGCGGAGGCGGGAGCCGATGCATTAAAGCTCCAGACCTACACGGCGGATACGATTACGCTGGACAGTGATAAGCCGTATTTTCGCATTACCGGCGGGACTTTATGGGATGGACAGACGCTATATGGCCTGTATCAGGAGGCGTATACGCCCTGGGACTGGCAGCCGCGCCTGAAGGAAGAGGCAGAGAAGCTCGGCATGGCCTGCTTCTCCTCTCCGTTTGATCCGACAGCGGTGGAGTTCATGGAAGAAATGAATATGCCGGCCTATAAGATTGCATCCTATGAGATCAATGACATTCCGTTGATCCGGCAGTGCGCACAGACGGGGAAGCCGGTAATTCTGGCAACCGGTGTTGCACATGCAGAAGAGATTGCAGCAGCTGTTGCGGCCTGCCGGGAGGTGGGGAATGATCAGATTCTCCTGCTGAAGTGTGTGTCGGCTTATCCGACTCCCTACGAGGATGTGAACCTCCGGATGATGCCCGGGCTTGCGGAAACCTACGGGACACTGTGCGGCCTGTCCGATCACACAATGGGTTCCGCGGTTCCGGTGGCAGCAGTTGCCCTTGGAGCCAGTATGGTGGAAAAACATTTAACGCTCCGTCGCAGTGACGGCGGCCCGGACGGCGCATTTTCCATGGAGCCGGAGGAGTTCGCGGCCATGGTGCGGGACATCCGCTGCGTCGAGAAGGCATTGGGCTCTTCGGAATATCATCTGACACCGCAGCAGGAGGAAGAACACAGCGGGACAAGGTCTTTGTTCGTGATGCGGGATGTTGCAGAGGGGGAGATCCTGACGCCGGAGCTGGTTCGCTCCATCCGGCCGGGAGACGGGCTGGCACCGGTTCGTATCACAGAGGTGCTGGGCAAGAGAGCCACACATGCACTGGAGAAAGGAGAACCCCTGCGTGAAGGGGATTTTGCGTGATGTGGTGAGGAATTGATTTGAATAGCCGGTTATTTCGTAAACGATGTGCCAGTGCAACGGAAGCGGCAAATAGCTATGAATAAGAACAAAGTAGGAAAGCTGAATACATGCATATGGATTCGTGCAGATGCCAATGAGGAGATTGCTTCCGGGCATCTGATGCGGATGCTGTCGGTCGCTGCAGAGCTGGAAAAGCTTGGAGCGGCCGTTCGTTTTGTGCTGGCGGATGAAACGAGTCTGAAATGGATGGGCAGACTGACCGAACATAATGCGGAGGAGCTGGATGCATCAGGCAGAAAAACATCGATTCTGAATATTCCCTACGGACATCCGATGAAGGAACTCACTTCTCTCGCAGAACTTCTGGAGCAGGAGATACCGGACTGGATTCTGGTAGATTCGTATGCAGTGACGGCGGAGTGGTTTAATGAGCTGCGGAACGTTCTGGGAGAACACGGCACGGACGGAACCCACATTGCCTATATGGATGACATGATGGCCTTTGATCCTCCGGTGGATCTGGTGATCAATTACGATCCGGACACGGCAGAGCTGGAGAAGTTCTATCATCGCAGTACCATGAAGCTCCTGGGGGCGCAGTATGCACCGCTGCGGGAGCAGTTCACCGGAGTGGTGCCTGTCGTGCGAGGCGTCGTGAAACGTATCCTGATCTCGACCGGTGGAACGGATCCCTACGGAATGGGACAGTTGCTGGAAGAGACGGTAAGAGATGCGGCGCCTGACGTACTGATGCAGACTGAGATTGTGCATATGGGGCCTGGCTATCCACGTGTCGAAAATGTGGCAGAGCTTCTGACATCCTGTGACCTTGCCATCTCAGCAGCAGGGACGACGCTGTATGAGCTGTGCGCAGCGGGAGTGCCGACGATGACCTTCTCGATGTCGGATAATCAGAAGCTGTTCGCACAGAAGATGGCGGCAGCAGGAGCTGTCAGCTATCTGGGGGACGTCCGGGAGGAGGCTACCCGAGCGAAGATAATGGACATCGTTACGGATTGGCTGCGGAATCGAATGGAAGAATCGGATGGACGAACGCAGAACAAATCCATGTGCCTGCAAGAGAGAACACTGGCTGCAGAGAATGGAAATGAGACGGTGAGAGGACAACGACTGCGGCAGGAGGAGTCGGAACGCATGCACGTAATGACAGATGGAAGGGGAAGCAGGCGGATTGCAGCGGAATTGTGTGGGATGATCAAACGCTGCCCGCAGAGGAACGTGATATCGGCGGGTTAGGTATATTCGTTGTGAAAAGTCTCATGGATGAGATGTCCTACGAATACAGGGATGGAAGGAATATCCTGACGCTTACCAAAAATTCGGTTTGACGGCAATTCTGTCTCGAAGTAAGATATTCATTACTGTGTTTATAGTGATCTGATTTTCGAGAGGGAATAGCATGAAGAAGAGAATTCTTGCCTGCCTGCTGGCATGTCTGACGGTAGTGTCTCCCGTGACATCGACGATGCCGGTTATGGCTGCAACAGCTGCAACGACCACCGTGGCAGCGGCTGCAACGACAACATCTGAGCTGACGGGACTTCCGATCAGTTCGGCCATTGCCTCGCAGCGTCCGGTTGCTGTCATGATTGACAACGACACCAGGGCTCTGCCGCACTATGGTCTGGCTGAGGCAGATGTGGTTTATGAGATGATGAATTCCACGGCGAACAACCGCGTGACTCGTCTGATGGCACTGTATAAGGACTGGCAGACAGTGAACCAGATCGGCAATATCCGTTCCACGCGTCCTACGAATATCCTGCTGGCATCGGAGTGGAATGCAATTCTGATTCACGATGGGGGGCCGTTCTATAACAATCCGTATTTTACATCAACGGGACTCAATCACCTTTCCGGCAGCTTCTCCCGTGTGAAGAACGGCAAGTCTTCTGAGTTCACGGAGTATGCAAAGGGGAATGAAATCCTGCGCAGAGTGAATTCGGCAAAGTTTTCCTCTACCTATACCAATGCAGCCGCGATGCAGCATTGGACCTTTGCAACGACAGATCTGACGACAAAGGGAGGCATTACTGCAAATCTCTGCCAGCTGGGCTGCTTTAAGCTGACGAGTCCTTATCTGGTTTACAACACCACAACAGGAACTTATGACTATTACGAGAATGGTAAGCTGTCGCAGGACGGAGAGGATTCTCAGGTTGTGACGTTCAAGAACGTGATTCTGCAGGATGCAACTTTCACACAGTATGACAAGAACGGCTATCTGATTTACAACGTCATCGGTACCGGAATGGGGTGGTACATGACGAACGGAAAAGCCATTCCGATCATCTGGGTGAAGTCCTCTGAAACCGGCATTACCAAGTATTATGACGCAACCGGTGCAGAGATTACCCTGAATCCCGGCAAGACCTATATCGGCATCTGCCCGGCAGATGACTGGGACAGCGTCAAGATAGGATAAAGTCGTATAAGGTCGAATAAGAACGGACATATGAGGCAGAACCGATCTTCGAATGTGGGACGGCATGCGAAGAACATTGCCTGGTACAATAGCGGAAGTATTCAAGAAGCCTCGGCCTGAACGGCCGGGGCTTTTGCAGGTAGCAGAAGGGAATTTTATGCGGAATGAAGAAGGTTGATTTTGAAAACGGGCACATTGCCCGGAATATCCTGCAGACAGCATTTCCGATGCTGGTGGCGCAGGTGCTGAACTTGTTGTACAGCATTGTGGATCGTGTTTACATCGGCCGTATTCCGGGTGCCGGGACAGAGGCACTGGGCGCGGTTGGATTATGTTTTCCCATCATTATTCTGGTGACGGCGTTTACGAACATGTTCGGAAGCGGCGGCGCGCCGCTGTTCTCGATGGAACTGGGGAAGGGGAAACGGGAAACCGCGGCAGAGATTCAGAATACAGCCTTTCGTTTATTGGTACTGACGGCAATTGCGATTCTGATCATTACCGAACTGTTCGGCGGACCGCTCTTGCTCCTGTTCGGAGCAACGAAGGCGGAGCTGCCGACGTCACTGTCCTATCTGCGGGTTTATATGCTCGGGACGCTGTTCATCATGCTCTCTACCGGGATGAATTCCTATATCAATGCCCAGGGATTCCCTGTGGTCGGCATGGTGTCTGTGGCTGTCGGCGCGATTGCAAACCTGATTCTGGATCCCGTCTTCATTTTTGTGTTCGGGATGGGCGTTGTCGGAGCGGCGATTGCAACGGTGATTTCGCAGGGATTGTCCTTTCTGCTGGTCCTGAGGTTCCTGTTCGGGAAGAAAAATGAATTCCGGATTCACTTTGCCTGGAGTTTCCCGCATGCCGGCAATATCATCAGCCTTGGCATGTCGCCCTTTATCATGCAGTTCACCAATTCACTGGTGCAGATCGCCTGCAACAGCATGCTGATGCAGTACGGCGGGACATTGTTCGTGTCGATCATGACGATTGTTTCGTCCGTTCGCTCTATCCTGGATGTGCCGGTGATGTCGGTGACGGAGGGAACCTCGCCGGTGATCAGCTACAATTACGGCGCGCGGCGGCCGCAGAATATTCGAAAGGCAATCGTCGTTATGCTGGCGCTGGCAATTCCGTATACATTGGTTACATGGCTTCTCGTTACAAAGCTGCCTGGCATTTTCGTACAGATTTTCAGCAGCGATGCGACGATTATGACAGATGCCTCCAGGGCATTGAAGCTGTATTTCTATGCATTCATCTTCCAGTCTCTGCAGTACAGCGGACAGACGGTGTTCAAGGCAATGAATAAGAAAGGGAAGGCCATCTTCTTCTCCTTGTTCCGCAAGGTAATCCTGGTTGTGCCGCTGACGTTCCTACTCCCGAGACTGTGGGGACTCGGAACAGACGGCGTCTTTATGGCAGAGCCGGTTTCGAATGTGCTGGGGGGAATGGCCTGCTTTATTACGATGGCGGGGACGATAGGGCCGGAGTTGAAACGAATGGAGCAGAAAGACCAATCCGCCTAGGGGCCGCTCTCGCTACGTCTTTTGGCCACCTGTAAATTTCAATCATGAATTTGTGCGCAAACGTCCAATTTATGTTGGGATCGCCAGGTACTAAACAGATACGCAAAATCTTTTTGAAAGCCTGCGGAATCGGATGTTACAAACGCCTTCAGATGCGTTATAGTAGGAGGAACATCAGAAAGGGGAACCCGATCATGAACTTTTTGGAAGAGCGTATTCTGCAGGATGGAATTGTGAAAGAGGGCAATGTCCTTAAGGTGGACAGTTTTCTGAACCATCAGATGGACATTAAGCTGTTCGAACAGATGGGAGCAGAGTGGAAAAAGCGTTTTGCGGACAAACCCATCAACAAGATTGTGACGATAGAGGCGTCCGGCATCGGCATTGCCTGCATTGCAGCAGAGCAGTTCGGCGTACCGGTCGTATTTGCCAAAAAGCATCAGAGCGTTAACATCGATGGCGATATGTATGTGGCAGAGGTAGAGTCCTTTACCCATAAGTGTCAGAACAAGGTTATCGTATCCAAGAAGTTCCTCGGACCCGAGGATCACGTGCTGCTCATTGATGATTTCCTTGCAAACGGTTGTGCGCTGCAGGGACTGATCTCTATCGTGCATCAGGCTGGCGGCACGGTTGAGGGAATTGGTATCGCGATAGAAAAGGGGTTCCAGACTGGTGGAAGAGTCATTCGGAATCTGGGGTATCAGCTGGAGTCACTGGCTATTGTGGATGCCATGGACGCAGCAACCGGGCACATCACATTCCGGGAACAGTAAAAACAACAGAGGCCCTGCCATATGTTTCCTTCAGGCGCAGCAGAACGGAGAATGGACTGTTTTGCTGCGCCTGTTTTAAAATATCGGTTGGGGCAAGAGTTGTTTTGTCATAGATATAGTATCTATAAAAAAATGGAGGGACTATGCATAACGGAATCAATGACTGGGATCGGATGGTAGCAGGCAAGCTGTACAATGCGGACAGCGCGGACATTGCGCAGCAGCATGCGCAGGGCTTTGAGCGGTGTGAGCGGTTCAATCAGACATCGGTAACGAAGCCGGAGGAGAGGCAGAAAGCTCTGGAGGAACTGATTCCTTCTGCCAAAGGGAAGGGACTGACAGTCTATGCGCCGTTTTGCTGCGAGTATGGTGTGAACATTCATGTGGGTGAGGGCTGCTTTGTTAACTTCCGCGGAACCTTCCTGGATGTAGCGCCCATTACGCTGGGCAATAAGGTCTGGATTGGGGCGAATGTGACGATTGCAACGCCGATGCATCCTTTCCTGGCCGAAGAGCGAACAAACCTCGATTATCCGGATGGCAGACACGATCTGGAGTATGCATCTCCAATCACCATCGGCGATGGCTGCTGGATTTGCTCCAGTGCTACCATCTGCGGCGGCGTTACGATCGGAGAGAACACGATCGTGGCAGCAGGTGCGGTGGTGACAAAGGATATGCCGGCCAATTGCCTGGTGGGCGGCGTGCCGGCGCGGGTGATCCGTCAGCTGGATGAGAAGGACCGGATGCATTCCTGGGAAACTTATGAGAAGAATGAAATGCCTCTGTCAGACCGTGACCGGGAGAAGGAGCACTGAAAAGTGCTCTCCCTGCTCGTACGTGAATGCAGCTGCTGCCTGAAGTTTTGCAGTACATATTTGGTTTTGCCATAGAGCGTTGGAATCTGCTATAGTGGTTTCTGCAGGTTGAGCTGC
Organism: uncultured Sarcina sp.; assembly: GCA_964386925.1. Taxonomy (GTDB): domain Bacteria; phylum Bacillota; class Clostridia; order Lachnospirales; family Lachnospiraceae; genus CAG-791. The sequence continues at coordinate 632 of CAYLUU010000059.1, read as the reverse complement.
AGAATGGATGGAGAGCTTATGGCAGAGATTCGTAATTTGATTTTTGATCTGGGAAATGTATTGCTGCATTATCGTTGGAGGGACCTTCTGCGGGATCTTGGCGCGCAGGAAGAGGATCTGGAACGCATCGGAGAGGAGATGTTCGAGGATCCGAGACGGCTGTGGCATGAGTTTGATCTGGGAAATTACACGACAGAGGAGCTTGTGGCAGAGTTTGCCAAAGAGTTTCCGGAGGATGCCGGGATCATTGCGGATTTCGTCCGGCATGGAGAGTATATGCACGTGCCGCGGGTGCAGGTATGGAACCGCGTACATCAGCTGAAGGAAATGGGCTACGGAATCTATCTGCTGTCCAATTATCCGGAGGAGCTGTTCCGCAAGCACACGGAGTATGCAGATTTCATGCAGGATCTCGACGGGATGGCTGTGTCGTATCAGATGCACGAGAGCAAGCCCGAGCCGCCGATCTATCATTACCTTCTGGACACCTATCAGCTGAAGCCGGAGGAGTGCATCTTCTTCGATGACCGGGATGAGAACATCGCGGGCGCAGAGAATTGCGGTATCCACGGCCGGCTTGTGACTTCGAGAGAATCCCTGATGGCAGATCTGGAACGGATCCTGAACGGAGA
>CAYLUU010000058.1:0-15216 GCA_964386925.1 uncultured Sarcina sp. | reverse complement strand
AAGACTCACAACCAGGCAGTATTTGATGCTTATACTCCTGAGATGCGTGCAGCACGCAGCAGCCACATCGTAACCGGTCTGCCGGATACCTATGGCCGCGGCCGTATCGTTGGCGACTACAGAAGAGTTGCTCTGTACGGTATCGATCAGCTGATCGCATGGAAGGAAGAAGACAAGGCTAACTGCGGCGATGGAACCATGACAGATGATGTGATTCGTCTGCGTGAGGAGATCACCGAGCAGATCCGTGCTCTTCAGGGCATGAAGGAGATGGCTAAGATCTATGGCTATGATATCTCCGCTCCTGCTAAGAATGCTAAGGAAGCAGCTCAGTGGCTGTACTTTGGCTATCTTGCAGCCATCAAGACCCAGAACGGCGCAGCAATGAGCGTTGGCCGTATCTCCACTTTCCTGGATATCTACATCAGCCGTGACCTGGCAGACGGAACTCTGACCGAGGAGCAGGCTCAGGAGATCATCGACCATATGACCATGAAGTTCCGTATGGTTAAGTTCGCTCGTATTAAGTCCTACAACGAGCTGTTCTCCGGTGACCCGGTATGGGCAACCCTTGAGGTTGGTGGTATCGGAATGGATGGACGTTCCATGGTTACCAAGAACGACTATCGTTTCCTGCACACCCTTGAGAACATGGGACCTTCCCCGGAGCCGAACCTGACTGTTCTGTACAGCAGCAAGCTTCCTGCAAACTTCAAGAAGTATGCAGCTAAGATCTCTGTTACAACTTCTTCCATCCAGTATGAGAACGATGACGCTATGAAGCCGGTATGGGGCGATGACTACTCCATCTGCTGCTGCGTATCCGCTACTCAGACCGGTAAGGAGATGCAGTTCTTCGGCGCACGTGCAAACCTTGCTAAGTGCCTTCTGTACGCGATCAACGGCGGCGTAGATGAGAAGAACGGCAAGCAGGTTGGACCGGCTTACGCTCCGATTACTTCCGAGTATCTTGACTACGATGAAGTAATGAAGAAGTACGACATCATGCTGGATTGGCTGGCTGGTCTGTACGTTAACATCCTGAACCTCATCCAGTACATGCATGACAAGTACTACTATGAGGCAGCTGAGATGGCACTCATCGATACCGATGTTCGTCGTACTTTCGCAACCGGTATCGCTGGATTCTCTCACGTAATCGACTCCCTGAGCGCAATCAAGTACGCTAAGGTTAAGGTTATCCGCGATGAGAACGGCCTGGCTCAGGATTATGAGATCGAGGGCGACTTCCCGAAGTACGGCAACGATGATGATCGCGCTGATGAGATCGGTGTATGGCTGCTGCACTCCTTCCTGGAGAAGATCAAGAAGCATCACACCTATCGCAACTCTGAGCCTACAACTTCCATCCTTACCATTACTTCCAACGTTGTATATGGTAAGTTCACCGGCAACATGCCTGATGGACGTCGTGCTTGGACTCCTCTGTCTCCTGGAGCTAACCCGTCCTACGGTGCAGAGCAGAGCGGCCTGCTGGCTTCCCTGAACTCCCTGACCAAGCTGCCTTATCACTGGGCACTGGATGGAATCTCCAATACACAGACCATGAACCCGGGCGCACTGGGACATGACGATGACGAGCGTGCAAACAACCTCGTTAACGTAATGGATGGATACTTCGATCAGGGTGCACATCACCTGAACGTAAACGTATTCGGCAAGGAGAAGCTGCTGGATGCTATGGAGCACCCGGAGAAGCCTGAGTACGCTAACTTCACCATCCGCGTATCTGGTTATGCAGTTAAGTTCATCTCCCTGACCAGAGAGCAGCAGGAAGACGTAATCTCCAGAACGTTCCACGATCACATGTAATTAAACCAGCACCAGATGACAATGCTGATCGGAGTGGGAATGAGCTCGCTCATTCCCGCGAAGAGAAGCAGTGGCATCTGAGAAGCCATTACATGGATTCAATGAACGAATCGTTACGCAAAATGGATGCAGGAGCGCTGCTGATGCAGTGCTCCTGCATTGTTTTAACAAAGGAATAAATTATGAGTTCCAATCAGGTTTTAGGGACAATCAACAGCATAGAGACCTTCGGCGCGGTAGACGGACCCGGGGTTCGTTACATCGTATTCCTGCAGGGATGTCATATGCGCTGCAAATACTGCCACAATCCGGAAACCTGGGCATTGACTTCGGATGAGTCATATCAGGAGACTGCAGAAGAAACCTTCCGGAAGGCATGGCGATATCATAACTACTGGATGAACGGCGGCGGCATTACTGTCAGTGGTGGTGAGGCGTTGGTGCAGATGGAGTATGTGACTGAACTGTTCCGTCTGGCTAAGTCGAAAGGCGTGCATACCACGCTGGATACCTCCGGGCAGCCCTTCTCCAGAGAACCGGAGACCCTTGCAAAGTTCAATGCACTGATGGAAGTGACGGATCTGTTTCTGCTGGACATCAAGCAGATCAATTCCCAGAAGCACAAGGAGTTGACCGGATGGGCCAATGACAACATCCTGGATTTGGCAAAGTATCTGGTCGAGAATCACAAGCATTTCTGGATTCGACACGTGCTCGTACCCGGCATTACCACCGAGGAGAAGGAACAGCGGGAACTGCGCGCCTTCATTGATGAGCTTCGTGCAATGGATGCAGAGTGCGTGGAGCGTGTAGAGATTCTGCCGTATCACTCTATGGCAATTACCAAGTATGAAAAGCTGGGAATTCCGTATCCGCTCAAGGATGTGGATCCGCCGACAGCAGAGCAGGTTGCACAGGCTGAGGCGATCATTGTGAAGTGACGAATGTGGAAAGCCTCGCAGTAGATATGCGAATCGGCCTGGAATAGAATGCTATATAGTATGCAATGCAGGTAATGAGAAAAGCGCGTGCGCCCCAAAGGGCGACACGCGCTTTTCTTATGAAAGCACATGATGAATCGTACATTTATTTCACTTCAGCCGTATTCTCTGTAGTGCCGGTGGCACGTTTGATGAGAAAGAGACTAACGAGCAGCAGAATCGGGAAGACAATGCCGGAGAGAATTCCGGTCTTCAGATTGTCACCGGCTGCACTGGAAACAAATCCAACCAGGGTAGGACCACCGGAGCAGCCTACGTCACCGGCAAGCGCCAGCAATGCGAACAGTACCGTGCCGCCGCGGCGAAGCGACGCCGAGGACTTGCTGAACGTTCCGGGCCACATGATGCCGACGGAGAACCCGCAGATGCCGCAGGCAGCAAGCTCCACAAGAGGATTGGGAATCAATGTGATGCCGAGGTAGGAAGCAATGCAGAGGAGTCCGCTGAACGTCATAAAACGATCCTGATCGATCTTCTCACCATATTTTCCATAGAGAAGACGGGAGAGACCCATCAGGATGGAGAAGGACATGGGACCGATGAGGTCGCCGAGGGACTTCGTAATTCCAAGGCCTTCCTCAGCAAAGGTAGAAGCCCATTGACTGACGGCCTGTTCCGATGCACCGGCACACATCATCATTAACATCAGAATCCAGAAAATCTTGCTGCGGCACAGTTCCGGAATGGTCATGCCGGTTTCTCCTTCCTCCTGCAGGCTGTAGATCGGAACACGGCTGAAGAAAATCCCGTTGCAGACAGGCAGCAGAACCCAGATGAGCGTCAGAACCTTCCAGTTCTGAATGCCGAAGAGTGTAAAGAAAATAGTGGAGATCAGGACCACGCCGGTGACGCCCCAGCAATAGAAAGAATGCAAAAGGCTCATCGCGGATTCCTTGTTGTCAGTCGGGCAGGCTTCAATGATGGGACTGATCAGAACCTCCAGAAGTCCGCCGCCCACTGCATAGATGCATACAGAGATGAGAATTCCGAGGAAGTGTCCGGGGATAATCTCCGGAAGGATGGTCAGGAGAAGCAGACCAATTGCAGCACAGGTGTGGGCAATTAATACAGATTTGCGATAACCGATTCGGTCAACAAAGATAGCGGACAGCAAATCAATGCATAACTGGATCAGGAAGTTCACTGTGATCAGCAGAGTAATCTGCGTCAGCGGAATCTGATAGGTATTCTGAAAAGTAACGAACAGCAGCGGAACAAAGCTGTTGATGACGGCCTGCACAATATAGCCAACAAAGCAGGCGTACATGGTTTTCTGATAATCTTGTTTCATGATGCTCCCTCTCTTGAATGTTGAAACGCAACGATTGCTTTATATCACAAATTAAACTGTAAATCTTGACGTAAATAGCAAATATATAACACTATATATCCAGAACGAGGGAATGGCAGTGATTCGCCACGGAATCCCGCCAGACAATTTGGACAAGATAGAAGAGGATAACGCCTACTTTACACCACCCACGAAGGAGAAAGCAGATGGCAAAACGACTGACACATGTTCCAACGGATGACAGCTTGCGGGAAACTACGCAGCATGGATCTGCAGCCTTTCCATTTGAATACTACATTGATGAGGTGATGAACTTTGATGGACACGCCATCGAGTGGCATTGGCACACCGAGCTGGAATGGCTGTATATGGAGAGAGGATCCCTGGACTGCTGCATTGGAACGGAACGAATTACTATGCAGGAAGGCGACGGAATGTTCATCAACAGCAGAGTCATTCATCACTTTGAAGGACGAGAACCTTCTATCATGCCGAATGTATTATTCCTTCCGACCTTTATTGCGGTGCCTGGAACAACCGTGTATGAAGAGTGGGTGAAGCCTGTTCTGGAATCAGAGACTACGTATGTTTTGCTTAGAAAGGATTCTGGTCAGGCGGAACCGGTCCTGCGGAATATGCGCCAACTATTTACATATGCAGATGAGGAGAAACGTGACAGCATGCTGGTCTGGATGAAATCGGCAGAAATGCTGCACTGCTTCGTACAGGAATATCGCGACAGAATTGCAAGAAAAGCCAATCGGCGGGATATGCTGCTGCAGTCACGCATGCGTCAGATGATGCAATATATTCAGGACCATTACGTGGACAAAGTTACACTGGAACAGATCTCGCAGGCCGCAAATGTGAGTCGGAGTGAAGCGCTGCGCTGTTTTCACGAGCAGCTGCAGAAAACGCCGGTGGAGTATTTGATTGAATTCCGACTGGCAAGAGCTCGTGAAATGCTGGCAGCAACGGATGACAGCATTTCACGGATTGCGGCCAGTGTTGGGATGGAGAACAGCAGTTATTTTGTCCGTGCATTCCGGAAACAATATGGGATGACACCCAGCATGTTCCGGAAAAACAACATAATTCACAGCCAGAGCTAAACCGAAATGATGCAGATCAGGGGTGGAGCCAGCCAGAATGCGGAATTTATTCCCGGAGAATACAATATCTATACACTGCCGGATTTTGCCGAATACGACGGGATTGTGGTGGAACTGGTGAACATGGTGGATCAGAATGTCCGGGAGAGGATTCTGAATCGGGTTCGATCGAGTCGGAGACAGGCAGTCGTTCTTTTCTTCAACAGCGAAATTCTACTAAGCTATCCTGCTACCTCCAGCAGACGTTTGCTGACTCTGGTCGTGACATCCAGATAGTACTGGTAGTCTGCAGTGGACATGGAGTCTGTGTCCAGCTTGTTCAGAGAGTCCATGGCTTCTGAGTATTTCTCCAGCATATCAGAATAATCGCTGAGCATGGACAGCATGTCAGCGGAATCGGCGGATTGGTATTTGACCATGAAGTCGCAGTATTCATCCATCATTTCTTCGTAGGAGTCCAGTGCAGCCTTGAGGTCTGGGGAGACGCCTGCGCTGTCAGAGGAACTCGCGGAGGATGCAGAATCGCTGCTCTCGTCCAAAACAGATGATGCAGCGCTGCCATCCTTGGCGGATGCCGTTGTGTCGGAGAGCACGGCAGTTTTCAACATATTGTTGTAATCAGAGAGGACGTCGACTTCAGGCTCATTGTATTTCAGGAACAGGAAAAGGTATGCACTTTGTGCCGGTTCATCGAGGACAAAGAGGATGGTGCCACTCGCGGTTTCGCTTCCAACTGTTGCGGTTGCATCTGCAGAGAATGCGGGAAGGTCCTGATAGGTTCCGTCCTGAATTTCTCCGATGGAAAGATCGAGATCCATACTGTCTTTTATCCGCTGCACCAATTTATCTTCACTGTTCCGGAAGGTGGATTCTGAAATGGATGCGTTCGTGTCGGCGGCGGCAAATATAGATCCGGAATCTATGGATTCCTCATAGATAAACGTTCCGGAAGAGTCGTCTTGGCTGGTATAGTAATTCGGAATCTGCAGTGTGAGTCGGCCAACGGTGTAGGGGAAGGAACTGTCGGAGATATCTTCGGAAGATTCAGATGCAGAAGAATCGCTTTCGGCATCCGGAATCGGTTCGAAATAGCCGGAAGAGGCGCCAGCGGAAGAGGAGACGGCTGCAGAGTCGTCTGCATTATTGCCGCATGCGGCGAGTGAAAACGGGAGCGATAGGGCCAGTGCAGCAATCAGCAGTGTCTGAAGGATTGGCTGGCGTTTTACCTGTTTATCCATTTGCCTGTCTACTTGAATGTCCTTGGAAGAAATTTGTTTGTTCAATGCGGTTTTCATATAGAATTTTCTCCTTTGCAGGTGCTTTGGCAATTTCATGTTGCATGGTGTGTACTGAATACGAGAAGGAAATCTGCTGCCTTCAACCATTTTCTTTCAGATCGTGAATGATCTGCCGAACCCTCCTTTCTGTTAGATGAAGCTCCCTCGCCATATCGGCGGGAGTGATTTCTCCTATATTTTCCTGAATGAAGCGGCGTATATACTCCTTGGAATAGAGTCTCGTTGGAAATGTGACGCTGGTTCCGCCGTATTCCTTCCACAGCTTGCGTGCAGCAGCGTCACCGATGAGCTCTGCCAGGTCGCGGTATAGCTTGCAGTATCGGTCTGAAATGTCTGTCATAGAATCGCCCTCTGGAAACAATTCTAGGTGATTCTCACGGTAATTACTCTCTGTCAAGTTCATGTGAAAATTACAGTGCAAACTTCCGGTAGATACGGGTATGGGCGCGCTGTATGCTGAATGGATTCCGGATTGCAGGGGCATATAGCGAATAACAATCCGCAGGTTATGGAATGTGTTTATTGTGGAATGCACTGTTTCCTCCTTATAGGAGGAATGGAAATTTTCGCGATAAATTGTTGGGCAATCAAAACAAAAAGGAGACTGAAAATAGCAATCACGAGCGCACACGAATATTTGGATTGTTTGCTGAGATATGATGGATGTATCATTGAAGAACGAAAGATAATTTGAACTAGATTTTGCAAAAAAGTGCTGTCTGGTCGATAAGGAGATTGTGTCAGGATGAGAAGATCAAACATCAGAAAATGTGGAGTTGTTCTTATGCTGCTATTATTGTTAGGAGCAATTCTGAGCATCTACGTAGGTGTTCGCACTATCATTATTACAAAAATAGAAAACACTGTCATTGAAGATCAGGAAGATTATAAAAAATATCAGCAATATAATGCAGAAGGAAAATTAGATGCAGATGGTTATTATGTCGAAGAAGCAGAGCCTGCTGCGGAAACAAAGACAGGAACCGTAAGGGTGACATTTTCAACAAATAGCAATTTGGATGTTTCATATTACCTGGATAAATCCTTCAGTACGCCATTGGAGCAAAAAAACTGCTATTTGAATCCCGGAGATTCGATTTATGCAGTTGTTTCTGTTAAGGAGGACAGCGCCAGCAATATGTACGAGTTCTCTGAATTTCGTGTTTACACGTATAACGAGAATGTTGAGCGAGAAATTCTTTCGAATGTGAAGATCGAGGAATTTACGAATGGATATGAGATTAGAATACCAACGGATTTGGTGAATGGTGATATTGCAATTGTTCCGATAGGAGAATATCAAGAGCGGAAAATTACATTAAATGATTATTATACAGATGAAAATGGAGAAAAGAAGACCTTAACCGGAACGTGGATTATTAATGATAAAGAGTATATGGAGGATTTTGCCTGGATTAATCCGGTGGATTCATATGTTGTGAGCTATGAGTTTGACAGTGATGAATATTTTTTTTGTTCTTCTACACCTGAGTGCTATTACAGCAGTAATACAGATGGTGTTGTGATTTTTAGTGAAAGGGAGGCAAATGATGAAACTGAGGCATATTCTGTGGAATTATGCAGATATTTTTCTGTGGAACTTGTTTCGGATAGGGAACGCTGGGTTAAAGTGAACAGCATGGAAAGAGAGTATGATGCAAATGATCCGGTAGAACTGGAGCATTTGCAATATGGAAATAAGGTCGAAATTGAAACTGACCAAGAGTGGTCTGCGTTGTATGCCAATAGTGAAGTGAATGTTGAATCTGAAGAAACACTAAGCGGCAAATACAAATATAAGTACACTCTATCAATTCCAGAAAAAAATGGCTCGTTCCGGTTTGATCCTGAAGAGTACAGTTATGATCACGGAACAATTGTTTTCAAGTGTTTTGGGCAGATAGTATCAGCGCCGAAACAGCTTTCAAAAGGAAGCAAAATTTTCTATGAAGAGGCAAAGGCAGATGAAGGGTATTGGCTTTCAGGGAAACAATCAGAACATTACGTCGTAGTTGGTGAGGAAGAAGAAACAAAGAAAGCACTGGAGCAAATTCATTTCACACAAAAAGTGTCGGTTACTGTTGATTTGCCACAACCAGAATCGGGAGGAACGATCGTTTATAAATTAGATGGAAAGGAAATTGAAAAATCCAATGTGTCTACATATAGCGGGGCGACGATTACCATGAGTTTTCAGCCGTGGGAGGGATGGATTTCGCCTTCGGGAGAGAAGACATACGATGTTAGTGATGATACGAGGCAAACGATCGACAAAGTAGGCAACATAGAAGTTAAAAATATCTTTACCGAGGATGAAGATCATAAACCAGAATTGTCCTTGAACCTAGAAAAAAGTGTTGGAACGAATGCACAGTTTGAATTGAAAGCTTCTGGATTCTCGATTGGTACAACAAATTATGATGGAGGATGGAGGATCACAGATATATTCGATAAAGATGCGAAATCTTATGCGATTACAGACAATACAGAGCATGTTTTTAAAGAGCAGAAAATAGGGACAGATGAACCCATTCAGATAATAATTAAGAATAAAGCAATCCAATATGGAACTGCAGTACGTCTAAAAATCGTGTTAACAGAGAAGGACACAAATAAAAAAACCACGGAGATTCGATATATTGACGATCCCAATGAAGTGGAACCATTTTATATCTATCAACCGGGAGAAAATGCGACAGCTAAAATCTGGTATTCAGCAATTAAAATTTCGATTGGTATTGTAGATGTTGAAGAGTTTACGGAGCCGAAAGCGTTGAATCATACCACCATTAAAGTAGAGGATACATGGAATACAGGCAAAAATTCTACATTGGGTGATGGCGATCTGGTTGAAAAAGAACAAAAAGTACGTGTGTCTATTACGCCTGATTCTGGATATTACATATTAGGAGAAAAGGTTAAGAACGGTTCGTATTCAGAGACTATGACCTACGCGGAGTACCGGAGCAGAATTGATAATATTGTTCAAAAGCATACGGTCGGGAAATATTTTACAATCAAATTGGACAGGTCTGATAAATATGCGAAGTATACATATAAATTGGCAGGAAAAGTTGTGCCTGAGGATGTTGACAGCATTGAAGCCAGAGAAGGCCAGAAACTTGAACTAACATATAAAATTACAGATTCTACTTATCGTCTAGTTAAGGATCAAGGAGGCATTCCTTTTATTGGCGTCGGGGCATCTGATACAGAAATGTCAGCAACGATACAAATTACACCAGAAATGGATGGGAGAACCTTGTCAAAAGCAGATTTCCAGATTGAGACAGCGAGGAGATAAGCTAATGAAAAAAATAGGAAATAGATCTTCTGGGGTAAAAGGAAAAGAGCTGTTATGCATCATAGTGACAATTGCTTTTGTTTGTGCGATCACCACTCGAATAAATGCGTATTCATTTGGAAGTGATTTGGGGGCGAGTGCAGGAACAGCAGCTGGAAGAGCAATTGGATCTATTGAAGGATTAACCAAGGGACGTGACGCAGGCAAAACTGCAGGGTTGAGTGCAGAGGACACAGATGCTGAAATTGCAAATGAATTGCAAAATGTTGAAAAACTTGAGGTTCTGGTAGCGAGCGTGAAGCTCAGTGACTTCCACACGGTTGGCAAAGAAAATAATCCAAACTATGCAGCGCTCTATTTAGTAAATGGAACGATTGTGTTTACTGTGGACATGGGGCAGGCTAAAGTGTATTCGAAGGAAGGCGATTTGCATATTCAGTTGACCGAGCCAGAAGGCACTCTGTATATAGATAATAGTTCTGTAGATAAGGTGGGCGAATATCAGAGAAAATTTTTCGATGGAAGTGCAGAAGATGGTTTTGATGCCTATTTGAATACCATGACTAAGGTGCAAACTGTGACTGAAGAAACACTCGGTAATTATAATTCTTTGAGAGAATCCGCCGTAGAAGCAGCGGAAAATCAGGTGAGCCTATTGGTTCAATCGGTCTCAAATAAGACTGTGGTTGTTGAATGGAAGAAAAAGGACGCATGAAATGAGTGCTTCAAAGAATTCTGAAAAGGAAAATATGACTTCGAACAGAAATAAACGATCAATCTGCCGTTTCCGAAGAAAAATACGAAAATATTCAACGGGATATATTTTTGTTGTTGGATTGCTGACTGTTATCTCCATTGCAACTGGAGTGAGAGTTGGTTCGAATGCTGCGTCTAATTCATATGAAAACGCTTTCAATACGGAAAAGGAAGAAACATATTCAAAATATTATGATCAAGCAGAGAAGAAATATCATGTCAGCAATGAAATTAAGATCTCAATTGGGAGATTGATGGAGACGTCAAAACTTGAAGTGTTACGAGTCAGTGATGTTGAATATGCTATTAGCAATGATGATGAATATGGAATAACATCGTGGTTGGAGGTTCCAGGAAGCGGGACTTACGTTGTGAATTTACAAGAGGCGGAATATATTATTGATGACGAGAGAGACCATGTATTGGTCAGGGTGCCGTATCCGGAAATAACGAATATTACAATCGATTATGCGAATGTGAATAAACTCCTATTTAAAAATAATTTGCTGAATGACAGCATCAAGGTTGGGGAGGATTTGGCAAGAAGGCAGCTGAGTTCTGCAGATATGTTGATAAAAAAAGAGTTTGCTTCAAATGAATCGTTCTATAAAAATGCGCAGGAAGCAGCCAGAAGCACAATTCAATGTATGGTCAAGCAACTGAATCCGGAAATTGCGAATTTGGAAGTTGATGTGGAATTCTTCTAGGGGATCTCGTCTGATATAGCTGCCAAAACAGAGAGATGATAGCGTCGCCGTTTCGGCTAAGACTATTCGTAATGTGTCCACATGCGAATGATTCTTACGTATCCATCGTAGACGACATCCTCATGGGTGTTTGGCTCCTGAAGAACCTGGAAAACAAGGCGGTGCTGTATGTTGATCCTTCGGGAATAATATCCGTTTAGATTTCCTACCAGCCTTTCATATGGCGGAGGATTTTGAAACGGGTTGCTCCGCATAATTTCGATCAGGGAACGAGCCTTTTTATCTAGACCGCAGGATTTTAAATTCTGGATGTCCTTGACGGCCTGTTTCGTGTAAATAATTCTATACATTACCATTCGACCTCGGACTCATCAAGGCATTCGGAAACAGGAGTGCTGCCTCCTTCTAGAATAGAATCAGTCATGCCGGGAATAGACATCAGGTAAAGCGTTTCTTTGATGGAATTCCAGTCTTCCTCGCCGATCAGGATGGCATTTTTTCCGCGTGTATTGGTGATCGTCACGGGCATATTGTTGGTATTTACATCCTGAATTAGCTGGTAAATATTTTCGCGAGCCTTGGTTGCTGTGATTGCTGTCATATTGGTATCTCCTTTAGGTGATAGTACACCGCACTATATGTGTATTATTACGTACGTTTTAACGTGCGTCAATAGGGGCGCGGCATCCTGTTGAACTTAAAGTCTTTTAGTATGCAGTGCCAGGTACAAGGCGGCTGATACTGTCCATCGTAATCATAATACATGAACCCCAGAACCCCGTCGTCCTTTCGGACGGCGGGGTTCTGGTGAATAAAAGAAAATAGAGAATATGTATAGTAAAGCGATCCCGCGGAGAACCGCTTACTACCAAAGGGATTGGCGTTACCGGAATAAGAAATCGGTAACGGATTATTCTCCCGATGCTCCGTAGTTGGAGAGCACGCGAGCGGAAGGATCATTAACGTTGCAGCCTTCCCATTCCTTATTGGGCATCCAGAAATCAGGGATCATCTGGCTTTGGCCCGGATAATATTTTTCGAACAGCTCACGATAGAGGAGAGACTCCTTCGTGAAAGGCGTTGCATGTGTGTACTGTTTGCGCTTCTCTTCGTATTCCTCATCCGTATACAGAGATTCCGCATATTCGATCAGGTCGTTGCGAAGCGAATGTCCGACGGCGTCAGAGAAGGCGGCCTTCTCACGCATGAGGATGGACTCAGGAATGAGCTTGTCCTCTTCGAATGCGTGGCGGACGAGATATTTTCCAATGCCGTACTTGTTCAGCTTCTTCTCCGGATCGATGTGCATAACGTAATCTACGAAATCCAGATCACCGAACGGAACACGTGCCTCCAGAGAGTTCACAGAAATGCAGCGATCCGCGCGGAGCACATCATAGACATTGATCTCGCGGATACGCTTCTCGGCTTCCTTCTGGAAGGCGTCAGCGCTGGGAGCGAAGTCTGTGTATTTGTATCCGAACAGCTCATCGGAGATTTCACCGGTGAGAATGACGCGAATGTCTGTGTTCTCGTGAATCCATTTGCAGACGAGATACATGCCGATGGAAGCGCGGATGGTCGTGATGTCGAAGGTGCCGAGGGCAGCGACTACAGGCTCCAGCGCATTGATGACATCATCTCTTGTGATGATAACTTCGTGATGGTTGGAATGAATGTAATCCGCTACCTGACGAGCGTATTTCAAATCAATGGCATCGATGTCCATGCCGATGGAGAAGGTCTCGAGGGGCTTGTCCATGAGCTTAGCCGCAGCGCCGCAGACGAGGGACGAATCCAGGCCGCCGGAGAGAAGATAGCCAACCGGAGCATCGGCATCCAGACGCTTCTCAATGCCGCGCATCAGCTTGTCGTGGATGTTCTTGGAAATGGTTTCGAGATCATCGTCATTGTAGCTGTCAACAGCGGTAAGGTCGCGATAGGTGTGGAACTCGCCATCCTTGTAATAGGAGCCGGGAGGGAACGGAAGAATGCGATCGCACAGATCCACCAGGCTCTTCGGCTCGGAGGCGAACATGATCACGCCATCCTTATCATATCCGTAATAAAGAGGCCGAATGCCGATCGGATCGCGGGCGGCAATGTACTCCTTCGTGTTCGCATCATAAATAATCAGTGCATATTCCGCATCGAGAAGACGGAACATATCTACGCCGTATTCCAGATACATTGGAAGTAAAATTTCACAATCGCTCTCAGATATGAAGGAATAGCCGCGCTTCTTCAGATCTTCCTTAATCGGACGGAAGCCATAAATCTCGCCATTGCAGACGACATAGCTGCCATCCCGCTCGAACGGCTGCATTCCTTCGGGAGTCAGTCCCATGATAGACAGACGGTTAAATCCAAGGAATCCGTTGCCGGTATCTACCAGCCGGGAATCGTCCGGGCCTCGTGAAATCGTCTTGGCAAGCGCTGCGGCTGCATCATCTCTCCGCGCGGATGCACCGCAATAACCTAAAATTGAGCACATAACATATTCTCCTTTATATGTGTAATAAAATAAGAAGCGGCAAAGACCTCGTTTCCACCCACTGCGAGTGAAACCACGACGTCTTTGCCGCTTCTCAATATCTGGCATTATCGCGCCGGGGGGCAGAAATTGTCAAGAGTTTGTTGAAAACCAGCATGGTTACCAGCCACATCGAGATTTTCCGGAAGAAAAGCGAGATGCAGGTGCTGAATAGATACTATTATTTATTGTACAAAAGCGAAAGCTGTATCATTGTATACAAAAGCGCTTGACAACCCTAAACCCAATGTGATAAACCTACCTGCATAAAGCAAAGGCGCTTTGAGACTGGGATAACTGGCTCTCAAGGTGCTTTTTGTTATACGGAAGTAAAGGAATAGAAGAAGAGGAGGAGCATTATGGAAACAATCGTATCGGTTCCTGAGATCTACGGAAGCCTCGTATTCGGTGACCAGGTCATGAAGGAACGCCTGCCGAAGGATGTCTACAAGGCAGTGCATAAGAGCATTAAGAATGGAACCCATCTGGATCTGGAGGTTGCTAACACGGTTGCAGCAGTGATGAAGAACTGGGCACTCGAGCATGGCGCAACCCACTTCACTCACTGGTTCCAGCCTCTGACCGGCCTCACTGCTGAGAAGCACGACAGCTTCATTTCCCCTACTGCAGACGGCAAGGTCATCATGGAGTTCTCCGGCAAGGAGCTCGTAAAGGGCGAGCCGGATGCATCCTCCTTCCCGTCCGGCGGTCTGCGTGCAACCTTCGAAGCAAGAGGATATACCGCATGGGACCCGTCTTCACCGGCATTTATTAAGGATGGAACGCTTTACATCCCCACTGCCTTCTGCTCCTACGGCGGACAGGCACTGGATAAGAAGACTCCTCTGCTGCGTTCCATGGAGGCTCTCTCCAAGCAGGCTGTCAAGGTTCTGCACCTTCTGGGCAACACTGCAGTTACTCATGTAGATACCACTGTTGGATCCGAGCAGGAATATTTCCTGATCGACAAGGATATGTATCTCAAGAGAAAGGATCTGCTCCTCACCGGCCGTACCCTGCTGGGCGCTCCTGCACCGAAGGGACAGGAGATGGAGGATCATTACTTTGGCGTTCTGAAGCCGAAGGTGTCTGAGTACATGCATGATCTGGATCAGGAGCTCTGGAAGGTTGGCGTTCCTGCAAAGACCAAACATAACGAAGTAGCACCCAGCCAGCACGAGCTTGCACCTGTATTCGAGACTGCAAACGTGGCTGTAGATCACAACCAGCTGACCATGGAGATGATGAAGAAGGTTGCGGACAAGCACAACTACGCATGCCTTCTGCACGAGAAGCCGTTCGATGGCGTTAACGGCTCCGGTAAGCACAACAACTGGTCCATCGTAACCGATACCGGCGAGAATCTTCTGGATCCCGGCAA
>CAYLUU010000057.1:11905-15257 GCA_964386925.1 uncultured Sarcina sp. | reverse complement strand
AAAATCACTGCTGCGCTGATTTGTCCGGCTCTGAATCGCTGCTGTTTCCGTTTCGTGCAGCACGCACGCTATTGTAACGAATCCATACTCCTGAGTAAAGAATGTTCCGCAGAATCGGCAGGTTCTCTACACACGGCAGGAGCTCGAAAGCCTCGCAGCTGCGGGAGATCATCAACGTCAGGATCTGGTATACGTAATCATCGAAATCCGGCTGATCCGCAAGATGCAGGAGCGGGTTATAGCTTCCGCTCTTGCGATCCTTCTCCAGATCGTCATAGGCATCCATCAGATACACGAATTTACCAAGATAAAAGCCCATCTGCCGCAGCGGCTCCTCCCAGTCATCCTCACGGACTGCGAAGAGCTCTGCCATGATCTCGCCAAAATACCCTGCAGCCTTATCAATATCCTCTTCGCCTGCCTGCTCCGATTCATGAAGCCGATCCAGGCGATCCTTAATCACTGCCGCCTTGTGTCCGTAATCCGCGCCTGCCTTCCGGCTCTTGCCCTTCAGCAGATCGGAAGTGAGCAGCTTATGCAGCTTGTGCTCATCTGCCCAGTCATCCTGACAGGAGTAATAGGACAGAATGACATTCATGTCTGCCGCATATTCTGTAAACTCGTTGCTGCGGGTTGTATGCTTCTCCAAAGGATGCGCAATGCATCTGGTTTCCCCGACCTCATCCTGCGCATCATACAGGTCGCTTAGGAGCATCACCAGAAATGTCATATCGTAAGTCAGTGTCATCTGGCCGGCAAAGCCATATTTCTCCCGCAGCTTCTGACACAGTCCGCAATAATAAGAGCGATACCATCTGACCTCACGGACCTTCAGCTCTTCCTCATTGATCACAACGTAGCCGAACATTCCCCTTTACCATCCCCTGTCACTTTCAGCATTAAGAACGCTTCTTGAATTCCTTGCCGCATTTCGGGCAGCGCACCATGATCTTGCCCTTGCCCTTCGGAATTCGAATCTTCTGTCCGCACTGCGGGCACTTGTAGATATGAAATCCTTCGTTCTGTCTGCGCTGCTGCGCATTCCGTTCTCTCTGGTAGGACCAGTTCCGGATCTTCGCTCCAAGAGACTGGAAAAATTTACCAACCGACCGGCCAATACCGCTGCTGCGCAGCTTTGCGGTCAGCTGCAGGTATTTCTGATTCTCCTGGTAACGTTTCGAAATATTCCGGGAAAACATTCGGAAATACATATAGATCAGCAGGAACAGCGACAACCACCACAGGAAGGGTACATGCAGGAACAGTTCCAGAATAATCAATACGAGAATCAGGCCGGACAGAAACTGACCGAATTGGTCAGAGCCGTAGCGCCCCTGCATAAACTGAATGAACTTGTAACGAAACCGATCCCACATACGATTATCTCTCCTGAATGCAATTATTCTGCCTCTGTTCAGCAACATCTCAAAATGCTTCGCATTTCTCGATGTCACCGGCCAGAGCTTCTTCTTATGTTTAGCAGCATATCTCGATTTTCCTTCGGAAAACCTCGATATGTCTGGCCAGAGCTCCTTCGGAGCTTGGCCACCTGCCGATTTCAATCATGACCTCGTCTGCAAGCAGCCGGCTCATGTTGAAATCAGCAGGTGCTAAACCAATAATTACATTGTATTTCCCCCTTCATTAATTGCAATGAAACGACCTCAAAAAGAAAATTAAAAGAATATAAAGAAACGGGCAGATCACATCGTGATCTGTCCGTTTCATCTTTTCATGCCAATCTGTATATCGGCTGCCGACCGCAATTATGCGTTCTTCTTAGCAACCTCAGCCAGTGCTGCAAATCCAGCTGCATCGTTAACAGCCATCTCTGCCAGCATCTTGCGGTTGATATCAACACCTGCAACCTTCAGGCCGTGCATCATCTGGCTGTAGGAAAGGCCATTGATACGAGCTGCTGCATTGATACGTGCGATCCAGAGAGATCTCATATCTCTCTTGCGAAGCTTTCTGCCCTCGAATGCAGAATTCTGTGCACGCATTACAGACTGCTTAGCTACTCTGTAATGGCTGGATCTAGCCTCTCTGTAGCCCTTTGCGAGCTTCAGAACTCTATTGTGCTTCTTCTTGGCGTTCAAGCCACCCTTAATTCTTGCCATTTTCGATTTCCTCCATCAAACTTCCTGTCATGCACCTGAATTAAAGGTAAGGCATGATCTTCTTCATGTTCTTTACGTTCGTTGCATCCGTAACTGCGGGCTGACGAAGGTTTCTCTTTCTCTTCGTGGTCTTCTTGGTAAGGATGTGACGCTTGTAAGCCTTGCTGCGGATCAACTTACCATTTCCGCTAACCTTGAAGCGCTTTGCAGCGGATCTGTTTGTTTTCATTCTGGGCATAACCAATTCCTCCTTCTGATCCGGTATCAACCGGTCTGTTCTATCCTGATCACAGTTCATGAACACTCTGTTCGTCCGTGACTCCTGCAGAAGTTTCTCTGCTCCGTCATGATTTCAGCGAACTCCTGAACCATCATCATCCAACTCAGTTCCTGTCCTGCTAGAATGGGCTCAGCCCTTCTTCTGTACCAGGAACAGAGACATGGATCTTCCTTCCACCTTCGGTGCCTTGTCCACCACTGCAATGTCTACCAGTGCGTTGGCAAAATCCGTCAGGATGTGAATGCTGTCATTCATATGAGCCATCTCACGGCCGCGGAAACGAAGGGTTACCTTCACGCGATCGCCGCGCTCGAGGAACTTTCTTGCAGCGCCGACCTTGGTGTTCAGATCGTTCTGGTCGATGTTGGGAGACATACGAATCTCTTTGATCTCAACCACATGCTGCTTCTTTTTCGCTTCCTTTTCCTTGCGAAGCTTCTCATATTTGAACTTGCCGTAATCAATGATCCGGCATACCGGCGGCTGTGCGGTGGCTGCGATGAGCACCAGATCCAGCTCTGCCTCGCGGGCCATTCTCCTGGCATCCTCTGTGGGCATCACGCCCAGCTGCTCGCCGTCCGCTCCGATCACGCGGACCTCTCTGTCACGGATCTGCTCATTGATGGGCGTCTCCGGTCTGCGCTGCTGTCTTCGGTTAAAATTATTGTTATTAATTGCTTTTCCCTCCTCTGAGAAAAAGAAAACTGACGGCAGAGTTCCCACCGTCAGTCCACAATACACGATTTAATGAATTCCATGCAAAACATGACTATGCCAGCCATCTTACCCGTCTCACAGGATTTCCGTCACAATGCAGTTATCGATGCTCATAGCAATTATGCCTGCAGCATCTGTCTGCTGATTCGTGTTCTTCATGAACTCTGTCAGCGCCGTAACCGGGCCGATCAGGTGAGAGCCTCGCTCTGCTTCTTGTCATCTGATTTACTCAGAC
>CAYLUU010000057.1:6002-11805 GCA_964386925.1 uncultured Sarcina sp. | reverse complement strand
GTATTCACCCTCGTACCACGCCTGCAGCATCAGAATGTACCAGATCTGTATTCTCCAGATTCCCTTCTCCGTGAAGTCATTCCAGATCCGGCGGACAACCTCCGGATCCAGAAGTCCCTGACTGCGCAGCTTGTCTTCTGCCAGCAGGTCCTCTGCCCAGCTGCGCAGCTGCGGATCATCCCGCAGCCATTTTTTGATCGGAATAGAGAAGCCTTTTTTCGGACGATCCATGATTTCCTTCGGAACATATCGGTACAGAACATCTCGCAGCACTAATTTGCCGGTGTCACCTTCCCGCAGATACTCCAGGGGAAGTGTCCAAGCAAATTCCACCACATCCTTGTCCAGGAAAGGCACTCTCGTCTCCAGCGAAACCGCCATTGCCGTGCGGTCCACCTTTACCAGAATGTCATCCGGATGATACATCCGCAGATCCATCAGCATGACATCATGACAAACCTCCCCAGTGACATCCTCTCCCGTTTCTGTATAGGCATACGGCAGATTTCCGTGATGAAGTGAGATTTTCTTCAGCAGCGGATCTGTCTCAAAGGAGATTCGGTACACCTCTTCCGGGCTCCCCGCCTGCAGGATCTGACTCTTGATGCGGATCATCTCCTTCGCAGCCAGCGGACTATGCTCCAGCACTGTCCCTGCGGTTCGCCGCAGCTGGTAGGGAATGTTCTTTATTTTGCCCCACTTTCTGGCTGTTCCCGGGTAGTCGTAGTAGCCACAGAATAGCTCATCGCCGGCATCTCCTGACAAGGAGACGGTCACATGTTCCCGGGTCAGCTTGCTGACAAGGTAAGTCGGAATCTGTGAGGAATCCGCAAATGGCTCTGCGAACATCGAAGGCAGGAGCGGAATTACCGCCTTAGCATCCTCCTCCGTGATTGTCATTTCAGTATGCTCTGTGCCAAGGTGCGCCGCAATCTGCCCGGCATAAGCCGCCTCGTTGTAGGCCGGATCTTCCATACCGATCGTGAAGGTCTTCACATTGCGGCCGGCGTTCTCCTGCTGCATCAGCGATACGATGGTACTCGAATCAATGCCGGCTGACAGAAAGGCCCCGAGCGGCACATCCGCCACCATCTGATCCCGGATCGAGCCGCGAAGGAGACGTTCCAGTTCATCTGCAGCCTCTCTACGGCTCCCCTTGAATAGATTCTTCTGTCCGCGGACAGCCGCGTCCGTCATCGACCAATAGGTTTTCTGCGACTTCTCCTCTTCCCCGAACGGAAAACGGAGCGTCAGAATGGTTCCCGGTTCCAGCTTCCAGATGTTCTGATAGATCGTATACGGCGCAGGAATCACGCCGTGTTCCAGATACAAATCCAGCACATCCGTATTGATGGCATTCGAGAATCCGCGGATGCTGCGGATACTGCCAAGGTCGGAGGAGAAGACAAATTCCGCATCGACCCAGCCGTAATACAGCGGCTTTTCTCCAACACGGTCCCTTGCCAGCGTCAAGGTACGATTCTCGATATCATAACAGGCGATGGCGAACATCCCCTTGCACAGGGTAAGTGCCTTCTCCATTCCGTAGAACTCGATTGCCTCCTGCAGAACCTCGGTATCACAGGTACTCTTCAGCTCCAGTCGGCTTCCCTTCGCCTGCAGATCCTGCTCCAACTGACGCCGGACAGCTGCATGGTTATAAATCTCGCCGTTGTAAACAATGACCGTCCTGCCGGAGTGCGACAGCATCGGCTGCGCACCGTTTGCCGACAAATCAAGGATAGACAGCCGCTGATGTCCCAGCGTGCAGATGCCGTCCGGTGACACCCAGGTTCCGCCGCCGTCCGGCCCGCGGTGCAGCATGCGATCCCGCATTCGCTGCATGTTCTCCCGCTGATCCGGCATGGCAGACACGGCCCCTGCATTTGCATTTCCGATATTAATAATTCCCGCAATTCCGCACATACTGTCAGACCTCTTTTGTCTGTTTGTTGCTCTCCATCATAAAGCAGAAGAGGGAACCCGGCAATCCTTTGCCTGGTCCCCTCTGTTTTCATTGAAAATCACTGTACTACTGCAGGATCATCCGCACAGCTCCGTACATTCCGGCATCATTTCCCAGCTCTGCCAGCTTGAATACTGTGGTACGGCAGGCATGGAAGGCTGCCGGTGCGTAATATTTCTCTGTCACTTCCAGAATGATGGAGCCTGCTCTGGAAACGCCGCCTCCGATAACAACAGCCTCAGGATCCACCACTGCCGCAATCTGTGCCAGTGCTTCACCCAGCTTCTTGCCAAAGACTTCTACCGCCGCCAGTGCGAATTCATCGCCGCTCTTGGCTGCATCAAATATCTTCTTTGCGCTGAGCTTGTCATCATCCTTCAAAAGGGTTGCCTTCTTGTTCTTGGCAAATGCCTTTCTCGTCACGCGAACGATACCGCTGGCCGACGCGTACTGCTCAAGGCATCCGCACTTGCCGCAGTTGCAGGCATCCGTCTCGTGATCTTCCACCTTCATATGGCCGATCTCGCCGCCGGCACCGTGGGATCCGGGAAGAATCTTTCCGTCCAGAATGATGCCGCCGCCGACACCGGTTCCGAGCGTTACCATAACGACGTTCTGGTAGCCCTGTCCGCCGCCCTTCCACTGCTCGCCGAGAGCTGCTACGTTCGCATCATTTCCTACCTTCACATTCATACCGTCCAGAAGACCGGAAAGGATATTGGCTACATCCAGCACCCCCCAATGCAGGTTCACGGCCTGATTTACAATTCCGCTGTTCAGAACCGGTCCGGGAACACCGATGCCAAGACCGACGACATCTGCTGCGGTCAGCTTCTTCTCTTCCATCTTCGCCTTTACCGATGCTGCGATGTCTTCCAGAATGAAGCGCCCATTTTCTTCCGTTCTGGTAGGAATCTCCCAGCTCTCCAGGAGCTCTTCCTTCTCGGCATCAAACAATCCGTGCTTGATGGTGGTTCCGCCTACATCAATTCCAAATGCGTATTTTGCCATACCCCTTTTCCCTCCGTATATTGTCCGCCAATCGACATCCGTCGACAGCATCACGCAAACCATTCGTAGTTCAGTATACCCCATTCATACTGCTCATGGCACAGGTTCTTTCTTCCGAAATCACCTTTCCTGATACCTTGCAAGGAACTGTCTGGTCCGTTCCTCCTTCGGATTCTCGAAGAGCTCCTTCGGTGTTCCCTGCTCCGCAATCCGTCCGTCATCCATGAAGATGACGTGATCGGACACGTCTCTGGCAAATTCCATCTCATGAGTCACGATGATCATGGTGGTACGCTTCTTAGCAAGTCCGCGGATAACCTTCAGAACCTCTCCGGTCAATTCCGGATCCAGTGCAGACGTCGGCTCGTCAAAGCAGAGAATATCCGGCTGCAGCGCCAGCGCTCTGGCAATGGCCACACGCTGCTGCTGGCCGCCGGAGAGCTGATGCGGATAATTGTCCATACGGTTGGACAGTCCCATCTGCTCCAGAAGCGACTCAGCACGAGCCCGGATCTGCTCCTCTGACTCCTCCTTTTCGCTTTGCTCTTTAGCAAGAAGTCTGGGCGCCAGCATGATATTTTCCAGGGCTGTGTACTGTGGGAACAGATTGAAGGACTGGAACACCATGCCGAAATGCAGGCGTTTCCTGCGAATCTGCTCATCACTGACCTTCTCATGAAGCTTCGCATCGAGTAAGGTCTCTCCGCGGACCGTGATGGTCCCCTCGTTCGGCGTTTCCAGGAAATTCAGGCAGCGCAGCAGAGTTGTTTTGCCCGAGCCGGATGACCCGATAATAGAGAGTGCCGTTCCTTCCTCCATGGTAAAGGAGATATCCTTCAGCACTTCCGTGTTGCCGAATTGTTTTTTCAGATGTTGTACTTCCAGAATAGACATTTGCATTCCTCACACATGTTAAGGTGCCAGAGTCAGAATTTCACACCAGAGCGTGTCCCATCGGAGCTTCGGGCCTTTGCCCCTGGCAGCATTGAAACCTCAGCAGGTAACCGCTTTACCGAAAGAAGTTCAGCTTCTTCTCAATCCGGTCGAACAGAACGGTCAACAGTCCCGAGAAGAGCAGATAGAACACACCGGTATAGAACAGCGGCCAGATGATGCCCGCACTCTTAATGAAGGACTGACCGTTCCAGATGATCTCATACACCGCAATGACGCGAGCCAGGGAGGTATCCTTTACAAGCGTAATGATTTCATTTGCCATCGGCGGAACAATCCTTTTGATGACCTGCAGCAGCACGATTTTGCGGAAGATCTGTCCCTTTGTCAGTCCCAGCACCTGTCCGGCCTCGTACTGGCCCACCGGTACCGACTGGATTCCGCCGCGGTAAATTTCCGAAAAATAGCACGCATAATTGATCACGAACGCGACCAATGCCGCAATGAACCGCCCATTGCTGCCGGAGCCCCACCAGTTGTTGCCCAGCACAATGCCGGGGCCATAGTAGATCACCAGCAGCTGCAGCAAAAGGGGCGTGCCGCGGATGACCCAGATGATGAACTTGATCGGATATTGCAGGATCTTCACTCTGCTCATCGAGCCGAGACTGATGAACAGTCCCAGCGGAAGGGAGAAAACAAGCGTCAAAAGAAACAGCTTCAGTGTCCCGCCAAAGCCTTCCAAAAGTGATAACGTTACTTCCCAAAACATCCCGATCGTCCTCCGATCTCATTCCTTAAACGCAAAGCAAGGCCGGACATCACATCCGGTCTTGCATATATCTCAAAAACGGGGCAATTACTCAATGTACTGCCTTCTTATTCCTGTGTCTGATCCACCAGTGCATCCTGAACGCCGTACTTCTCAGCGATCTCCTGCATGGTGCCATCCTCGTAGAGCTTCTTGAACTCATCGTTGATGTAAGCTGCAAGGTCAG
This sequence comes from uncultured Sarcina sp., assembly GCA_964386925.1. Taxonomy (GTDB): domain Bacteria; phylum Bacillota; class Clostridia; order Lachnospirales; family Lachnospiraceae; genus CAG-791. Next base: position 6,936 of record CAYLUU010000057.1, on the reverse strand, counting down.
ATCCCTGTCTGCATCCAACACCGTACTCTTCTGTGGTCAGCTCGAGGGTGTGTGTCAGGTTCGGATAATCCGTTCCCTCACCGATCATGGCACCTGCCATCAGAAGGTCAATGATGCTGGCATCCGACGTTCCTGCCGAAACTTCCATCAGCGTATCTGCCTGAGAGGTCAATGCCGTGTAGTCAAAGCCATTCTCCTCGGCAGCCTGCTCACCGGCAGAGCCCGCCTCTACCGCAAAGGCCAGAGCCGCCATGCTCTCTGCATCCGGATATTCGTCTGCTTTGTCCGCAGGAAGAACTACCACCTGTGCGTTATTGCAATATGCATTGGTGCACTCCATCGAAGAGGTAACCTCGTCTGTGAGCGTCATGCCGTTCCATACCACGTCAATGCTCTTGTTCTTCAGCTCCAGGATCTTGTTATCCCAGTCGATCTCAACGAACTCGACATCAACACCCAGATCCTCTGCGACCTTGGACGCCATATCTGCGTCAAAGCCAATCCAGTTGCCGTCAGCATCCTTATAATCCATCGGCTCAAAGTCTGTGATGCCGACAATCAAGGTTCCCTTCTCCTGAATATATGCAACATCGCTGTCCTCTGCAGCGGTCTCTTCCGCTGCCTCCGTCTCAGCTTCTGTTGACGCCTCTTCTGCGGTTTCTGTAGTCTCCGATGCTGCCTCTTCTGCAGTATCCTCTGCCTTGCTGCAGCCAGCCAATGCTCCTGCTGCCATCATTCCAACCAAAACTGCTGCCAGAACCTTTTTCTTCATAATTGTCCTCCTCTTGCAGGGTGCCCTGCGTTTTAGCTAGGTAGCACTTTACCACAGGAAAGTGCCGTGTGCAAGTGATATTTCACATCGAGGACGTCAGTGAAGTTCTGGCAGTCACGCAATACGCCGCGGCTGAGCAGGTTTGTTCCGCCTGGGGCCCGC
>CAYLUU010000057.1:0-5902 GCA_964386925.1 uncultured Sarcina sp. | reverse complement strand
CGCTCTCGCTACGTGATTTGACCTAGCGGCACTAAGCTCGCTGTCTGGATAAATGCTCCGCAATTTATCCGCCATCGAGCAAGTGCCGAGGCAAATCAAGTGCCCTACGGCTGGAATCAAACCTGTTCAGTCGCGTCTACTCATCGGCTTCTTTCGCCGGGAACAGCTTTGTCAGAACCTTCATGATCACGATCAGCACGACAGCCACCGCAAAAATCCCCAGCATCCCAAAGCCCATCACCTTCAGCGACTCTATTAAATTCGCAAGCATTCCTTTTCCTTTCTGCTCTTCTGCCCATTTTCTATTCGGCAAGGGAACGAGCCGTACCCCTTTCATCGCATTCACTAGTACAGCGTTTGCAAAATAACCAGCCAGATAACGCAGAATGATTTTTGGAGAGTGCGCGTCAAAAAACGTAGGTGCAGCTCTACACCAGCGGAATCAGACTCAGCAGCAATCCGCCGGCAATAACCGATGCGATCTGTCCCGATACATTCACACTGGTTGCCTGCATGATCAGCACATTCGTCGGATCGTCTTTTAATCCCATCTGGGTAATGACCCTGGCCGACATCGGGAAGGCCGAAATTCCGCACGCGCCGATCATCGGATTGATTTTCTTTTTCAGGAACAGGTTCAGCACCTTTGCGAACAGTACGCCGCCTGCGGTATCAAAAATAAACGCCACCAGCCCCAGCAGCAGAATGAACAGCGTCTGCACATTCAGGAAGTTCTCTGCGCGCATCTGTGACGCCACCGTAATGCCCAGAAGGAGCGTGATTAGGTTCGCCAGCGTCCCCTGTGCCGTATCCGACAGCGAATCCAGAACGCCGCATTCGCGGATCAGATTGCCGAACATCAGAAAGCCTATCAGTGCCACACTCCGCGGAGCGATCAGTCCCGCCACCACCGTAATGCAGATGGGGAACAGAATTCTTGCCGTCTTGGAAACGCTTCCTCCCTGATAATCCATATGGATGGTTCGCTCTTTTTGGGACGTAAGAGCGCGAATTACCGGCGGCTGAATAATGGGAACGAGTGCCATATAGGAATACGCTGCCACAATGATGGCACCCAGATATTTGGATTGAAAATAATCCGCCACGAAGATTGACGTCGGTCCGTCCGCCGCGCCGATGATTCCTACCGAGGCCGCATCCTGCAGGGAGAACCCGAAGAGTGTCGCAAGGCTCAGCGTAAAGAAGATCCCGAACTGTGCCGCCGCACCGAACAGCATCATCATCGGATTTGCCAGAAGAGGCGTGAAATCGATCATGGCACCGATTCCGATGAACAACAGGAGCAGGAACAACTCATTGGAAATTCCTGCATTGAACAGGGTATCCAGTGGCCCTTCCGTCAATACGCCGTCGATCGTCTGCGTCACCGCCCCGGACAGCGGCAGATTCACAAAAATCGCGCCGAATCCCATCGGTACCAGTAGTGTTGGTTCCATTTGCTTCCTGATTCCCAGCCAGATGAGAATCCCGCCGATTCCCCACATGGCGATCATCTGCCACGTCAGATTCGTGACATTGCCGAACAAATCCATCAATTGCTGCATACGTATCCTCCCCTTCCGTTGAAGATTCTCGTTAATGATTCAGAGCCCGCCCAACAACAAACGGCAAGGCTCTCACTACAGTTTCCTGCAGTAAAAGTCTTGCCGTCAATCTCTGCTCCGCTAAGGTTCTGTTCAGTTTTTATCCGCTGCCCTTCCTATGTCACCCCATCTGCAGGAGCATTGATCTCCGCTCAACAGCTGTTGTGTTCTATAGGGCATTTAGGGAAATGCTGATTGAATCAGCGTTTCCTTAGCTTCGTGTTCCCATGTACTGATCACGAATGGTGATGTACAGTTCCTCCTTCGCACTCTCCCGATACGGGTTCACGTAGAACAGTCCCAGAATCCCCAATGTCAGCGCGTTCAGGAAATCCCAGCCAATGAAGGACAGGTCGAACAGGAACGCGTGCCACTTGTTGCCCCGCATCATTTCTCTGGAAAGCCGGAAGGCCTCATCGGAAGTCATGTTCGGTTCCTCTGCCAGAATGTAAGGGATCAGCCGGTAGGAATACCCCTTTACAATTCCGGGAATGACGAACAGCAGCGACCACAGGAAGGTGAACAGATCCCGCAGCAGCATCGTCTTCACCACATTCAGATATCCATTCGGGAAGCAGTAGAAAATATTCGTAAGCGATGCTGCATTTCCTTCCACATGCGCGACAGCCTGAAATCTGCGGCATCCAGCCTCCAGCGGATGAAGAAGGAACAGGCGAATCGCCAGCTCTGCCAGCCCGCTCAGCATGGCAACCGTCCCAAGAATTGCCATCACAGAAGCCATAACAACCTCTTTATTGCTAAAGGTATATGTTACTGTGCTCCCGTCAGCCGACATGTTCGCAGACGCAGTTGCCGCCGCTGAGGTGGCTGCCGCAGAACCGGCTGCCAACACCAGAATGAATCCAACCAGGACCATCTTCCAATAACTGCTGTGCATGACCGCACGTCCTTTTCCCTTGATTTCTCCAATTGTCCACATAGTATGTTTCTTTCCTTTCTGCGGATCCGTCATCCGCTCCTTTTCTTATGTCATGACTGTATCATACACTGCCTGCTGCAATCGGAGCGTAACTGCGTATGAAAAAAGCCTGTAAAAAAAACAGCTGCCATGTGTCGTAGACACATAGCAGCTGATCTTGATTTGTTGTGGTGCCTGTGTGAGCAGGGATGATCGTTTTAGTCCCCACATCTCGAATGCTTTGCATCGATAAGGTTATCCCCGGCCCTGTCACTTATGCTCTTCCAGCCATCTCTGTGCACAATGCGCAAGACAAGCTGCACCGATCGGGCAGACCTCCTCGTTGAATCGCACCTTGGGATTGTGCGCCGGATAGGTTCCCCGCTCATCCAGAAAACCCGCAGAGAGATACATAAAGGTGCTGGGAACTCTCTCCGCGATCATTGCAAAATCTTCCGATGCGCTGGCGCTGACCCCCGGATATTCCGTAAAGCCCGGAATCTGCAGCTCCCTCATGTAGCCGATCACTTCTCCTGTCAATGTCTTGTCACACACCAGCGGAGGCACGCCGGACATAGATTCCACGACAGCGTTTCCGCCATACACAGCAGCAACTGCCTCTGTCACCTGGCGAATCCGCGCCGTCAGCTTCTCCCGCTCCTTCGCATTGTTGGTGCGAAGCGTTCCCTCCAGAACAGCAGTATCGGGAATGATATTCCCGGCCGTGCCAGCCTGGAATTTTCCGATGGTCAGCACGCAGGCAGCGTTAGGATCCGCCTCTCTGGCAATCAGCTCCTGCAGTGCCAGGTGGATATGTACGCCGATGTTGATCGGGTCAATGCCGACATGCGGATAGGCTCCGTGAGATCCCTTTCCCATCACCTTGATGCGGAAGGCATCCACAGAGAACATCATTGTGCTCTCGCCGTTATACATCACCAGTCCCACCGGCAGTTTGCCCGGAGAGACGTGATAGGCCAGAGCAGCATCGACTGCAGGATTTTCGAGAATTCCTGCCTCGATCATATCCTTGCCGCCCTCAAAGGTCTCCTCCGCAGGCTGGAACATCAGCTTGACTCGTCCCGGGAGGCTTGCCTCATTTTCCTTTAACATCTTCGCCGCCGCCAGCAGCATGGCTGCATGAAAATCATGTCCGCAGGCATGCGCTGCATTTCCGCTCGGACACGCGAACGGCTCGCCGCTCTCTTCCGGCATCGGAAGTGCATCCATGTCTGCACGCAGCAAAAGGCATTTGCCTCCCTGGCCGATCGTTGCCGTGATTCCGTGTCCGCAGGCCTTCGCCTCAATGCCATATTCTGTGAGCTTTTCCGTCACATAAGCTCTCGCCTTGGGCAGATCCAGTCCCACCTCTGCATTCGTATGAAAATATCTTCGGTTTGCGACAATCTCGTCTTTTAGCTCAACTGCTCTTTCGTAGTAATTCATGCCTTCTCCTCAGTCCTGCTGCCTTCCTTCTCTTCTGCATCCACAACCTGAATGATACCCTTTTTCCACATGATATACGAACTCAGAATGCCCACCGGCAGCATGCACACAATCAAAATACCGACCAGGCCCAGCAGACTCTTGCCTGCGCCGACGGCTCTGGCTGCCACAGAGATGATGGATACGATAATGAGTACCGGGATCACGCCCTTCAGGGAGCCCTTTACAACCTTTCCACTGCTCTTCGTGTTGACGAACAGGCCCAGAGTCATGGAGCCGAACAGAGCCGGGATGACGTAATCCTTTGCGGTATTCATTGCCGGCAGCTCGAATACCGGACGGATAAAGCTGGACAGCAGAGCAGCCAGAGCAAGGATCACAACCGCAACAATGGAAGATACCGCAATGGCAACCGTTGCAACGGCATCGCCCTCCGGCGTATTCTGCTCCACATCAGCCACCTTCATGCCGTTTACTGCGCAAGGGAACTTCAAATTCATGATGTTGCCTGTAATGAAACCCAGATAGCTGGCGGATCCCATGACCGGAATATAGCTCAGTGCCTCTGAGAAACCAACCGGAATGTAGATCAGGAGAATTCCGATTGTGCTCGCGTTGATTACCTCACTGAATTTCGGCATGCAGTCGAATGCATTGCAGACAATAAAAGGCAGGGCAATCATATAGATCAGGGCGATCACAGTCCCCAGTCTTCCCCAGGAATGTGCCCACTTCTGAAACGGATCGGTGATTTCTTTTTTATTTTTCGTGCTCATATGCGTTTCCCTTCTATGCTAATCAACTTAATCAATCTGGTCGATCACTCTATTATTTTGTACTATCCGAAAAGCTTAACCCAGAACAGGGAGGAAGCCATACCTGCAATCAGGGTAAAGGCCATGATGAAGTTGTTCAGCCAGCCAAGGCCCTGCTTTTTAGACAAAACGCCCAGCACAACGGCAACCACCAGGCCGGTCAGCATAACGCAGGCCTGAACAGTATCACCGATCAGAATAACCGGAATGTATACAGCAAAGAGTGTCATCATGAACACGCCGGAGAACACATATTTCCAAGTGCTGGCATTCTCATCCTTGGTGACCGACATGCACATTTTCTTGCCAAAGGGAATCAGAATCAGGAATCCGCTGAGCATTCCCACACTCATCAGGATCAGCACAGCGCCGAACTGGGTTGGCGTCAGATTATCCATGGTCTGTCCGAAGCTGCTGGCCAGAAGTCCGGAAATCTGTGTTTCATAGGACAGAGATCCGATGACTGACAGTCTCCACCAGGGCCATACAATGCTCTGGAATACCGCAATCAGAGCAAAAAATCCTACGACAATCGACAGCGCCGGTACCAGCGAAAACACTGCACTGGATTTGATCACATTATTTAATTTTTCTTTGGAGATGCCCAGTTCCAGGCATCTGGTGTAGGCCTTCTTCAGGAATGCCAGTGACAGGCCCACGATATACAGAAGGCCCACGATGACCAGCACCGTCAGTAATGATGAGTTTGCGATTTCTTTCATAACAATCTCCCTTCTTTCTACCACTCCGGTGCAGCCTTTCGTTTTGTCTGTTCAGATTCTGAATAATTGCCAGATTTTCTATGAATAAAGAAAAGGCACACTCTGTATGAGTGCGCCTTTTCACTACGTCATGTTCAAACCTTGGCACTCTGTCCTTTTGCCTGAGAGATCAGTCTTTCGACCTAACACCTTCGGCCCTCTAATGAGCTTCTCCAGAGAGTTAATTTATATTTTGCCACTCTACCATGGTAAAGCAATGCTGTCAATACTCGGTCTGACAGCATTGAACAAAAGTATCCATTCAGATACAAAAAACCTCGGAACTCAACAATTGTTGAAATTCCAAGGTTTCTTCTATCATCGGAGTGACAAGGTTCGAACTTGCCATTATTTGTG
>CAYLUU010000056.1:0-15713 GCA_964386925.1 uncultured Sarcina sp. | reverse complement strand
AGCCCGGCAGCAGAGGCCTTCATTGCTGCGAGCTTTGATGGATCAATGCCTGCGGGGGCAGATTTCTCAGATTGCCTTTGCTGCCAGGCAGCATAAGCGAATTGATTAATGGCATCCTCATAGTCCCCACTGCAGCTCGTAGGTGCAGAGTTTGTTTCCGGATTGACGAAAACGCCCCTCCAGTCCTCCTGGTGTAAGCCGGTTTCAAAATAAGTGGTGCTCCAGTCACCGGCTTTGTCATTCTCATCCCAGAGTCGAACCTGCCAGCTGCCGCGCAGCCTCGACTGGGAGAGTTCGGGAAGATTGTTCGGTGTGTTCACATGCATGACAGAGCCGGGGTTTTTGCCGGATTCCCAGATGGTCTCATTATTCCCTTTGATGACAATTTCGTATGCAGTCTGATGAAGACCTTCATTACATTGCCATGACAGGAAAAGACTTCCTCCGTCAATGCCTAACGGAGTGACTAAATGATTTGTTTTCAAATGAATTGCTTTCAAGTGATCCCCTCCTTGGAAAAGCATAGTACTAAACAGATACATTTTAGGTATCTATTCAGCACCCATCTCGATTTTCCTACGGAAAACCTCGATGTGGCTGGGCAGAGGAGCTTCGCTCCTTGCCCACCTGTCAATTTCAATCGTAAATCCGTCCGCAAGCGGCCGATTCACGTTGAAATCGCCAGGTGCTGAACAGATACCATTTTAGAAGAAAAAGACGCAATTCAAAAAGCCAAAAAGTAAGGAATCCGGACGGAAAATTGGAAAAACAAAGAAGATCGTTTTAGGAGTTGACAGAGAACAGGATAACTTTTATTCTTGTATACAATTATACATTGTTAAAAGGAGGAACTTATGAAAAAGACCAGCAAGCTTCTTGCAGGGCTTCTTGCGGGTGTAATGGGTGTTTCCCTGGCAGCCTGCGGCAGCTCATCCGGATCCACTGGCAGCAGTGACAGTGCTTCCGCAGACAAGGTCACCTATCGTACCCTCTATACGGGTGAAGTACAGACCTTGAACTATCTGACCACGAGTACTACGAATGATTACGCGATCAGCGCGAACATCGTAGACTGCCTGGTTGACTACGATTCCTACGGCAACATCATCCCCGGCCTCGCAGAGAGCTGGGAGTCCAACGATGATATGACCGTGTGGACCTTCCACATCCGCGAGGGTGTAAAGTGGGTCAACAACAAGGGCGAGGAAATGGGCGACGTTACGGCAAACGACTGGGTTGCAGCCGCACAGTACGTAAACGATGCCGCACATGAGTCCGACAACCAGTACATGTACGACACCGGTGCAATCGTTCATAACGCACAGGCTTATTACGATTACACGGCATACATGATTGCCAGTGAGAATGGCACGAAGACAACCGACGAGGACGGCAATGAGCTGGAGCCTGTGGAAGAGGTCAAGGCAGAGGATATCGGCGTAACAGCTACCGATGACTACACTCTGGTTTACACACTGGATGAGCCCTGCTCCTTCTTTACGAGCATCGTTTCCTACACCTCCTACATGCCGGTTTCTCAGGCTTGCCTGGATGAGTACGGCGACTCCTTTGCTCTGGACAACGAGAGCCTGTGGTATAACGGCGCTTACATCCTGTCCACCTATGAGCCTCAGGAGAAGAGAGTTCTGACTAAGAACGACAGCTACTGGGACAAGGACAATGTCTTCATTGACGAAGTTGTTGCCACCTACAACGCAGATGCGTCCAGCGTAGAAGCGAACATGTACAAGAACGGTGAGATCGATTCCGCATCCATCAGTGCAGACCTTCTGGATTCCTGGCTGAACGACGATGAGGTGAAGGATCAGGTACACGGCTCCCGTGCAGACAACTCCTTCAGCTACTTCTTCGCCTTCAACTTTGATCCTGAGTTTGATGAGGAGTACGAGCCGGAGAACTGGAAGATCGCTGTTAACAACGAGAACTTCCGTAAGGCTCTGATGGCATCCCTGGATCGTGTAAAGGCTCTGACCGTATCTGAGCCCTACAACCCGGAAAGCCTTGTGAACAACACGGTAACACCTGCAAACTTTGCATCTGCAGCAGGCAAGGATTACACCGAGTATGATGCTCTGGCTGATATCACTGCCGGCGACAGCTTCGATGAGGCAGCTGCAATCGAGTATCGTGATAAGGCCAAAGAAGAGCTGGAAGCTGCCGGCTGCACCTTCCCGATCAAGGTTCTGATGCCTTACAACCCGTCCGTTACCAACTGGGACAAGGAGTGCCAGGTTATCGAGCAGCAGATGGAGTCCGTTCTGGGAACTGATTTCATCGATATCATTCTGGAGGCTGGTCCGGAGACCGGATTCCTGTCCTCTGTACGCAGAAGCGGCAACTATGCATTCCTGAAGTGCAACTGGGGCGCTGACTATGCTGATCCGCAGACTTGGACAGAGCCCTTCACCGAAGGCAACAACTACAACTTCTGGGATACCTCTGAGGATGAGAACACCAAGGCAATCTACGAAGAGTGGGCAGCTAAGGTAGAAGAGGCTACTGCAATCTATGACGATGATGAGGCTCGTTACACAGCCTTCGCTGAGGCGGAGCAGATCCTGATCGATCATGCGATCATCGTTCCTTACAGCATCTCCAGCGGCGATGGCTACATGGTATCCAAGCTGAATCCGATGGAAGGTGAGTTCGCTCCTTACGGTGTAGCTCTGGAGAGATACAAGTATCAGCACCTCGGCGATACTTCCATGAGTATGGATGAATTCAATGAGGCTCTGGCTACCTGGGAAGAGGAGAGAGCAGCTTCTCTGGCTGCAAATGCCGAATAAAAACTGTATACAAAAAAACAATCTTTACGTATAATCAGTCAGTGTGGGTTTCTAACCTGCACTGGCTGATTTTCTTTTCTGAGTGTGCTGCGCGGAAGGCATGGCTTGAACAGAACAGCAGATACAACATGCAGCTAAGGACAGGAGTCTTAGGCTGGAACGGAGGTTCTTTTGGGTAAATACATTTTAAAACGTCTGGTACACTCACTGATTACCCTTCTGATCGTGATCACCATTGTGCTGCTCCTCTTGCGCAAGATGCCGATCGAGGGCTACTTCAACAACTATGAGAAGATGTCGGAGACGCAGATCAACATCACGCTTCAGAAGATGGGACTGAAGGATCCGGCACCGGTACAGGTAGTCAATTACATTGGACAGATTTTGAAGGGCGACCTCGGAACCTCCAACAAATATCGGGAGGGGTATCCGATCGCGAAGATCATTGCCAAAAAGGCACCGATCTCCATCGAAATGGGTCTACTGGCGGAGGCGATCTCACTGGCGCTCGGCATTCCTCTGGGCATTGCTATGGCGAGGTCCACGCGGACGAAATGGAAGCTGTGGGATAAATTCGGAACGGTGCTCATCGTCATTGTCCAGGCTGTGCCGTCAGCAGTCTACCATCTGCTGATCCAGTTGTACGGCAGTGAAGCGCTGGGAGTGTCGATGCTCTTCGATGAGAGCAACTGGGTGACGTGGATTCTCCCGGTGTTCTCTCTCTCATTGGGCAATATTGTGTACTATGCGATGTGGCTTCGCCGATACATGGTGGATGAGGCGAACAAAGACTATATCCGCCTGGCCAGAGCAAAGGGTGTGCCGGAGGGCAAGATCAGCCGTGTACACGTGTTCCGCAATGCGTTCGTCCCGCTGGTACAGTATATTCCGAACTCCATTCTGTTCACCTTGATGGGGTCTTTGTATGTTGAATCACTGTATTCCATTCCGGGAATGGGCGGACTCCTGATCCAGGTAATCAAGATTCAGGACAACACCATGGTGCAGGCATTGGTTGTAATCTATGCGGCCATTTCCGTTGTGGGACTCCTGCTGGGAGATGTTCTCATGGCATTGGTTGATCCTCGCATCAGTTTCACAAAGAAGGAGGGCTCAAGAGCATGACCTTTCGCGGCGAAAAAGAAAAGCAATTAGAAAATGCACTGACTGAAGACCTCAAGCGTCAGCTGAGTCCTTATGAAATGTACAAAGACCTTCCGGAGGAAGAGTTGTTCACGGAGGCTCCTTCGACCGAAAAGGATGCAGAGCGCGGAGGTTATTCCAACTACTCCTATTGGGGAGCAACGCTGCGGGCTTTCTTTAAGAATAAGGCAGCGGTATTCTTCCTGGCTGTGATCATTGTGGTGCTGCTGTTCACCTTTATCCAGCCGCTGCTGCCGAATCAGCGCAGCCCCAAGACCATCAACAACGATCCGGAGACCGGCATTCAGATCATCAACCGTCAGCCGGATTCGGAATACTGGTTCGGAACGAACTCCATCGGACAGGATCTGTGGGCACGCACCTGGGCAGGAACCAGAACGTCTCTTGGCATCGGCTTTGCTGTTGCTGCCTTTGAGGCAGGCTTTGGTACCATCATTGGCCTTCTGTGGGGTTATGTCCGGAAGCTGGATACATTCTTTACCGAGCTGTACAACATCTTCGACAACGTGCCGCAGACGCTGGTGCTGATTCTGATCTCGTATATCTTAAAGCCCGGCGTGGGAACCATTATTTTCGCCCTGTGTCTGACCGGGTGGCTGTCCATGGCACGCTTTATCCGCAACATGGTCGTAATCATCCGTGACCGCGATTACAACCTGGCTTCCAGGTGCCTTGGCACTACAACCGGACGCATCGTGACCAAGAACCTGCTGCCGTATCTGGTATCCGTTATTGCACTGCGGATTTCGCTGGCGATTCCTTCGGCAATCGGCAACGAGGTGTTCGTAACCTACATCGGCATCGGCCTTCCGACGGACATTCCGTCTCTGGGAAATCTGGTGCAGGCTGGTCGCCTTCTGATGAGTCAGCCGGAGCTGCGGTATCAGCTGTTGTTCCCGACGGCAATTCTGGCAATCATTACGATTTCTCTGTACATCGTCGGAAACGCATTTGCAGATGCAGCGGATCCGAAGAACCACATGAACTAAGGGAGGAGGAAGAGCATGAGCGAAATGAATACGCAGAATGCTGCAGCGGCTGCTGACAGCGAACGTGAAGTTCTCCTTTCTGTAAAGGACCTGAATTTTGAATTTACCCTCCGCGGACAGGTGCTCCATGCACTGCGCGGAATCTCACTGGACGTCTACAAGGGCGAGAGCCTGGCCATCGTCGGCGAGTCCGGCTCCGGAAAATCAGTATTCGTGTCCACGTTGATGGGACTCAATGCCGCCAACGGACGCATCACCGGCGGCACGATCATGTATGACGGCTGGGATCTGACCGAGCTCCACACGAGTGAAGACTGGCAGCAGATCCGCGGCAAGAAGATCGCCATGGTCATGCAGGATCCGATGACCTCACTGAATCCGCTGAAGACCATTGGTTACCAGATTCAGGAGGCAGTAGAGCTGCATCAGAACCTGCACGGCGAAGAGGCCAAAAAGGCTGTGTATGAGCTCTTAAAGGACGTTGGCATCAGCGATCCGGAGCGCCGGTACAAACAGTACCCGCACGAGTTCTCCGGAGGTATGAGACAGCGCGTTGTCATTGCCATTGCCGTAGCCTGCCGGCCGGAAATCCTGATCTGTGATGAGCCGACGACGGCTCTGGACGTGACCATTCAGGCTCAGATCCTCGGCATTCTGAAAGACATGAAGGCCAAATACGACCTGACCACCATCTATATCACCCATGACCTCGGCGTTGTTGCGAACGTGGCCGATCGAATTGCGGTCATGTATGCCGGCGATTTCGTAGAGGTCGGCAGCTGTAATGAAGTGTTCTATGATCCGAGACATCCCTATACCTGGGCACTGCTCTCGAGTCTGCCGCAGCTGGGGGTCAAGGGACAGGATCTGTATACCATCGTAGGTACGCCTCCGAACCTGTTCATGGAGGTTCACGGCGATGCCTTCGCAGCGAGAAATCCGAGGCCTTTGAAGATTGATTTCGTGAAACGCCCGCCGATGTTCCAGGTGACGCCGACGCACCTTGCGAGAACCTGGCTGCTCGATGAGAGAGCACCGAAGGTAGAACCTCCGGAACACATCCAGTCTCTGCGGGAAAAGGGACGAAAGCTCGGCGTTGCAGCACCGGAGAAGGGAATCCCGCTTCCGGAGACACAGGCACCGGTCAAAAAGAAGGTAAAAGGAGGTATGGAAGATGACTGAAGAACAGGTTAAAAATACCGCAGCCGGCCAGACTCCTGAATCGGAACGCAAAAAGCTGGTAGAGGTGGACCACATCAAGGTCCAGTTCGGCAATAAGCGCCGCCCCTTTGTTGCAGTGGATGACGTCAGCTTTGACATTTATGAAGGAGAAACCTTCGGCCTGGTCGGAGAGTCCGGCTCAGGCAAAACAACGATCGGCCGTTCCATCATTCGCATCAATCCCGTTGTGGACGGCGAGATCCGGTTCAATGGAAAGCGCATCTCCGGCAAGCTCACTAAGAATGAGGATCAGCAGGTCACCAAGGACATTCAGATGATCTTCCAGGATCCGATGAGCTCTCTGAATGAGCGAGCGAAGGTAGGTTACATTGTGTCGGAGGGACTGTATTCTCCGGGACATCATCTGACCGAGGCAGAGCGCCAGGAGAAGGTGGATAAGGCACTGAAAGCCGTGGGACTGCTGCCGGAGTTTGCCAGCCGCTTCCCGCACGAGTTCTCCGGCGGTCAGAGACAGCGTATCGGCATCGCCCGGGCACTGGTGATGGATCCGAAGTTCATCGTCGCCGACGAACCGATCTCGGCACTCGACGTGTCCATCCGAGCACAGGTGCTGAACCTGATGTCCAAGCTCCAGAAGGAGAGAGGACTGACGTACCTGTTCATCGCACACGACCTGTCGGTGGTTCGCTTCATCTGCGACCGCATTGCCGTCATTCATAAGGGCAAGATCGTAGAGCTTGCGGAGTCAGAGGAACTGTTCCGTCATCCGCTGCATCCCTACACAAGAGCACTGCTCTCCGCCATTCCGCAGCCGGATCCGGAGGAAGAGAAGAACAAAAAACTCCTCGTTTACGATCCGTCGCAGCATGACTACTCCGTAGACGGACCGACATGGTCGGAAATCCTGCCGGGGCATTTCATTCTGGCCAACCAGAAGGAACTGGAAGAGTATCGGAAACAAGTTTAATAGTTGACAGCGCAAGGGTGAGCTGGTCAGGCGCATGTCAAGGTGTGCCTGACCGGCTCACCTTTTGAGTATCTGATTACATCGACCTGTCAGCAACGGGTCCGGACATTCTGCCGCCACCCTGTTGCTGTCAGGCCTGCGAAAAGCAGCTTCAAAAGGAGGCACACTATGAAGATCTTGATTGCAGACAACGACACACCCAACTATGTAAAGGCAATGACGCATTTCGGCGCCGAGTGCGTGAATACGCGTGAGGTTCCGGAGAGCATCGAGGAATATGATGCCCTGATCCTGCCGGGCGGCGATGACATCGATCCGGTATTCTTCCACCAGGAGATTGATGGCTCCAGAGAGATTGACCATGATCTGGATGTGATCCAGCTGACGCTGTGCCGGAAATTCGCAGATGCGGGGAAACCGATCCTCGGAATCTGCAAGGGCGCGCAGGTGATCAATGTGTGCTTCGGCGGTGATATCATTCAGGACCTGCCGGATGGGGTCCGTGAGCGTCACACCTATCATTCCGGGGAAGGAACCGGAGAGTTTCATAAGACATTCATTACTCACGGAACCTTCCTGGCAGGACTCTACGGAGAAGAGGTTGTGACGAACAGCTATCACCATCAGGCCATCGGAAAGGTTGCGGATGGGTTCAAGGTGATCCAGAAGAGCGATGATGGTGTCATTGAGTTCATCGTTCACGAGAGTCTGCCGATTTACGGTTCCCAGTGGCATCCGGAGAAGAACTGTCTGGATACGGCTATCGAGGGCGTAGCAGACGGCACACCGCTGTTCGAGTATTTTGTTAAGAAGGTTGAGGAAGCTGAGAAGTAAATTCCAGCCTGATGGGAAAATTAAGGATGCGAACAAAAGCCATGTGAAATCGCAGAGATTCTAGGAAGCACTGATTTAATCAGAATTCCTTGATTTCTGCGAGGAGGAAGGAGACTCCAATGGGGGAGATGATTAACAGCTTTTTGTCCACAGTTGATGACCTGGTATGGGGCGTCCCGCTGATGGTTCTGATCATTGCGGGCGGCGTTCTGCTGACCTGCCGTCTGCACCTTCTGCAGGTGCGGCGTCTGCCGTTGGCACTGCGATGGATGTTCCAGAACGAAGAGGACGGTGAGGGAGAGATCTCCAGCTTTGCGGCACTATGTACCGCATTGAGCGCGACCATCGGGACCGGCAACATTGTCGGTGTTGCGACAGCGGTCTGCGCAGGCGGACCGGGAGCCTTGTTCTGGATGATTATGGCGGCCTTTTTCGGAATGGCGACCAAGTATTCCGAGGGTCTTCTTGCAGTAAAATACCGCGTGGTGGCCGAGGACGGACACAGTCTCGGCGGTCCATTCTACTACATCGAGAAGGGAATGGGAGAAGGCTGGCGCTGGCTGGCAAAGATTTTTGCCTTTTTTGGTGTCTGCGTCGGTCTGTTCGGAATCGGAACCTTCAGCCAGGTAAACGGAATCTCCAGCGCGGTGCAGAATTTCTTTGATCCGAACAAGGCAAACTGCATTACGATTCCGGGACTGGGCAGCTATTCTGTGGCGGTTGTGATCTCTTCTCTGATATTGGCGATCTGTGTGGCAGCCATTCTGATCGGCGGCATCCAGCGAATTGCAACCGTGAGCCAGATCATTGTGCCGTTCATGGCAGTGATCTACATCGTGTTCAGTGTAGCGCTCATTCTGTGCAATATCAGTGAGATTCCGAATGCAGTTGTCACCATTGTAAAGGGAGCCTTTAACCCGCGGGCCGTAACCGGCGGCGTGGTCGGCTCCATGATCGTGGCGATGCAAAAGGGCGTGGCAAGAGGCATTTTCTCTAACGAGGCCGGCCTTGGAAGTGCGCCGATCGCGGCGGCAGCAGCGAAAACGCAGGAACCCGTTCGTCAGGGACTGGTCAGCATGACCGGAACCTTCATCGATACGATCATCATCTGCACCATGACCGGTCTGTCGATTGTACTGACCGGTGCCTGGCAGGTGGATGGTCTGGAGGGGGTACAGGTAACCACCTACGCATTCCAGAAGGGCCTGCCGCTGCCGGAGCAGCTGACGGCATTCATTCTGATGCTGTGCCTGGTGTTCTTTGCCTTCACAACGATTCTGGGTTGGGATTATTACAGCGAGCGCTGTCTGGAGTACCTCATCGGCGAACAGAACAGAAAGATTCTGGTGTTCCGCTGGCTGTACATCGCAGCGGTATTTATCGGACCTTATATGACGGTCAGCGCAGTCTGGACCATCGCAGATATCTTCAACGGATTGATGGCGATTCCGAACATGATTGCGCTGTTTGCATTGAGCGGCGTGGTGGCAAAGGAGACGAAGGAATTCTTTGCTGCAGATAAGCATTTGAGCTGACAGATCTATGCAGCATACGCATTTCGATGTCGAATGAAAGATGACTTTTGCCGCAGCAAAATCGAACTGTCAGAGATGTGCTGAAAGGCATATGAGATAGATTATGAGAGGAGCAGAAATGGCAACACTTCGTGAGCTTTTGACGAATGCATTGAAGCCCTGCGGTCAGACCTTGTACGTCTGGGCTGGCGGCTGGAATGAAGCCGATGACGGTGCCGGTGAGGATGGCATGCGGATTGGTCTCAATCCGGCGTGGAAGGAATTTTTTGACGCAAACGCAGGCACCTACGATTATGACAAGCATCGCTACGAATTTGGGCATGGCCTTGATTGTTCAGGCTTTGTCGGCTGGGTGCTCTACAACACATTTGAAACAGAGCCCGGGCGTCCCGGTTATGTTATGAGCTCCACCACGATGGCGGAGAACTTTGCAAAGCGCGGCTACGGCACATACGTTCCTAACGAGGAGATTACGGAGTACCGGCCGGGTGACATTGTCAGCATGAAGGGGCACGTGTGGATTGCGCTTGGCCAGTGCGCAGACGGGAGCGTCGTGCTGGTTCACAGCAGCCCGAATACCGGCGTGCAGATATCCGGGAGCATGCTGCCCGGAAAAGAAGAGAAGACGACACAATCCTATGCGGTTGCCGATGCAGCAATGGCAAAATATTTCCCGGCCTGCCATCAGATTTATGCGACGAGAGAATGCGCCCTGGACTATCGTTCTGGGAACCTGATGCACTGGGATCTGGAGCACGGCGTCCTGACGGATCCCGACGGATTTGCAAATCTGGGGCCCGAAGAGATCATTGACGCCATACTGGGAGAAAAATTAAAATAAACACATGGTTTTACAGTATACAGGAGGTGGAAATGAGCGACACCAACGGAAAACGCCTGGAGGTCATTAAGCTCTCCGACGATGAGAAGGACGTTATCATTCTGGATCAGACGAGACTCCCCAATCACGAGGAGTATCTGCGGATTCATGAGGAAGAGGTGGCCTGGAAGGCCATCAAGCTGCTGCAGGTACGAGGAGCTCCGGCCATCGGTATTTTTGCCGGATATTCGATGTATGTACTGGCGCAGCGTTATGCGGATCTTGAGTATGAGGCATTCCTGGAGAAGTTCCGGAAACAGGCAGATTACCTGAACAGCTCCCGCCCGACGGCAGTCAATCTGTCCTGGGCACTGAAGCGTCAGACGAAGGTTGTAGAGGAGAATGCAGATAAGCCGGTTTCTGAGATCGTGGCCTTGCTCGGCGCTGAGGCGAAGAAGATCGAGGAAGAGAATACCGAGATGACGCGTAAGATTGCGGAATACGGTGCGACTCTTATCAAGGACGGAGACGGCATTCTGACGCACTGCAATGCCGGATATCTTGCCTGCCTTGGCTATGGAACGGCAACAGCTCCCATCTATTACGGCACGGAGCAGGGAATGAAGCTGCACGTGTTTGCAGATGAGACGAGACCTCTCCTGCAGGGGGCACGTCTGACCTCCTATGAGCTGCAGAAGGCCGGAATCGATGTTACTCTGATCTGCGACAACATGGCTTCCATCGTTATGAAGCAGGGCTGGGTCAATGCGGTCTTCGTAGGGTGCGATCGGATTGCGGCCAACGGTGATTTTGCCAACAAGATCGGAACCTCCGGCGTTGCCATTCTGGCGAAACACTACGGCATCCCGTTCTATACGCTGGGACCGTCCTCGACCATCGACTTTGATACGCCGACCGGTGCGGATATCCACATCGAGCAGCGTGATCCGGAAGAGGTTAAGGACATGTGGTATGCCGAGCCGATGGCGCTGAAAGAGGTGAAGAGCTACAATCCATCCTTTGACGTGACGGATCATGAGCTGTTGACCGGCATCGTAACGGAGAAGGGCGTCGTCTACCCGCCGTTTGCGGAAAACCTGAAAAAACTGTTCAACAACTGAGAATTTCAACGTGAATCAGCCGCTTGCGGATTGATTCACGATTGGAATTCTCAGTTGGGCAAGGTCCGAAGGACCTATGCCCAACCACATCGAGGTTTTCTGAAGGAAAATCGAGATGTGGGTGCTGAACAGGCATGACACTTCAACATAAATCGGCCGCTTGCGGACGATTCACACAGTACATGAAGAATACAGTAGAAAAGTGAGGAATGAGAATGGAACCGAAGGAAAGTATTTCTGCAAGTATCGTAGTTAAGGATGAGCTGGCAAAGGTTGTTCTGATGCCGGGCGATCCGCTCCGCGCCAAGACCGTTGCAGAGAAGTTCATGACCGATGTTGTCTGCTTCAATGACACCCGCAATATGCTGGGCTTTACCGGAACCTATAAGGGAAAGAGAATTTCTGTTATGGGTCATGGCATGGGCGTTCCGTCGATCGGCATCTATACGCAGGAGCTGTACAGCCAGTTCGGCGTTGAAGCCATCATCCGCATCGGTTCTGCCGGCGGTCTGGATATGAGCACAGAGGCAAAGGATGTCGTCATTGCACAGGCAGCTTCCACGAATTCCAATTACGGAAATGCTTACGGCATTCCGG
This sequence comes from uncultured Sarcina sp., assembly GCA_964386925.1. Lineage (GTDB taxonomy): Bacteria > Bacillota > Clostridia > Lachnospirales > Lachnospiraceae > CAG-791. The sequence continues at coordinate 3,697 of CAYLUU010000056.1, read as the reverse complement.
GGCAGCTGGCAGCATGCGCAGATTATGAGATGCTGGAAGAGGCTGTTGCCAATGCAAAGGCTCAGGGCTGCAACTACAAGGTAGGAAAGGTCTACACCTCTGATTTCTTCTACTATCCGCAGGCTGGCATCAACGAGAAGCTGCGTGATTTCGGTCACCTGTGTGTAGAGATGGAGACTGCAGGACTTTACTGGACAGCTTGCGCGAACAACAAGAAGGCACTGTCCATTCTGTCCATTTCCGATCACCTGTTCAAGCCGGTGGCACTGACCGCAGAGGAGAGACAGAACAGCTTCACTGACATGATGGAGATTGCACTGAACACAGCGGTGAAGTTCGCGTAATAGATAGTAGAATTTTACTGAATCATAGTGATGACCGTCAGCCTTTTCGGAGGAAGGCGGTCATTTTTTGTATCCCGATGTTAGTTGACACAAACCGTAAACGGCTGTAAACTTTGATCTTGAGGTTAGGAACTGCTAACTAATAAAAAAAACGGACGACGGAGGGATCGGAGCGATGCCGGAGAAGACAATCATCGAGAATTGTTCACCGACGCTGGCGGGAATGAAGCCTGCCAATCTGATCAGCCTGCCGTATGACAATCTGGAGCTGGCGAAAACAGACATTCGCGAGATGAGAGGAGAATCAACATGAGCAAAGTAGCAGTTGTATATTGGACAGGAACCGGCAACACCGGAATGATGGCAGATGCAGTGGCTGAGGGCGCAAAAGGAGCAGGGGCAGAGGTCACCGTTCTCGGACCGTCTCAGCTGACCGCAGCAGATGTAGCAAACTATGATGCCATTGCCTTCGGATGCCCGGCTATGGGAGCTGAGGTTCTGGAGGAAGCAGAATTCGAGCCGATGTTTACTGAGGTAGAAGGATCCCTTTCCGGCAAGAAGATCGCCCTGTTCGGTTCCTGGGGCTGGGGCGACGGCGCGTGGATGTATGACTGGGAGGCACGCTGCAAGGGCGATGGCGCCAACGTCGTTGCAACCGCCATCTGCCAGAACGCACCGGACGACGGCGCACTGGAAGAGTGCAAGGCACTGGGAAGAGCCCTCGCGTAATGAAGTACTGATTCAATCAGCATTTCCTTCGCAGCCGCTGTCATGGGAAGCGCTTTCATCAGCACATCCCTGAGAAAACTGAGCATCTGAGGGAGAAAAGACTGTCCGACAGGGCAGTCTTTTTTTGAATTCCGGTAACTATTCAAAGCCAGGCAAATTTGCATAAAATGCGCAAGTAATGCTTGCATTAACGAGCCTGTTTACGAATCCTAAAGGGCACACAATAAAAACTAAAATCCGTTCTGGAATTATTAAGGTAAAACCCGTTACAATAGTGGCTGTGAAATCATTCACATTTTCCCTTCGGGGTTTACGAAAGAAAAGGAAACCAATATGGCAAAGGCATCAGAACTGGTAAAGCGTTACGAGAACAAAGGCGGCCCGACCATCGGGACCACCACACGGAAGGTAATCGAGAAGGACGGACTGTATTTTAAGGACATCGACGGAACGGGAGAGGTGACACCGGTCAATGACTGGCGTCTGACACCGGAGGAACGCGCAAAGGCATACGTGGAGACACTGACCGTGGACGAGAAGATCGGACAGCTCTTCACCTCGGACTGGCGCATGGGGCCGAAATATCCCTCCCCGCGCCTTGCAAAGAACGGTCATCAGCCGAAGGCCGATGAGTCAGGCCTTCTGGATGAGGCAGAGGTGGATGTATCCGACAGCATCTTCGGACGTCAGGAACTGCCTGGAACCTCGACACTGATTAAGGAGTATTTCACAAGACATGTCATTCTGCGCGAGAATCCTTCGCCGGAGGATCTGGCAGACTATCTGAACCAGCTGCAGCATGTGGCAGAGTCCTGCGAGCATTTCGTACCGATGCAGGTAATGTCGAACAGCCGTAATGAGAACGGTGAGGTCGTCTTCGGCATGAACGATGCGGCCGGTGTGTTCGCTACCTGGCCGGGAACGCTCGGCATTGCAGCGGCCGTAAAAGGCACCGGCAAGATGGAGATCATCGACCGCTTCGCAGACACCATCCGCAGAGAGTGGAGCGCCTGTGGTCTGCGCAAGGGCTACATGTATATGGCAGACTGTGTGACGGATCCTCGTTGGCAGCGGACCTTCGGTACCTTCGGCGAAGATCCGGAGCTCATTGAGGAGATCTTCAATCACCTGATCCCCGGTGTGCAGGGCGGCAGCGACGGCGTCACGAAGAACGGCGTATCCATGACCGTGAAGCATTTCCCGGGCGGCGGTGCAAGAGAGAACGGCTTTGATCCGCATTATGCGGCAGGGCAGTGGAATATTTATGCAACCGAAGGCTCTCTGCAGAAATACCACATCCCGGCATTCAAGGCTGCAGTCCGCCACAATGCAGAGTCCATCATGCCGTATTACTCGAAGCCGTGTGCGGCAAAGAGCGCACCGCAGAAGGATATGAACGGCAACGACATTGCATTGGAGCCGTACGGCTTTGCTTACAACAAGGTCTTTATTGACGGACTCCTGCGCGGTCAGATGGGCTTTAAGGGCTACATTAATTCCGATACCGGCATCACCCACAACATGTGCTGGGGCGTGGATATGCTCGACATTCCGGAGCGTATTGGCTATGCCGTGACCCAGAGCGGTGTGGATCTGATCTCCGGCCTGTTCGACAACAAGGAGGCCAAAGAGGCCTACGAGAGAGCGACCAACGGTTATTACGACGAGCATCCGGTGCCGGAAGGCTTCCGCAAGGAGGATCTGGTGCTGACAGACGAGAGCATCAACCGCGCGGTATCGAGAACCCTCAAGGAGCTCTTCCAGCAGGGTATGTTCGAGAATCCGTATGCAGATCCGGCGAATGCAGAGGCTGTGGTTGCCACAAAGGCTGACTGGGAAGAGGCTGGCCGCGTACACCGCGAATCCGTTGTCCTTCTGAAAAATAACGGCGTCCTGCCAATCAAGGCGGGTACGAAGGTCTATGCAGAAGCCTTTGCCAAGAGCGCAGAGGCAGCAGAGACGGCAACGGCATCGCTGCGCGACATGCTGAGCAAGGAAGAGGAAATTACGCTCGTGACGGAGCCGGAGACGGCGGACGTTGCCATTCTGATGGTAAGCCCGCAGTCCGGTGCCTATTTCAACGCAACACCCGGCTATCTGGAGCTGGACATCTGCGAGAACAAGACGGTCTGCAACGTCGGCGAGGACGGCAAGCCGCAGGCAGAAACGCATCAGGAGACGACACTGGCGAATGCAGGACGCATTGCAAAGCTGGCGGAAATTCTGCATGGTCATGGCGGCAAGGTGGTTTCCAACATCAACTTCCCTCTTGCCTGGGAGGTCGGCAATGTGGAGCGGTATTCCGATGCACTGACGGCAGGCTTTGATACCTACCCGTCTGCAACACTGGATGTGATGCTGGGACGTTTTGCACCGGTCGGAAAGCTCCCGCTGACACTGCCGAAGGGCGACGAAGTGCTGGCTGTCAATGCAGATGGCGTATGCGTGAGCCCGAATGATGTGCCGGGCTTTGACAAGGACCAGTACATGCCGGAGAGCATGAAGGACGAGAATGGCAAGGCCTATGCATACCGTGATGCGGTAGGCAACTATTACGAGTATGGATTCGGACTGAGTTATTGAAGTGGAATCTGATCGTATCCGGCTGGTTCGGGATACTGGCA
>CAYLUU010000055.1:0-15807 GCA_964386925.1 uncultured Sarcina sp. | reverse complement strand
CATATGAATTCCATTTTCGTCCTCCCACAGGAAATCGCCCTCCGTAAACTGTTCATACGACGCCTTCCGGATTGTTTCATATTTTTCCTTTACGATTGCATCCGGGAAAATCTCCGAAACGACAAAAGGCAGTAAATCCGGAATCTTACGCCGGCCGAATGCGGCTTCATAAATCTCCTCAGCATTTAAAAAGCTGTATCGATCCGCCATCAGATACGAGCTCATAAAGTCCTTTTCCGTATCTGTTTTCCGAATCCGAATGGGTACCGTATTCACAATGCACCCCACCACCTTTTCCATATCCTCCACATCCATGCTTCGACCAGACACAGCGACGTTTAAAATAGTATCGGAGACATTCAGAACGTCCATAATCGCTCTTGCATATTGGCACAGGATATATGCCGAGAGTGAAACGGCATGCGTATGGCAAAATTCTCTGATTTTGTCTTCTTTCTCACCCTGAATCACAATATGGCTGCATGCATACCTTGACTTTCCTGTGCTTCCGGGATTGGTCGGCATCCTGGGAATCTCGGTTCCCTGCAGATAGTTCTTCCAGAATACTTTTGCGTTCTCTCTGGTTTCCGGATCCCCAGTGCTGTCAATATAGGCGACATAATTGTCCGGCTCTTCCTGACTTTTCTCGGAAAGGAGCTCATTGATCAGAATTCTCTCGCTCATTCCATCCACAACGCGATGATCTACCCGCGACAGCAGTACCGTTTTATCCTCAGCGATACGAACAAAGCTGACAAAGAAAAGATCCTTTGTATCCTGCTGACCCTGGAGCAGATCGTACTTCATCATCACAAAACGTCTCTGACGCTCTGTCATTTCACCTGTATCGTCCCCAATTTTCCTCAGATCCGAATACTCCCATCGAATCGGCCGCTTTTTCAGGACCTTTGTATAATATTTCCCATCATCCTCAATGAAGCTGCTGCGAAAGGCCGGATGGCAGATTTCCATCTGCTGCATTTTTTTCTCCGCCTCAATCTTCTCAATTCCCCGGAACGCGACAAGGACAGAAACGACCTGCAGATTGTTCTGAATCCATATCGTCTGCATATCTGTACAGCGTACCAGCTTTGAGACATCCTTTTTTTCCCTGCCGCCCGCAGTTTTTTCTTTCTCCTTCAGACTCTTCGAAAGCTCTTCTACACTCGCTGCATAGATATAATCCTCCAGACTCAGCGAATAACCTGCCTCTGCCAGATCATTGATCAGGATCACGGCATTCAAAGAATCCACGCCGAGTACCATCAGATTCGTATCCGGATGAATGTCATCGACCGCTATCTTAAGAAGCCTTGCCGCTGCATCTGCAATCAGCTGTTCCTTCGATGTCATCTTTCTTAATGTTTTCTCTCTCGATGTTTCACCGGATTTTTCCGAATCGATGGGAAGGGATTCGAGATATTTCAGATCAATCTTCCCATTCGCACTCATAGGCAGCTGCGACACCTTCTGAAAACATGCCGGAATCATATAAGGAGGAAGCTTCTCTTTCAGCCAGGTACGCAATCCGTCAAGATTTGCCTCATCATTGTTTTCTCCTTCGTAGTAAGCGCAGAGGACCGCGCTTCCAGATTCGGAATGCGCAATAACAACACAGCAGTTTCTGATACCAGGAAAGGTTTTGATCAGTTCCTCAATTTCCGGGAGTTCGATCCGTTGTCCATGATATTTGACCATGCGATCGTTCCTGCCATCGAGCTGTATTCTGCCATCCTCATAGATCACGCCGACATCCCCGGTACGCATAAAGCGCCTTCCGTCAATCGTCGTATATTTAAGATCTGTCAGCCGCCTTGCTTCCTTTTCATCACTTAGCAAATAACCATCAAATAAAGTCGGCGAAGCAACCGCAAGTTCTCCTCGTTCTCCGGCTTCAAGAGGTTTTCCCTTCTCATCGATCGTACAAATCTGCACGTTGGCAGACGGCAGCATTCCCTTCTTCTGCCGCAGATCCTGCCATCCAATGCCATAGCACTCTGTCTGACCGTAAAGAGTGACCAGACTTCCCGAAAAGCCCTCCAGATGCTTTAGCTGATCCTGCAGTGCATCTGGCACAGGCTCTGCCAGAAAGCACAGGCTGGACACCGCGGAAAGCGCTCTTTGAAATCGCTCATTTTCAAGGAATACCTTCAGCTGAGAGGCAATAAACGTAGTGCAGAATTTGCCTCCCTTTTCAAGAATCCGGCAGGTCTCTGCAATGGACCCGCCATCTTCTTCACGGAGCAGTGCCAGTTTTTTTCCGTTCAAGAGAGCAGCTCCGTACTCATAATGATAGGCACCTGCAAAGCCAGGACTCAGTCTGGAAAGGATAGAGTCGAATTCTCCGATTTTAATGCCGGTTTCCTCTAGTTTGTACGGGAACTGATCAAACAGAAATCCAACAGAGCCCTGATTCTGCACAACGCCCTTCGGCTCTCCCGTTGATCCGGAGGTATATAAAATCATTGCAGGATCCGTCTCCTTCGCCATAGACAGCTCCGCCCGCGAGAATCCGTCCGCAGTGCCTTGGGGCGTCTCTTCCATAAGCTGTTCCAGGTTTTTTAAATCAATCACCATGGAAGCTTTCACACTCTTTTGAATAGCCTCAAATCGTTTATCCGGAACATTGGGCGCAACCGGCACATATGCAGCACCGGATTTGAAAATGCCGAACATAGCAAGAGCCAGTTCTGCAGAGCGCGCGATCCTGACAATGACAGCGCATCCCGGTCCGCAGTCGTTCTTTTGCAGGTTTTCGCAGATCCGATCGGTCAGGCGATCAAATTCACCGTAGGTAATCGTTTTGTTCCCACATTCGAGTGCGATGGCATTTCCGGCAAATTTGCCGGTTTTATCAAGAACCAGCTTTTGTATGGTTATTCTCTGAGTGTCTGTACTGTTCATTTTTACTGTTATAGCCTCTCAATAATTTCGTTTTTCAGGAATTGCTCTTTCAGCTCCGGATTGCATTCACAAAGGGTAAGCAGCGCCTCATCTCCCAGTTCTTTCTGAATAAGATAAAGGACTCTCGTTCCTGCGGAAGAAAGGTAGGTCACATTTTTCATGTTGATTTCTACCTTGTGTATCTCGGGTCTTCTTCGCTCAAAGCATTCCAGGATCTTCGGCGCACTTAAGGTATCCACTCTTCCGGAAAGCGTCAGCTTCAGTATACCCTCTTCCAAAGCATCTTCCACGTAAAACTCTTTTCCCTTTTCTTCATCCTCAAATTGCCATCCGGCAGAAAGTGTCGAAACGAAAATAAGTTTTTTGGGCAGGATGTTCCGTATTTTACCAATCTGCCGTTCCGACACCCCCGGAACATGACGAAGTTCCGTTTCTTCAGGGAGAAGTGCACATTGATTTACCTCAAATCCGGATTCTCGAAACAGCTCGACGTCCCTGCGAAGCGGCCGCTTGGCCGTCTCCATTGTAATTCCTCCGTCAGATGCCCAATTATACATGGTAAACAGCATTCCAATCGTCGGCATCAGCTTCCAGAACGGATAAAGAGAGTGAATCACATTTGCAAAAAGATATCCGTTTCCCGGGTCCGGCGTTATATAGACAGATCCTTTGTGGTCATACAGAATACGTGCAATGTTCTCTCTCACCGTCGCCGCCTCCGCAGCAGTAAGGTACATTCCCAGGCCTTCCGCAACGACACAAATCGGTCCTTCCATGGAATCTGTTATTTTTCGAAGTGACTCGTAATTCGTTGCATCTGCGGCATGGTATTCGCAATTCGTAAGGCCCAGCTTCTCCACAACCGGTGAAAGTTCCTCTGTCACCACCGGAAAATCAGCGCCGCAATAATGATATCCTTCTCTGGCAAGCTGCATTCCTCGCGGAGAGTACCCACAGGCAATATCCAGAACATTCCTACAGCCGGATCTGCGAATATAATAATTAACGGACTTATAGCGAATTTCATGAATGATCGGATTCAGAAAACACATTTCTTCTGCATTTGGTATTACCGAAGCGTTCATGGTATCCAGTCCGATCAGTTCGGCAAATTCCACAGCTTCCGGAATCTGTGCAAGATACAGCCAATACGAGGTCAGTTTAGCCGTTTCAAATGCTCTGTTGGACTCCTTTTTATAATTCTCAGTCATAATTTGCTCCGTCATCCGCCTCTGCAATCAGCATCGTTTCCATTAGAATCGTACCGATCACGGGATGTCGAATTTTAAAGTGATACCCCAGTCCCAGACTCTCCAGCATTGGCTTAATGCTGTAAAAATCTGACGCATTGTGATAAATGCTGATCAGTAGGGTTGGTCTCTGCGTGCGAATGGTTTCCATTGCACCGGCCAGGAGCATCTGTTCTGCCCCCTCTACATCGGTCTTAATTAAGCCTACATGCAGATCATTTTCCTTCACGAAATCGTCCAACCGAACCACATCTACCGTTTCCGTCGACATATACGGCATCGTGCTCTTCTCCACATATGCGTTGGTGGCACTGACAACGGCATCCGTCATTTCAGCAGTACCCTTTTCACTTCCCAGGGCATACCTGCAGGGCACAACATTTTCAAGTCCGTTCATTTCAATTGTCTTCAGCATGTCCTGATAATTTTTCATCGTCGGTTCAAAAGCGTAAACCTTTTTCGATGTCAATCCGGAAAAGATAAGCGCAGAATCCCCTATATACGCACCGGCATCGATGATATCCTTATCCTGGAATCGCTCCGGTCTATCAATATCCTTTACGCCGCACCCGTCCACGAACACGCAGGCTTCAAACCGCGGCGTCGGCAGCATATAACCATTGTAAAAATAACAATCCTTTGACAGACGCAGAACTTCTTTCTCAAAATGCTCTTCCATAAAAGACAGCTGCTTCATTTCCTCATCTGTAAATTCCGGAAGAAGCGTTCCTTCCGAATTCTTCAGGATCTGAAGACGATGAATAATCTGCGTTACCTGGCGAATACTCTCCTTATCCAGCCCCTTGATCAATGCGAGAAACTGCTCTTTAAAAGAAGGATCCTCCTCTTCGGATACCGGAAAGTTTCTGTAATATCCTTTCTCAACATGTCTGTCCTCCAGGCGTCGTTTTCCTTCTGAGCTCATGATCGAAGTCATGGAATTAAGTTTTGCATAAATCTGATTGGTCTTACGAAACAGCTGCTCCATTCTGCTGCTCATCTCCTGCATTTCAATTTCCGTCATCATACATATTCCTTTCACTTGGATACTGCTTCCGTTTCCTGGTCATAATTTCCGGCAATCCAACCGGAAATTATCTTGTCATAACCAGCAATAAATTCTGCCTTCATATACAGATCATTATGGAAATTCTTCGGAAGTTCCAGAATCATAATGTTCTTGTAAAGACTCTTCACCGCTCCGATTTTGACAGCCTGCGTCATGGCATCATAATCCATTTTTGCATCCAGATAGAGCACCGGACCGATATATTTGGTGTTGTGTTTTATCGTTCGCATCAGATCCAGCACGGCATTCTGCTTTTTTAGAACCTGCTCAATCGGCTCCTTGATCGGAGAGTCTCCATAATTTCTGCTGTTCTTCATCACCATCTGAATATAAGGATCCTCCTTCGTTAGCACCGGAAGAACCTTCCCTGGATACATCAGCTGGATCAGCGTGTCCCCCATAAAAACATGCTTCCTCTCGCCGGTTTTCTTTTCCCACTCTGCTGCCAGAGAAAGCGCCAGCTGTCCGCCAAAGGAAAAGCCTGCAAATCCCCAAAGTCTGCTTTTTCCTTCCAGCTTTTCTGTCACCTCTTTCATGTATAAAGCAATCAGTGTATCGTAGTCGTACTCCTCACATGCTGTATGTATATGGTCCAGAAAAGGCTCAATCATCAGGATATTGAAATATTTCCCCCAGCTTTCACATACCATTCCCAGTCCGCTGACCGGAATAATTCCGTCTACCAGAACCAGTACATCCTTTGATGCGTCATATTCCTCGCAAAACCAGGCAATCTGCTCTCCAGTACGAACGATATCCCGAATGTTCCTTAACCGCATGACATCTGAAACGGTGATGCGTGGATCATATTTTTCTGCCTCTGTAACAAACTGAACTGCCAGAATGGAATCCATTCCCAGCTTCATCAGATCATCGGTGACGCCAAACCTGATGTCTGGAAGGAGCTCTGCGGCTGCTGCCAGCAACGCCTTTTCGATATCGTTCTCCGGCTCCAAATTCATCGTCAGGGAACTGAAATCCGGAATCGGAAGTGCTTTGCGATCTACCTTTCCGTTCACATTTCTTGGAAATGCTTCCAATGCAATCCAGTACAGCGGCACCATGTAGCGCGGCAGCTTCTTTGCCGCATATGCCGTAAGCTCTGCCGGTGTCACAGTTCCCTTTTCCCGATCCGGCACATAGTAGCAGACCAGCATTCCCGCATTGTTCCGATGAATAACCGAACAAACAGCATCCTTTACACCATCAATCGTAACAATGGTAGATTCAATCTCACCCATTTCCACGCGTTGTCCGTTGATCTTCGTCATATTGTCTTTTCTGCCGCAATAATAGAAGACGCCATTCTCATCAAACTGCATCAGATCACCAGACTTATACATTCGCTTTCCCGGAAGGAACGGACAATCCACAAATTTGGCCGCCGTATCCTCGCCTCTGTTACGATACTCCAGTGCCAGCGCATCATTCACAATGCACAGTTCCCCGGGAGTCCCGGCCTCTGTGATCTGATTTCCATTTTCATCCATCAGGAACAACGTGTTCCCCGGCAACGCCTTTCCCAGAAGATTCCATGGATCTCCTGGTTTGGCCACCCGTCCAATGACGGCTGCCGCCTCGGAGGACCCATAAATTTCTGCAATGCCTGCCGAAATTTCCGGAATCTGCTTTGCCTTTTCTCCCGCCGTAATAACATATTTCATAGGCAGGATGGCTCCCGGTGCAAAAACCACTGAAATCATATTCGGAATCATGAACATCGTGGTGATGTTATTCTCAATTACCCGCCTTACCGTCGTGGCCTGATTCAGCAGCTCTTCATCGCTGAAAATATACAGATTGCATCCCACCGTAAGTCCTGAAAAAAGGTCATAGGTTGAGGCTGCATAGGTAAAGCTCACAATATTGCCAATGCACTCGTCCGGTCCCGGTTTGTAAAAGCTGTGCCTTGCCTCAATGTGATTGTTAATGTAATAGTATGTGTCCACCACACCTTTCGGCTTTCCGGTTGATCCCGATGTATAGGTCAGAAATGCCGGCTTCCCAAAATCCGAAAAGTTGATATGACTCTCTGCATTCGGATTCATCCTCTGCTTTTTCTGCTCACGGAAGTCTTCCAGAATGTCTTCCATGTACACCAGCTGATACTTTTCGCTTCCGGTAAAATTCCCCGCGGTCTTCCTTGTTGTCACGATGCAGGCAACATCCGCATCCTGCATAATAAAATCAAACCGATCAGACGGAGAATCTGCAGATGCATAAACATAACTGCAGCCGCTCTTTAAAACACCCAGGAAAGCGGCCAATGCCTCCTTTTTTCTAGGATAAAGGACACCCACATTCCGATAAGAGCCGGCTGATGTCCCGCCGGTAATTTCAAGAATTCTCTTTGCTGCAAGATCTGAAAGAGTATTCAATTCCTGATAAGTTATGCTTCCTGCGGCATCCGAAACAGCCTTATTCGCCGGATATATTTCTGCCGTTTTCAGAAATGCATCAATAATTGTCTCCATGATCTATTTTCCTTTCCTTCTCCCGTTTCCCACGGAACAGCATAAATTATTGTGATGCGTGATGCTCTGTTTTTCATGCAGGAATCATAGCAGGAATCTCGTAACCAAAACGTAACTGTCGTAGCAGTAAAAAAGGAACGCAGATCCATTCCGCGTTCCCTTAACAAGAATTTGTATCTTCCTGGCACCTGCCGATTTCAACATAAGTCGGCCGGTTACGGACGAATAAATCCATTTTCCTCCAGGCGCCTGCTCATCACATCCAGCACACTGCAGAAGGTCTTCTCTTCAAGCCTTGCTGCATCATAATGGAAATACAGGCGAAGCTCCCCATCCTTTCTGGCAATAAAGTTGCCCATGAACATCCTTTCATAATCAAGTTCCGATAACTTCCGTATAAATCCATCCGTTGTAATTTCCGGAAAAACCTCTGAGATCAGGAATGGTGCCAGTGTCGGCGGCTCATCCAGATGATACGTCTGCTTCCATATGACCGGAAGCGGAGCAAAACTGTTCTGCTCTGCCAGAAGATTTCCTTCCTGAAATTGGTTGACCGTATCACCTTTGCGAATCACTACTGGAATGTACTCAATAAAACAGCCGACGGCCTGATCCATTCCACTCACCGGGACTCCCCGACCGAAGGTCAGGATCTGCATGATCAGTGCATCCTTGTTCAATGTTTCCAGAAGTCCCTGCCCGTACAGATACATTATGTATCCGATCGGAGAGACTCTCTCTTCCTTGCTTTGTGCATATATTTTTTCTGTTCCTGCCTTTCCAAGCGAAATGGTTCTTCCATTAAATGCAGGCTGATAATTTTCCTTCGGCTCTACCTTAGGAAGAGTCGAAAAAACTGCATCTTTCAAGTATTCCGTATAGAAACCGATGGCTCTTTCGATGTTCTCTCTCTTCTCGATATATGTCAGGAATTGCCGATAACAATCCTCCTTCTCCGCAAGTTCTCTGCAGATCAGTTCCTGCATTAGAATATTCATGCTCGTGCCGTCCATTGATGCATGATTTCCAGTAAAAACAATGGCACTTCTCGTGTTGCTGATCTGAAAATAAGCAGCCTCAAATGCATATACTTTCTCACTCCGTGCAAGGCATCCCATCAGCTCCTTTTTAAAATTCTCAATGTATTCGATTTGTGCGGCATTCAAATCCTCCCCCGCATCTGAAGCTTCCTTCCGTTTATCCTCCAGTCCTCGAAGATCTATATAATCCACCAGGCAAAAGGTATTCTTTCCATTCTGCGATCCCAGGCCCTTTTGAGCTTCTTTCAGAGAAGCGAAGCTCACTTCCTCCATTTCACTTATTGTCTGAACAGGTGCTCCATTTTCAAATGCAATGTGAGAACGAAGAGCCGGATGACGTTTCAGAAGGATTTCAATGCGGTTTCGGAATTCTTCCTCTGTGTAGATCACCGATGAAAGAAAATCCTCTGTTACATAAAGGCCGCGCATTTTCTTGTTAAAATCAATATTGGTTCCCCAATAAATCTGAATTCCGGTAGCAGAGTAGCGATCCCTTGCTGCAGACGCTGCTTCAGGCTCCGTGTTCTCTTCTGATTTCTCCAGGAAACCGGCGAGATCACAGATGACCGGATTGGCAAAAATCTCCCCGATCGTGACCGACCATCCGGCCTCCCGCAGCTCACTGATAATCCGAAAAGCCATCAGGGAATCCATGCCAAGACTAAACAGATCATCTTCTGGCAGCGCACAGACTTCCGTCAATGAAGAAACAATTTTGCACAGCAACTGTACGTTCTCCGAATTTGCTGCCTCTGCTGTCCCGTTGTGCAGTTCATCCGGAACATAAAGGAGACTTTCCAACTTCTTATTGTCCCTTTTTCCATTTGCATTCAGCGGCAAACTCTCCATCTGAATCATTCCGACAGGAATGACATTCACCGGAAGGTAGTCCTCCAGAAAGCGGCGCAGCTTACGCCGATCAATTTTCTTATTTTCCCGGCAAACATAGTAAGCCGACAGAACCTCGCTTCCTTTTTCTGTTTTATTAATAACAACTGCGCACTCCTCAATTCCAGGGAACCGACAGATATTACATTCGATGCTCTCCAGCTCAACTCGCATTCCGTGATATTTCACCATCCGGTCTCTGCGTCCCCGAATCGTAAAACTTCCGCTTGCAGTTTGTCTTCCAATATCTCCTGTGCAGAAATAGGCTTCGTTGTCCCTTCGGATGTTTCGACTTTCTGCATTAACATAGCTCTTAAACTGATGCGGGCTGCAAATCGTCAGCTCTCCCTGCATTCCTTCTGCTGCCTGCTGTCCGTTTTCATTAACGAATACAATTTCCGTATCCGGAAGGATCACCAGATTGTCCGCATCTTCCCGTCTTTCATTCTGGCAGCCAATCACTCCGCACTCTGTGGAGCCATACACATTAAGAACAGACATTTCAGCATTCGCCCGATCCAGAATATGCCGCAGCACGGCCTTTGTGGTATGTTCCCCTGCAAGAATCAGCACCTTTAATGCCTGGAACTGCCTGCAGAATTTTTCCGATTTCAGGTAATTGTCTACCTGGGACGGCGTCAGGAAAATACCGGCATTCCGACATTCTGTAAATTTACTTCCGAGGACTCCTGCATCGTTCTGCTCCTTTTCGGTCAGAATGACAGCCTTCTTCCCATAAAACAAAGGCAACGGCATCTCAAAAAGGTAGGTACTCATATAATTGATGTTGGTCTTTGCAATGATGCAGTTCATTTCACCATAATCAATGCCGACAAGTCTCATGTCGATCATGAACTGTATTGTGAAATAAAGTGCGCTTTTCTGTGAATGCAGAACCCCTTTCGGCCTTCCATTGGAACCAGAGGTAAAAAGAATCAACGCGTTATCCTCTGCCTCTGCCATCTTCGCGAAGTTTACAGGCGTCTCATCCATGCAGATCTTTTCCTGACAAAGGGCGTCATATTCCTCGTCTGTAACCGTATAATCCACCGAAATCTGTCCGTAAATATCCTCCACAGACTTTGGCGGCATTTCCTTCGGAATCGGCAAAAGAGCAGCTCCGGATTTCACCACGCCGTAAAGGGCCAGAAACATCTTTTCACTTCTGGACATTCGAAGGGCAATGGTTTTCCCGGCATAGAGTCCTCTTCTCTGAAGAACAGCTGCGATATGATTGGTTGTGGTCTCAAACTCCTCAAATGTAATTTCCTGCCCGTCGCATTCACAAACAATCTGTCCGGGAGCATTTTCTTCCGCACAGGACAGCACAGCCTGCTGCCAGGTTTCTGCAGATAAAATCTTCTCTCTTAATTTTACAATTTCCCCTCTGTTCATCCTTTTAGCCTCTTATCATTTTTCCTGTTCCCGTCTTCGGGAGCGGGTTCTTTTCTATGTGGATTATACGAATCTGCTTATGATTCGGCTGATTGTCATTTAATTTACGAATCTCTCTTGTCAAATACGTTTCATCCTGGCAGCAATCCGAATACACCTTTACTGCCAGCTTATCTTTTTCCTCATACACAAGGCATTCCTTAATTTCCGGTATTCGATAAACTCTTTTTTCAAGTTCTTCCGGAATAATGTTCTCACCGTTGGAAAGAATGATGATATTCTTTTTCCTTCCTACCAGGAACAAAAAACGATCCTCATCCACATATCCGACATCGCCAGTGTAAATTTTTCCGTTTCTTCGAATCTTCGCGGTCTCTTCAGGATCCTTATAGTACCCCTTGAATACGCACGGTCCTTCCACTACAATCTCTCCGCACCCGTTTTCATCAGGATCCTCTGCATAAACGCGGAGACAATCCAGTATATGTCCTACCGATCCCGGCTTGGTAACGATCCTGCCATCTTTGACTGCGGATACAGAAACCGGCCCGGAGGTTTCCGTCATTCCGTAATCCGAAGTTACTTCAATGCCATACGAATGGAACAGCTCCCTTATATTCTGCGGAAGCGGTGCTCCGCTGGTGCGAATGAGCCGCAGCTTTCCTCCTAAGAGATTACGTGCTGTCTCCTTGTCCTTTCCCATCAGCACGCCATACAGCAGCATGGCCTGAGCCGGCACCATAAAGGACATTTCCGGCTTTGCCAGGGCATATTCCTCCAGCAAATATTTCAGTCCGGAGCTGATAAAAGCTGTCAGTCCCAGCATAAGGCTGCCGCGTAAATCGATCAGCCCTGCAATATGGAAGAACGGAAGTGTGATGAGGCACTTGCTGTCACTCTGATCCATTCCAAGCCCCTGACGCACTTTGCGTTCCAGTGTAAAGTTACCTTGACTCAGAACCCCAAGCTTTAATTTTCCGCCCGTTCCTGAGGTAAAGATCATGACACTGTCCTGTTCTTCCGATATGTCGTCCAGGATCCAGCACATCTCCCCCTGCTCCGCAGCCCTTCTTCCCTCCTCGGTAAGTACACAAACATCCGAAAAAGGAAACACTTCCAAGGCTTTATTTTCTGATTTGGTTACAGCAGAAGGATCATCTGAAAAGCAGATCGACGCATCACAGAACCGAAGCTTATTCTCCAGCACTTCCTGATTTTCATTGCAGTCTATCGGTACCAGGCAGATATCACTGCACATTGCTGTCACAGCGAGCAGTACCCAGGAATAACTCCTGCTCTCCAGAACCGCAATGGTTTTCTTCTTCCATCCATGCAGATACAATGCTGTTCCAAGGGATACCACGTCTTCCATGAGTTTCTGATAAGAGACGCTCTTCACGCACGTCTTATCCTGTTCCTTACAAATCCATTCCAAGGCCGGCTTCTCCGGAGCCTCACATCCGCTTTGAAAAACGTAATGACGAAATGTCTCTTCCGCACAGTCCCCTGCAATTTTTTGATACAATTCTAATGCTCTCTTTTGATTTTCCATACTGTCACTCATATGCCATGCTCGTACATCATGTATCTGTTTATCAGCCCCTGCATCTCAATTCCTTCGGAGATTTTTAATCATCCACAGATTGCCCGCAGAATTCGATCCATTCCAATTGCCTTTGAAAGTACCAGGCTCACCCTTAACAGCACCTTGCTCTCACTCTCTGAAAGAGTAAGAACCGCCGCAGAAAACTGATTGTTTTCATTCTCAAGAATCTGCCGGAATCCATTCACAAACATCTCCTGCTGCTCATCGCTTAAATAAGAAATATCTTTATATACAATGCTGACAGCCTTTGCTCCAACTTTCATTTGTGCAGATTCATTGTATTCCGCAATTAAGCCATGAATATTCTTCTCCGCTTCTTCACGGGTGACGGGATTTTTGACATCCAATTCCTTTTTCACATAAGTTCGATTCCGCTTCATCTGGGAAGGCTTTACGTAAGGCAGATACTTCTGAATTTCCGTCATAAGCTGCTGCTTTTTTTCCTGCTCCATGCCGGCGTTCCCGGCAATTGCCCCGAACATTCCCAGCATTGTCCAGATGTATCCTCCCGGAGAAACATTGTTCTGGAGAGCAAGATTCACGATTCTCCGGATCGGCTTCAGATAATCCTCAGCCGTATATTCCTTTCTGCTCATCATACTCTGCAGCAGAGAATCCCCATGCTGCACATATGTGTAAGCAATCCGATCTCCCAGCACGCAAATCTGATTTGCTTTTACATAGCACTCAAAGGAAAACAGCATGTCCTCTGTCAGAAAAATTTCCTCATCAAAGCGAATCGCATTTCTTTCGATTAAATCTCTGCGTATTACTTTCGTTCCCATCATCATCGGGGCGCCATACAACAGTTTTCCCATTATGTCCGGATCATGAGGAATTACATATCCTCCCTTGACCACAGGAAAATCAAGTTCAAGCGGAACCTCATACACATCCTCGGAGTCCGCCACACACTCGCCTCCCCCGATCACAACATCCATTCCTTCCTGCTCCAGCTGATCCACAGCCTCCAGGAGAAAATCGCCCTTTACCTCGTCGTCCCCGTCAAGAAAATAGACATATTTTCCCTTGGCTTCATCCAGTCCGGTATTGCGCGGCGAACTTGGTGTAAAGGCTTTGTCCCTCTTCTCAATGATTCTTACGTTCGGATTTTCTTTAAACAATGCCTGCATCTGGCAAGGTGTAATTGTGTCTGTATTGTGCAGCACAATGATCCACTCCCAATTCCTTTGAAGCACTGACAAAACAGAGCATTTCGTCCGTTCAAAAAGCTCCATATCGATATTGTGGAAGGGAGTAATCACAGAAAGGATGATTTCATCTCTATCGTTCGTCGTTATCTGCATATCTTTCTCCTGCGTGTGTCCGGCTGTTTCTTCAA
Organism: uncultured Sarcina sp.; assembly: GCA_964386925.1. GTDB lineage: Bacteria > Bacillota > Clostridia > Lachnospirales > Lachnospiraceae > CAG-791. Next base: position 1,839 of record CAYLUU010000055.1, on the reverse strand, counting down.
AGGCCGCAGCGTCATAGGTATCAAGCTCGCCGATTTCTATATCGTCTTCTTTCATAAAAATCTGGTACAAAACCTTTTTATAGGTTTTCACATACAGCTCCACCGTCTCGCTGCTGAAAACCGCACCATTGTATCCAATTCCCAGCTCCATCTGATCACTTCCCTGCCGAATGTAAATGGCCAGATCTTCAGAAAGGTTATCATAAGCTGTTCCGCTTAAAATTTTAAATCCAGGAATCTGCATCCCACCGCTCATAGACTGATTCCCTGTGAAATTATGGCAATTAAGAATATGGTTAAAAAGAGGTGCTTTTCTTTCTGCCGCGATTCTCATCTGCTCCAATGAGCAATGAGAATATTTCATAGATTCCGCAAACTCTCTCTGAACCCTTTCTACCACTTCGCCAAACGTCATGGTATCTTCTACACGGATTCTGACAGGAAGAGCCCGGACAAAGCCTCCCGGAATCATCATGCTCTGCATCACTTCAATGTCTCTTCCGGAAGTAATCGCTCCAAAAAGAATATCCGATCTTCCGGTAATGCGGTTCAAGGTAACTCCCCATGCCGCCTGAAGCAAATTGTAGAGCGTTACCTTATACCGCTTCTGGGCGTTCTTCAGGGCTTTTTCGATTTCTCGATCGACGCCCGAAAGATAAACTTTCTCATCAAACTCTTTCCCACTCTGAACCATCCCTGGAAGACGAATTTCTTCAGAAGCCCCCTTGAGATACTCTTTCCAATAAGCAAGCTCCGCATCAATATCAAGGCTTTCCTTATATGCTGCAATCTTTTTAAAAACGCCCTGATGTTCAACACTGACAGCATTGTCAATCCCGAGCACATAGTCAATGAAAATATCCTTGATCAAAAGTCCTATGCTGGTTCCGTCACTATTGATATGCGGCTGAGAAATGATGCATGCATACTCGTTTTCCCCGGCCAGCTTGAACACCAGAATTCGCAGCAGCGGATCGTTCTCGAGATCAAATCCTCTGTAGCGATCTTTCTCGCAAAGCGTATCCAGCTGTTCATCAATCTGATTCTCCGGAACAAAGGATAAATCCTGAAACACCACCTCTGCATTTCGCTTTTTTAATTCCACACAATGCGGTCTGTCCAATCCCCTGGAAACATATGCAAACCGAAGTGCTTCTCTCTCCTCACATACCTTATTGATTCGGTTCTGAAATTGCTCCGGAACAAGTTCCATTTCCACTCTGAGCAGCATTTGCAGAAAGAAAGCAGATCGGTTTTTCTTTCTCGTCTCAAACATCCACGCCTGACCTGAATCCAGCTCGTAAATGTCTTCAATATTGTCCCCGTATTTCTTCCGAATTTTTGCCAGGTCACCGAAAGACAGATGATTGTCTGAATAAGTCTTGCTGGCCGGCCCTGCAGCAGATTGTTTTTCCTTTGTATACTCGTATGCAGTGTTCATCGCTGTTCTCTCATTGAAATCTCTCATTGAAAAGCCGGCTGCCTTCAACCTGTTTTGATCTCTATAGGGCAGTCGGCCTATCATTTATTCGTGTTTTATTTGAGATGCTCCAGCAGCTCATCAAAGGTGGAATACATATAAATATCCTTGAGCTCCAGCTGATAGCCTGCTTCGCCGCATCTAGTCACCATCTTGACCGTATCAAGGGACGTCAATCCCTGCGCAAAGAAATCTTCGTCCTTATTAAAGTTCGGCAGAAGTCCCTTCATAACCTGCATAAGTGCTTCTTCCGGCGTCTGCTTTTTTTCTGCAAGCTTCGCTTTATTGATCTTAATGACATTCGGATCATCTACCGGCTTTTCAAGCGGATGGGACAGATACTTTTGAAACTGCGGAGG
>CAYLUU010000054.1:0-16290 GCA_964386925.1 uncultured Sarcina sp. | reverse complement strand
CTCCTTTCTCTTGCGTTGTTTTTCGATCTTTCTCTTCTCCTGGGCCTCCGCTTCGACTCCGTCGATTTGGTGTTCCCTTCTGTTTTGTTTTCCTGTGTTGTTTTGTTATGCACGTATCATAATGCTCTCCCCGTAACCGAACCGTAACCGAGGATTCAGGGAACCGCTGCAACAGCTTTTGTCCCAAAACAAAGCCCGAATCCTCATCGCAATTGGATAAGGATTCGGGCAAACGCCATTAATATAGTGTCTATCTGCCGTTCAATCACAGCCGGAAGAACAAACCCAGCTTTTTCAGCGGCGTACGCAGTGCCATATAGAGGATGACAACAATCACGGCAGATACAACGGAATTGATCAGGGTCACCACCAGATTGATGGCAAAAGAAACCTCTGCCGCCGGCTTGCCCAGAATCAGAATTTTATAGAAATAACGCAGCAGCGGATCGAAAAAGGCATTGAAGGCAAGTCCTGCGATCGTTGCAATGATTACCCAGCGAAGGACCTTTTTATTGTCCGTTTCCGTCGAGATGTGTGCCACGCGATGCGCAATGATTCCAACGATCAAACCGATCAAAAACTTGATGATAAATGTGATCGGAGCCTCTACAATGTAGACAGGATCAATGAGATCGGCGATGGTCAGTCCGATGGCACCGCCGATTCCTCCGTACAGACCGCCCAGCAGAAGCGCACCGAGAACCACGAAGGCATTTCCCAGGTGTACGGAAACCTGTCCTGCTCCCGGAGTGGGAATACGGATTGCGAGATACGTGAATACGACATAGGTAATTGCTGCAAAGACGCCGGCGAACACCAGCTTTTTCAGTTTGCTGTCTTCTTCCTCACGTGCAGTAGCTGCAGTTGTTGTGTTAGTACTCATAAGAACTCCTCCCTTCAAATGGTGCATCTGAGGCAACAAGTTGATTTTCCGGAAATCAACACATCTGTCATGACAGGTGCGGTTGATGTTCAGTATATTCACAACTGGTTTGCCTGCAATGTCCAAAATATGAATTATCGAGCAGACCAGTTGCATCTTTCGTCAAAGCACCTGCTGCATCGTGAAGTATTCTCAGCGTTTCGGAGCTCTGATCCTAACGTGTCAATTTCAGTCGTGGATTCGTCCGTAAACGGCCGATTCACGTTGAAATCGTCAGGTGTTAAATCTGACACATATTTCACTTAGAAAGAGGGAAAAGGAATGAACAAGAACAGCTTTGCAATGTCCTCCCCGAAAGGGTGGAACAGCTACGACTACTACGACACCTCCGTCACGGAGGAGCAGATCAAGGCGAATGCAGACTTCATGGCTGCCCATCTCAAGGATGCCGGCTATGAATACATCGTCATTGACATCGAATGGTATTCCCGCGATGCCGGAACCAAACGGCCGGAGATCCAGTATATTCCCTTCGGTGATGACGTGATGGACGAGTACGGACGCCTCCAGCCGGCAGAGAACCGCTTCCCGTCCGCAGCCGGCGGAAAGGGCTTTACGGAACTGGCCTCGTACATCCACAGTCTGGGGCTGAAGTTCGGCATCCACATCATGCGCGGCATTCCCCGTGCAGCAGCCTTCCGGCATCTTCCGATCTATGGAACCGACATGACTGCCGATCAGGTTGCGGATCCCTACTCCATCTGCCCCTGGAACCCGGACATGTATGGGGTCCGCAACATTCCTGAGGGACAGGCTTATTACGACTCTCTGATCCAAATGTATGCTGACTGGGGTGTGGACTTCATTAAATGCGATGATATCTGCGATTCCAGACAGTATCCCGACAATAGCCAGGTAGAGGTCTTTTCCGGCTGGCATGAAACCGAAATGATCCATAAGGCCATCATGAAAACCGGACGGGAAATCGTTCTGTCTCTGTCTCCGGGACCTGCGCATGTAGACCGCGCATGGTTCTATGCACAGAATGCCAATATGTGGCGTATCACCGATGACTTCTGGGACAGCTGGCCGCTGCTGCTCGATATGTTCCAGCGCTGCGAGAAATGGCAGGACCATGTTGCGTGTGGCTGCTATCCGGACTGCGATATGCTGCCCATCGGTGTGATCGGCAAAACCTTCTGTGATGAGCGCCGTTCCGCCTTCACCGACACCGAGCTGCGCACCATGCTGACATTATGGAACGTATTCGGAGCTCCACTCATGATTGGCGGCGAGCTGACCAAGCTCAATGATGAAGAGCTTCGGATGCTGACCAACAAGGAACTGCTGAAGCTGAATGACGGAACACACTTTGCCCGCCAGATTCTGCGTAACGAGACCACCGCTGTCTGGGAGACCACTGACTGCGAGGATGGCGCCGTCACCGTTGCCATCTTTAACCTCTCGGATGAAGACGGCATGCGCTCCGTCTCCTTCGAGGCTCTCGATCTGGAGTTGGAGGATGGAACGGTTCCTTCCGAGCTCCTGCTCCACGAGCTCTGGGAAAAGAAAAATCACACCGCACACGGCGGTGTGATCGAAGCAGAAATTCCTGCACATGGTGTAAAGGTATACCAGCTGCTGTAAAGCAAGCAGGCAATTTCAATCGTGAATTCGTCCGCGAGCGGCCGATTCACGTTGAAATCGACTGGTGCGGAACAGATGTTAAAATTCTGATATATCCAATTTTCCTGCAGAGTCTGAGTTTCGGATTTCACGGATTTCAGCCTGGTAGGAGACGGAATCGTTTACCCGGATCGTGACCTTGTCCCCCACATGATGATGGAGCAGGGCACGACCGATCGGAGATTCAATACTGACAATGTTGTTGAGGGAATCTGCACGTATGGGTGTTACCAGCGTGTAGGTTTCCTCTTCGTCATCTTCAGGGATATAGATCCGTACCTCTTTGTCGACACCGACCTCATCCTCCGGTGCGTCCTCTACAATCTCAGCCGTCCGAAGGACTCGCTCCAGATAACGAATCCGTCCGTTGTTGCGTCCATTCTCCCGCTTCGCCGCATAATATTCGAAATTTTCCGAGCGATCGCCCTGCGCAGCTGCCTCTGCAACCGCCGCTGTCAGCTTCGGCCGCAGTTCCACACGCCGCATTTCAATCTCGGCCTCGATCTTCTCTACATCACCTTTTGTCAAACGCTGTCCCATAGTCTCTTCCTTTGGTTCTCTCTTCTCACACATCCGCCTCGGCGGACGTAATCACCTTGTTGATGTACTTGTATCTATTCCCACGGAACCCCCGATGTGGCTTAACAGATACGATATACGGACTATGATACCACATTTCATTCAGCCGGAGTCTGCAGAGAAGACTGCCTTAGAGCGCAAACGGCGTAGGAAGATTTTAATCACCCTTCCCGGTGTCTTTTCAAACGCAGCAGCCATCCTGCCAATCCGGCCGCGGAACCCAGCATCCCGATTAGCAGCAAGCTGAGCATCCCATCGTCCCCGGTTTCACCGCCGCGATCCGATGGTTCCGCCATCTCCTTGTCGGCATCCTCAACCTGTACTCCCAGAACCTGGGCTGTCTCCTTCTGCGGGGAAATCACTGTACTCGCAGTCTCAACCAGCTTCTCCACAACAGTCACCGTCTGCACCGGCCGCGCTGTTGTCTTTGGGAAGACAATGCAGTGCCATTCCTGCGCCGCATTTCCTTGGCTGTCCCTCTCCCCAAAAGTCGGAACCGCCACGATCAGAGGAGCAGAAATCTCATACGCATTCCCCTTGTCTGCTCCGCTCTGCCACACCAGATAGATTCCGGGGTTTAATCCGGTAAAATGAGCATTCCCTGCTGCATCTGTGCTCTGCGTCTGTGCTGCCCGAAGGTTCCGCGTTTCTCTTTGATTTCTCCATTTCAGCAGCTCCGATGCAGTATCCTTGCTGCTCCAGAAGGACGGCTTCTGCGGATCCATCCCGCATTTTTCAAAATCTGCACACAATGTATAAACCGCTCCCGTCCCCGTCACCTTCGCATCTGCCACGCAGACCAGTGAAAATTCAGCCCCCTGAACAGCCTGACTTCCGCTGCTGCAGGTATACGACACCTGCACCTGGCCGGTTCCGGCCGCTCTGACCGGCAGCATATATCCCAGCATAATACCAGCCATTGCCGCTGCTCCCGCCAGAATCCCACCCAGTATTCTCTTTCCAGTACTTTTTTCTTTTCTCATTTTCCCCCATTTCATATCTGTCCAGCACCTGCCAATTTCAATGTGAATCGACCGCCTTATGGGTATATTCACAATTGAACTTGACAGACAGGCGCTGAATAGATATCCCATTTCACACCTTCCTGCGCTGCCGGATTCGTTCCTTTCGCATCTCGCGCTGCCTTGCGATCGTCCAGATCCATATGAGCCGCAGAACAGTCCCCAGCAGCACAGCTGCGGCCACCGCCAGAATCCAGATCGGCCGATGCAGTTCCTTCGCCGTTCCATTCATGTCGTTTTCCGAGGAGCCTGCAGACGTATTCTGCCGCGTTTCCTGCCGCCCACTCCTCTCGCCGGTAACCAGGAGTCTGTGCGTATTCACCCCATACGGTGTGCAGGTAACCAATGTCACCTGATCCTTTCCTTCCTCAATTCTCAAATCGCGGGTTTCCTCCGGCAGTACGATGCGAATCTTCGAGACAACATATTCCCGTCGTTCTCCCAGACAGTTCACATAGAAAACATCCCCTTGTGCCAGCTCATCCAGGTTCGTGAACAGTTCTGCTGAAGGAAGTCCTCTGTGACCGCTTAGAATCGCATGGGTCCCTGTACCGCCAATCGGCAGGCTGGAACCTTCCAGGTGTCCAACTCCCCGGGCCAATGCCTCATCCGATGTTCCATGATAGATTGGAAGACTGACCAATATCGATGGGATCTCCAGATACCCCATAATCCCGCTTCCGTCCAAATCCAGGATTGTCTCATAGCTTTGCTGTACCTCCTGTGTCTGCTTCCCCCAAATTCCGCCTCCCAATGCCAGAAGTTCGCGATTGTATTCCTGTGCCAACCCTTTTTGACGCTGAAGTTCCGTATCAGAGGCGCTTTTCCATACGGAATTCTCATACTCCACGATCATTCGATTCGCTACGAATCGATTCCAGGCATCACTGACGGCAGGATAGAATCCGACCGCCAGAATTGCCAGTACCATCAGCGTCTCCGCCGTTCGCCGAATCGTTTGCCTCATTATCTGCTGCGCTTTCTGCCGGACAGCTTCCAGAGAAGGAAGCCGCCTGACATTCCCGCTGCCGCCAACACGAATCCAAAGGTTCCCGCACCACCGGCCGAGGGCAGCTGCACCAGGGGAACATTTACAATCTCAGCCGGTGTTCCGCTCGATTCAATCGTGTTCGTTACACTGCCGTCCTCTTCTACCACTGCATCAGAGGTGTAGGTAACCGCTCCCGCCTCCGTCTCCGTCCCATCTGCCTGCATCTCTTTGGTTGTCACCGTATAGCTGTTCAGGATGCCGTCTTCCCGATACTGTGCTGCAATCGTCACGTGATATTTGCGATCATTGGAGGCATAGCCGGCCGGTGCCGCAGTCTCCTTCATGTAGTACTCGCCCTCCGCCAAACCAGTAAAAGAGATTCGGCCATTCTGGTCAGATTTGCTGACTTTCAATTGCTGTGTCATGGCAGCATCCTTGTACAGGGAGAATTCCGCTCCGGCCAGCGCATATTTGCTGCGGTTCGTCAATGTTGCCCCTGTCCCGGAATAGGTATCGCTCACCTTCTCGTAGGCACCCTTGCCTGCTGCCTTTGTGACCTTGTTCAGCTCCTCGGTCTCCACCTGCTGCTCCTTCGTTCCCTCTCCATCGATATTCGCTCCCAATCCGAAGGTATACTGGTAGGTCGCAGCTGTTTTCTCCTGCACGGATGCAGCATCGGCCGGATTGTTGGAATATCGCAGCACGGCTACGTTGGTGTTCTCTGCGTAATTCAGTCCTGCCGCATCGGTGAGCTTTGAGGTGTAGCGGATCTCCACCGTCTGCATTCCATGTGCCCGAAGATAGCTGTCCGCAAAGGACACTTCAAAAGAACAACGATCGCTCCCATAGTTCACCGTCCAGGTATCGTCTCCAGCCTCTACTGCATTCCCATTCACGGACACCTGCAGGTTCTGAATTCCATCAAATGCTCCTTTTTCCAGCTGATCGGTAATCTGATATATCACCTGGTCATAGCTGTCTGAATAGGATGGGATCTGCATGGCATCGATTACAAAGGTCAGTTCCTCCCCCACTGCAGCTGAGCAGCCGGAGAGCTTTTGTCCGCCCTTCATAACCGATTTCTTCAGCCCCGTCGCAGAGGATTTCAGATAGGCACTGCTGCCGCTCCCGAACCAGGACGTGTAATCTACGCTGCCATCCTCCAGAGACATCTGATCTGCGTCCGTCACGTTCACCGACACCACTGCCGGATTGTACACAGTGTCCCCCGTCCCGGTCACAAGGATCAGATATTCTCCCGGCTCCGCCTGCAGCGTCCAGGTTCCGGTCTCTTTGTCCGAGAGTGTCATCTGCTGACCGGTCACGCTGCCCGGATTGCCCTCAATATAATTCGCAATGCCTGCGATCTCCTCTGCCGTCGGATTCTTCATATCCGCCAGACTCATGTGCTCACTGTCTGTCAGGACATATCGTGTCAGCTTGTTCTCCTCGGAATACACACCATCCACCAGCTGATAGGCCGTCACTGTCGCCTTGTCATCCTTCACATTCGTGACTGTAATCGTACCGTTCGGAATCTCCGCCGCCTGCACGGAGGCAATCGGCAGGAAAACCAGCATCCCCGCTGCCATCGCGGATCTGACCAACACTTCTCTTCCGGTTTCAAAATTAATTTTTCCCTTGCTCATGTTCTGTTTCCTTTCCTGTGCCCTTTCTTGTTTTCTTTTCCCCTTATGCTTTCTTTACTTTCACGCATAGCATTTCGATCTATTCGCATCCTAAGCGGATAGGTTCTCTGCTCCATTACCTGTGAATTTCCCACCATTCCCGTTTCCGAAATCTTCTGATGATCCCTCCGAGAATGGCAATGGCAGCCAGCGCCGCCGCTGCATATCGGTATCTCAAGGTTCCTTCTCCGCCGGTATTCGGCAGTACAACGGTTTCCTGCATCGGCTTCTCAAGGACATGGATCAGGAAGCGCACTCCGGTTCCCTTCTCTGACTCCTGCTCCATTCGCTTTTCGTAGCCGCAGCTTGCTCTCTCGCAGCTGTGAATGAATTCGGACTGCTCTGTGATATCTGTCGTAAGCTCCGAGCCGCTGCTGCGGTACACTCCCACGATGACCGGAATATCCTCCAGTTGGTCGATTACGCTCTGCCCGTCCTGCTCTTTTAACCCCTTCGGAACCGCAAGTCTGTATCCCAGAGCAGGCTCCTCTTCTTTTCGTGACTCTGTGTCATCTGCGCATTTCCATGTCACCTCCTGCAGATGCTCTCCGAGTGATCCGTTTCCTGTCGTATCCCCAACTGTCACATCCGCCGGATCTCCCAGATATTGCGTAGAATCCATGAAATGCAATACCGGATGAAACACATGAACATTTCCTGCATCTTCCAGCGAAAGTGCCTCATAATGTCCATCCTCAACCGGCTCCATCCGACAGGTCAGGATATATTCTCCGCACTTGTCTGTCCCGCCATTGCCAGATTCCGTTCTCCATGTCCACGTTGTTTCTTCCAGTCGTTCTCCTGCCGCCACATCTCTCGTTCCGACTACAGTGCCGCTTGCTGCCTCCTTCAGTTCGTAGCGAATCTGCACATATGCATTGTTCTCGCCGTCCGGTCCCCATCCTTCCGGCAGATTCACAAGATCCTCAAGCCTTGCCGTATCCGGCACGTAGATTCGCTGATCCTGCATTCCGATGCGATAACGCAGCTTCAGATCTGCAAACGGAACCGGATACAGTACTTCCGAATTCTCTGTCTCTGCATTTGCATAGATTCCTGATGTATTGCTGTTCGTTGGAAGATTGTTGCCGCCGAAGATTGCCTGCGGCCTGATTGTGAAAGATATGATGAGTTTTTTGCCCTTTGGCTGATCTCCATCGGATACGTAATGCGAGGCATAATCAAATCCGCTGACCTTTACTGACGCTTCATCTGCTGTAATGTGAACCTGATCCGTTACATCACATCGTTCGCCCCAGCTGCCATCCCCCAGATAATCGGATGTATAGACCTTAATCTCCTCTGAGTTTTCACGCCGGAAAGGATTTCGAATATAGTCTCTCGCCTCTGCCTCTGTTCCGAGACTTCGATCTGCCGTTCCGATCTGGGCCGCCATCTCCCGGAATGTCAATGCCAATTCTGATGCACTCGAAGCTGTGTAGTAATAGGTCTCCCGGGTATTCCCTGTTGTACTGCCCGAATCCGAACTGTCCAATGCATTCGGTGTGTCCATATCCTGCGCGTGTAGATTGTTCGAACTCACGAGGTACATGAATCGATTCTCCAGTGCATATACATTGGCATCTGAGGTGTTCGCTTCGATTTCCATGCAGGCTGCCGAATAATACGGCTGCCCGTTTGACTGATAGGTCGGCATGACCTCCCCGGATGTTGAATGAGCTCCCGGCTCAATACTGATCGTAAAGATCTCAACGCCGTTCTCCTTCAGGGTCCTGGCCTCTCGAATGGTGTTGTTCGCCGTCTCCATCACGAAGCCGTCATAAGTCTCATTGGATGGCCAGCCATCCGTGAACAGGATCACTGCCTGATTGCGCTGCGAGTCGGATTCCCCATTCAACACCTCTGCTGCATATTGAATTCCGAGATCGGTTCTCGTCCTTCCTCCCCATGACAGGGAACGAATGGCAGATCGAAGCTCTCCTGCTCCGTTCGAATCAATTTCCGTTAGACTCTTACGGATTCCGCTGCCGCTGTCATAGTTGTATTCCACCAATGCGATGCGGCTCAGAATGCCTCCTTCCGCATTCTGATTCTGTTCTTCGATGGCATCCACAAACTGAACCGCCGCGTTTTTCAGACCTTCCAGCCGGTTCTCTGCACCGGAATACGACAGTCTCATACTGCCGGATGTATCCAGTACCAGCACTACATCCATTGGAACGATCTGTGTACGCTCCCGGCCGCTCACCCAGGATTCCAATTCGATCTGCAGCGTTCCGTCTTTATTATTTTTGAGTGATTTTGTAACATGAACGCCATTATTTTCATTTTTCTGTGTTATACTGTCTTCATCGGTGCCGGAGATGCTGATCTCCTCACCTGTGTACAGCCGGAGTTCTTCCGGACATTCTTCCGCATTCGCAGGAAGAATGCTATTCCCTAACACCAATAGTATTGCTGCCAGAAGTGCAGCGCATTTACCGCCTGTGCTGGCTCGTATTGGCCGATGATGACGTAATCGTGTCAGAACTGCTCTGATTTGTTTCATCCCTGATACCCCCATGACGTGACAATTGACATGACCGGCTCCGCCGGCTTTCGATGATTCGGTGCAGCGATTCTGCAGGCTTCTCCTCTGCCAGAGAATCTTCTCATCGCAGAATCTTCCTCGCATCTTCCAGATTTCCGATGCCGCAGGACGAATCCGCTGCATAGTCCGAATTATACGGATTCCACGCTCACGCAAAAGGCTTTTGGCACGGGAGGTATCCCACAGGCACCAGTGACCATTTTATGCAGAAAATTCGTATCGAGATCTCCCAGCTGAATCCAGCCTCGATCGATCTTCTGTCCGAAGCCATTCTGCAGTTCTCTGCACGACTTTCGGAGGAGGTTCTCTTCGAAATATGCGAAGAGGGAGACAAGGACACCATTACGGTCCCTGTCTCCCCCGGAGAGTTCATGCCTGCTCACGATGCGATCATTTCTTTGTCAGAAATCCTGTATGTCACCTCTGATCGGCACTATATTCATTTTGTCTGCAAGGGTCGAACCTGCCGCAGCCGCCTCCGTTTCTCCGATGTTCAGGCGCTTCTTCCGACAGATGCCTTTCTGCAGCCCTGCCGCGGCGTCCTGGTGAGCCGCTCCTGTATTCAGAGCTGTACCCGCACCAGCTGCACCATGACAGATCAATCTGTCTTCTCCATCTCTCGCGGCAGGCGTGAGGAATTCCTCCGCTCGCTGCAAACTCGAGATGCGAACAGTCAGCTTACTCCGTAACCACGACGGACTTCATCACCTGCTCCTCCCACGGAGCATCGCTCCAGTTGGTCTTCACATCTGCGATCTCATCCAGTACGTCCAGTCCTTCCGTGATCTTACCGAAGGCAGCGTACTGGCCATCCAGATGCGGCGCATCCTGATGCATGATGAAGAACTGAGAGCCCGCAGAATTCGGATCCATTGCACGTGCCATCGACAGCACACCTCTCGTGTGCTTCAGATCATTCTGCACGCCGTTCGCTGCGAACTCGCCCTTGATGCTGTAGCCCGGGCCGCCGGTTCCGTTGCCGCTCGGATCGCCGCCCTGGATCATGAAGCCCTTGATGATACGATGGAACGTCAGGCCGTCATAGAAATTCTCGTCGCAGAGCTTTTTGAAGTTCTCCACGGTGATCGGTGCGATCTCCGGATAGAGCTCTCCCTTCATTACCTTTCCGTTGTCCATGGTGATCGTTACTGTGTAGGTTTTAGCCATTGTTGTCTCCTTTTCTGTTTGTGATTGTTCAGCACCCGCATCTCGATTTTCCTGCGGAAAACCTCGATGTGGCTGGGCAGAGGAGCTTCGCCCCTTGCCCGCCTGTCAATTTCAATCGTGAATCCGTCCGCAAGCGCCCGATTCACGTTGAAATTGCCAGGTGCTGAACAGATACAAAATCTTCATGCTGAAAGCCTTTCCGGCCGGCCGCGTAATCCGCCACGATCTGCCCGTGGCCGTACAGTCTGTATTTGTAAGTTACGAGTCCGTCCAGCCCTACCGGTCCTCTTGCGTGGAGCTTACCGGTGCTGATACCAACCTCTGCGCCGAAGCCGTAGCGGTAGCCGTCCGCAAACCGCGTCGAGCAGTTCCGGTACACGCCTGCGCTGTCTACTCGCTGCATGAAATACTCTGCCGCCGCATCGTCCCTGGTCAGAATCGCGTCCGTGTGATGCGAGCCGTATCGATTGATATGCTCCGCAGCTTCCTCCACATCAGCTACCAGTTTAACAGAAATCGTCAGATCTCCATACTCTGTACCGAAATCTTCCTCCTGCATGATATCCTCTGCCGCAATCTGCACCGTTCCAAGATCATTTCCCTGGACTTTCTGACGCGCCAGCACCTCAGCTGCCTCAGCTGTTCCCCGCATTTTCACGCCGGCTTCCGTCAGGGCTTTCGCTGCCTTTGGGAGGAACTCTTCCGCGATATTCCGGTTCACCAGCAGCGTCTCCACCGCGTTGCAGGCCGCCGGATACTGCGTTTTCGCATCCACGATAATCGGAATCGCCTGCTCCTCATCTGCCTGCGCATCCACATATATATGGCAGATTCCGCTGGAGTGCCCCATCACCGGAATCTTCGTATGCTCCATAATATACTGCACGAACCGGTTGGAGCCGCGCGGGATCAACAGGTCCACTTCGCGGTCGCAGGCAAGGAGCTCATCTATCTCGCTGTGCCCCTCCGCCTGGAAGAGACACCCTTCCGGCAGTCCGGCCCCGACCGCCGCCGATTTGATCAGGCGGAACAGTACCCGGTTGGTCTCAGCGGTTTCTTTGCCGCCCTTTAGAATGGCGCAGTTGCCGCTCTTGATGCACAGCGAAGCCACCTGTACCATGGCATCCGGCCTCGCTTCGAAAATAACCCCGATCACGCCAATCGGTACGCTGATGCGATACAGATCAAGGCCATCGTCCAGATGCCGGGACAGCAGCCGCTTCCCAACCGGGTCCGGCAGCCCTTCCAGCTCTCGAAGCCCTGCAATGCTGTCCCGCATCTTCGTCTCATCGTAGCGAAGGCGCTTCTGAATGGCTGCTGCAACACCGTCTGCCGCAGCCCGCTCCATATCCTTTCGATTGGCTTCGAAAATCTCCTCGCGGCTTTTCTCCAATGCCTCCGCGATCCCGCGCAGCGCCGCATTCCGCAGCTCCATCGAGGAGGCTGCCAGCTCCGGCGCAGCCTGTTTCATATTAACAGCTGCCTGCTTAATCTGATTCATTCGGTATACTCCTCTCTTATCACTGCATGGATCCGTGTCTGCGTGCAGGCATCACCACAAATAAAAATCAGCTGCTACGTGTCTACGACACTCCCACAGCCGCTGTCCGGGATTTTACAGTAACAGATACAAAAGTTGGGATGATGCCGCCTTAAAACCTTCGGACACCATCCCCTATTATAATCTAATACCAGTATTTCTTGAACATCCTGTCTCAGCCGTTCTCCTTCAGCACCGCCTTATACTCCATCGCCTCAATGACATTCAGAATCTCCTGCACATCGATATCCTTATAAAGAGAAATCTTAGCTTCTTTGTCTGCAAGGGAAACCTTTGCCAGCACTCCGTCCATGGCATTCAGGCCATTTTCTACCCGCACCCGGCAATTGTTGCACATCATCCCGTCGATGGAGATACGGATCTTCTTAATTGGTTTCCCGGTCATCTTTTTTTTGATCGGCTTTTCCTTCGGACCTCCGCAGCAGTCTCCCTCGCCGCGCATATGTTTGGCTGCGGTCATGACTGCGGGAACGAGAATTACAATCAGCAGAATTACAATTACCAAATTTTCCATCACTGCCTCCAAATGCATCAAAAAGGGTATCCGTTCCGTACCAGCATCAGCAGCCGCTGTCCGGGATTTTACGGTAACAAATACCAAAAAGGCTGCCAAAGGGCAGCCTTTCTGATCTCTACGATTCGTCTGTTATGACTGTTTCTGATTCGTGTTGCTCTTAGATGGTGTCTTTGCTCTTGCCTGGGATCCGCATCCTCCATGGGATGTGCAGGAACCCGCAGACGGGCACCCGATGCATTTGACACTGCCTTTTTTGCGGAAGCGATAAATGTAGGTGCAGGCGCCACCAACAATCAGCAGAATAATGACAACGGCAATAATATTAGCTAACACACAATCACCTCGAATCCAATGAGTAGTATTGATTCTATCAATCCAGCTTGTACTCGGCAGCAACAGCCTTCTGGCCCTTTACAGCAAGGGATACCACAATGGCAACCATGATCACAACTGCGATCAGTCCGCCGACAAATCCAGCACCGAAAGATCCGGTCGTAGCCAGTGTTCCGATCTGATATACCAGGAATCCAACCGTGTAGCCAGTCATCAGCTGCAGGCAAACGGCTGCCCAGAACCACTTTTTCGACTGCAGCTCGGAGCGAAGAGCACCCAGTGCTGCGAAGCAAGGCGGTGTGTACAGGTTGAACATCAGATAAGCCAGAGCAGCAACCTTGGTGATCTGCATTGCAGCCATAACTGCATTTCCGGCGCCGTCAGCCATTGCCAGCTCCTCCGTATCGATGAAGTTGGTGATGGCAAAGCAGGTAGCGATCGTACCTACAACGTTCTCCTTAGCAATGAATCCGGTAACAGCTGCTGCTGCGAGCTGCCAGGAAACAATACCTACGATCGGGATGAGCAGGATAGCAAACGGATGTGCAACAACTGCCAGGATGGAATCTGCTGCATCGTCTGCTGCCAGCTGGAAGCTCGGTGTAAAGGTCTGCATCATCTGTACAACGGTGTTGCAGACAAGGATGATCGTTCCGGCCTTTACGATATAAGCCTTACCACGCTCTAACATAGAAAGTGCTGCGAACTTCAGAGAAGGAACCTTGTACTCCGGGAGCTCGATGATGAAGAAGCTCTTTCTGTACTTCATACCTGTGATAGCCTTAACAATAAGTGCCCACAGCAGGATCAGCAGGATTCCAACAAAATACATCAGCGGTCCAACCCAGTTTGCCTCCGGGAAGAATGCGCCAGCGAAAAGAGCGATAACCGGAAGCTTAGCTCCGCAGGGCATGAAGGTTGCCAGCATTGCGGATGCACGGCGCTCACGCTCGTTGCGGATGGTACGGCAGGACATGATTGCAGGGATGCCGCAGCCGGTTCCGAGTACCAGCGGAATAACCGTCTTACCGGAAAGTCCAACGCGCTTGAAGATCGGATCCAGAACAACGGTCGCTCTGGACATGTAGCCGCAATCCTCCAGAAGAGCGATGAGGAAATACATAACCATAACCAGCGGAAGGAAGCCGACAACGGCGCCGACACCGCCGATAATACCGTCAACCAGCAGTGCAGACAGCACCGGGTTCGCATCTGCGAGCAGATCGCCTACCCAGCCCTGGAAGGTCTCAATCCAACCAGTCAGAATGTCTGCCAACCATGTACCAAAGGTTGACTGAGAGATGTAGAATACCAGCCACATAACCGCAGCAAATACCACAATACCGATGATCGGATGTGTGATAACCGCATCGATCTTATCGCCGAAATTCTTCTCCTTGGTCAGAACCTTTCGATCCTCAACCTCAGCAACAATCGCATTGACGAAATCGAAACGCTTCTTATCTGCCTCGATAACAACCTGCTTGTTCGTCAGATCAATGTCTCCCTGTACATAGGGAGCCTTCTGGCCCTTGCCCTCGAGCTCAGCAGCTACTGCAACTGCGTCCTTTAAGCCCTGGTCAGAAATTGCTGTTGTCTTGATAACCGGACAGCCCAGCTTCTCAGACAGAAGCTTCTCATTGATCTTAGTATCCTTCTTCTCGTTGATGTCCGTTTTGTTCAGCGCAACAACAACCGGGATTCCCAGCTCCAGAAGCTGAGTGGTGAAGAAAAGGCTTCGGCTCAGGTTCGTTGCATCAACAATGTTGATGATCGCATCCGGATGCTCGTTTCTGACATAGCTGCTGGTGATGCTCTCCTCTGATGTAAACGGTGACATGGAATATGCACCCGGAAGATCAACCGCGATCAGCTCCTTATTGCCATCGAAGTAGGACTTCTTGATCGGGCTTTCCTTTCTGTCTACGGTAACACCGGCCCAGTTGCCGATCTTCTCGCTTCTGCCCGTCAATGCGTTGTACATTGTGGTTTTTCCGCTGTTGGGATTACCTGTTAACGCAATTCTCATGGTAAACGTTCCTCCTCATAAAATATTAAACCAAGAGCATATGTTTCAACCAACGAATCACAAGCGGCCGAAGCTTCCAGATAAGTTTTATCTACTCAAGATTCGTTGTTTCAAACCAAAATTAGGCTATGTTAACCAACTTGCAAAAAAATAGGCGCCGCAGGCAAACCAAACTAAATCAGCATTGCAAATGCGGCTGCCAGACAATTACAGCAGACTGTATCCATTCACAGCTACAAATCCATCAGATCAGAATCACCGAAGCAAGCTCGCTGTCGATATTGTATCTTGCATCCTTAATGGAAAGGACCATATTCCTCTTCTTGCGCGTGACGACAGTGACCGGCTGTCCTTCATAGCACCCTAACGTGAACAGGAAGCTCACCATGTCCTCGTCCTCTGTATCAATTTTCTTTACGATATACTCCACGCCCAGTTCGGCATCATTCAAATTCATAAGTGCATCCTCTCAGATCCGCTCATAGCAATAGCTTCCGCAAATAAGTGGTCGCGAACGTCAGTTACGCAATGGTATTGCTGATTGCAGGCATGTAACGCCTGTTAGCATCTTTTAACTTACAGTAAGTTACACTTTTTCTCGCATCGTGTCAACTGAATTTGCAGATTTCCCTGCCGGAATCCTTCCGTCTTTTTCAGGTCTTCCACTATTTGCTTAAATTAAAGGAGTCAGCCATATGGCTGACTCCTTTTCCTGTTGATTCCAGCATTCAGATCTTGGTGACAGTTTCGTGTCCATTCTCAAACGTTCTGAAGCGAAATCATTATGATGTTGGTGGCAAAAGGACTTTTGTCCCAGCTGACACCTATTTCAAAATGTTCTACCGCTGCGTTCTGCGGCTTGCATTCTTACGTCTGCGCACAGCTCTTCTGCGGCTCTCCAGGAGATAGATCTCTGCCAGGCCTGCTACCGAGCTGATGCTAAGGAGCAGCCACAGGATGAGTCGTCCCTCATCTCCGGTTCCGCCCACAGCTCCGCCGCGGGAATAGGTCTGACCATTCACAAGGCCCAGTGAAACCACGCTGGTATTACTGCGCTCTGCACCCTTCACGGAAGAGCCGTTCTGGCCAGAATCGCCTGCCTGTCCGTATCCGCCGACATTGCCGACAGTATGCTTGTACAGCATAGTTCCGCAGCCGCAGCCATCCGGATCATCCGCCAGATAAAACAGGATCTCGATGCCGCCCAGAAGGCCGCTTGCACTCTGGCAATACTCTACCGTATAAACGCCGTCCGTTCCGCTCGCCCGAAGGCCGCCGAGGAT
>CAYLUU010000053.1:15155-16413 GCA_964386925.1 uncultured Sarcina sp. | reverse complement strand
AGTGCTGCGGTGCCTGAGAATGTGTCGGCTGCGGATGCTGACGACCAAAAAGCCGGGAAGAAGCGCACCCGAGTGGTGTATCTGACACCGGTGGGAAAGGTTTTCAATCAGAAGATGGCCGAAGACTTTTCCAAAGAAGAGGATCTGATTCTCCTGTGCGGTCATTATGAAGGAATTGATGAACGCGTCGTTGAAGAGATTGTGACGGATCCTGTGTCGATCGGCGATTTCGTTCTGACAGGCGGGGAGCTGCCTGCGATGATGATCGTCGATGCAGTATCAAGACTGGTTCCCGGTGTTCTGGGAAATGAGGTCTCGGCGGAAACCGATTCCTTTCAGGATGGTCTGCTGGAGTATCCGCAATATTCCAGACCGGAAGAGTGGAACGGGAAAAAGGTTCCGGAGATTCTGCTGTCCGGGGATCATGCGAAGGTGGATGCGTGGAGACTGGAGCAGTCACTGCTAAGGACGAAGGCCATTCGTCCGGATTTGTATGAAGCATGGGTGGAGCAGCATCCGCCCAAAGAGCCGAAATCCAAAAGGGCCAGGCGAAGGCTTATGCAGCAAGAGCCGGCAGATGGAATCGGATTCTGATGTACGTGGCTGCATGAATAGGATTTGTGCTTGCACAGGCGAAGTGCGTGTGTTAGTATGAAAAAGCTGTGCTGAGATAATTCGGCCAGTAGCGTGCAGGACATGTGTTTCTGCATGAAGGTTATACAGTACGGAGATGGTCCTCTGTCGGTTAAGGTTATGAGAAAAGTCAGGGCATATGGTCCTGCATCCCGGCAAGAACATCCAGAAAAGGAGAATGTAAAATGAGCATTATCAGCGAAATCGAAGCAAGCCAGAAGAAAGAAGTTTCTTCCTTCAACGTTGGTGACACCGTTCGTGTGCACAACAGAATCGAAGAGGGAAAGCGCTCTCGTGTACAGATTTTCGAGGGAACAGTTCTGAAGATTCAGGGTGGCGGAAGCCGCAAGACCTTCACGGTTCGCAAGGAGTCCAGCGGAATTGGCGTTGAGAAGACATGGCCTCTGTATTCCCCCAACGTAGAAAAGGTTGAGGTGGTACGTCAGGGTAAGGTCAGAAGAGCAAAGCTGAATTACCTGAGACAGCTTAGCGGCAAGAAGGCTAAGGTTAAAGAGAAGATCCGCTGATCAGACCTTCAAAAGGTATGAGAATGGGGAGCCGCACTGCTTGGTCAGTGCGGCTTTCTTTTTTACAACATGATATCTGTTCAGCACAGAGCGGTTTT
>CAYLUU010000053.1:3689-15055 GCA_964386925.1 uncultured Sarcina sp. | reverse complement strand
ACAGGCATGGTCTTAAATGAAATCGTTCTGTGGCCAAGAGGCTAATATGCGGAAAAATCGGAGACGCAGCCGCAATTTTACCGGGCTGACCTTTTATGAAGACAAGAATAATACCAATACGGAGAAGCTGCTGAAGATTCTGCAGTGGGGCGCTTATACACTGATGGCAGTGTTTCTGGCGGTGGCGGCATTTCGCTGTTTGGGCTTTCGTGTCAGTGTGCTGGGCAGTTCCATGGAGCCGGATATTATTGCGCAGCAGAACGTGCTGGTGAATAAGCTGGCGTATCGCATGGGAACACCGGAGAGGGGTGATGTCATCGCCTTTTATCCGGGAGGCGATGAGAATATTCATCCTTCGGTGAAGCGCGTCGTGGCAATTCCGGGGGATTCCGTGCAGATTCTGAACGGGGTTCTTCTGGTGAACGGAGTTCCGTGCACGCTGACAGACACTTATACAAACCTTTCCTATGCAGGACTTGCTGAGGATCTGCTGATGCTGGAGGATGACGAATATTTTGTGATGGGAGACAATCCGGATGAGAGTCAGGATTCGAGATCTCCGGGAATCGGCATGGTGAAGGATACGGACATCATTGGTGAGGTCTGGCTGGTACTGCCGGCCAAAGACACAGAGGAATGAAAGGCTGCGAAGCGGCTGCAGACAAAGGAGTATAACGAATGGATTATCAGTGGTACCCCGGACATATGACAAAGGCACGGCGCATGATGCAGGAGAATGTGCGGCTGGTGGATCTGGTGATTGAGATTCTGGACGCCCGTGTTCCGATGTCGAGCCGGAATCCGGACATTAATCAGCTGGCGCAGGGAAAGCAGCGTCTCATCATTATGAGCAAGGCGGATCTTGCGGATCCGAAGATGACAGAACGCTTTGTAAAGCAGTTTGAGAAAGATGGCGCTTCGGTCATTGCTCTGGATGCAAGAACGAAAAAGGCCAACAATCAAATCATGAAATCCCTTCAGAAGATCACGAAGGAGAAAAAGGAACGGGACAAAAAGCGCGGCATCATCGGGCGGCCGGTTCGTGCCATGATCTGCGGAATACCGAATGTTGGAAAATCAACCTTCATCAACTCTTTGTCCGGACGCTCGAGTGCGAAGACCGGGAATAAGCCGGGCGTGACCAAGGGAAAGCAGTGGATCTCTTTTGCGGGACTTGAGCTGCTCGATACACCGGGGATCCTGTGGCCGAAATTCGAGGATCAGCAGGTAGGTGTGCGGCTTGCCTTGGTGGGGTCCATCCGCGATGAGATCCTGGATGAAGAAGAGCTGGCAAGAAAGCTTCTGGCATTTATGGTCCGGACCTATCCGGAACTGCTGCAGGCACGGTATGGAATGGCACGGCCGAAAGTCGGCGGCGAGAGCGAATCTTCAAATGAATTTATAAATGAATCTTCGAATGAATCCAGGAACGAATCTTTAAAGGAATCTGCAGAGAGATCGACGGAAGAATTTAAAGATGAATTATTGCAGGCTATGGAACTGGCAAAGGAAAGCGGATATAATGACAAACAGCTGCATGAAATTCTCGTGATCATTGCGGCGCGAAGGAATCTCCTTCGCAGCGGCGGTGAGGCTGATCCGCGGCGTGCGGCTCACTTGCTGATGGATGATTTCCGCTCCGGCAGACTGGGTGCCATTACTCTGGATACACCGGAAGCCTGAGCAAAAGGATACAAACGCAATCATGAATCCTCCGCAGGGTACCCGATTCACGCTGAAATCGTCAGGTGCTGAATAGATACATAATACAGAAAGGATAACCGAGGGCGCAGGCGCACTCGGAGAATATAGAGAATATGAAGAATGCTGGGAAGAATATTTTGTCCACTGTCATCTGGCTTCTGGCGGTGGTTGCGTTGTCGTGGGTTCTGATCACCTTTGTAGCGCAGCGGACGGATGTGAATGGCTCGTCTATGTATCCGACCCTGGAGGACGGAGATCAGCTGATCTGCGATAAGCTGACGTATCGGTTCAAGGATCCGGAACGGTTTGACATTATTATTTTCCCTTATCAGCACCAGAAGAACACCTATTTTATCAAGCGAATTATCGGGCTTCCCGGCGAGACTGTCCGGATTGATGAAGAAGGCAACATTTACATCAACGGAGAACTTTTGAGGGAGAGTTACGGCTACGAGCGCATTGTGAATCCGGGACTTGCAGCGGAAGAGATTCAGCTGGGAGAAGATGAATATTTTGTCCTGGGAGATAACCGCAACGTATCCGAGGACAGCCGGTATGAAGATGTCGGCAACATCAAGCGCGAAGATATTATCGGAAGAGCTTTGCTGCGGATGTATCCGTTCTCAAAGATCGGACTTCTGACCGATAAGTAAGCTTTGTATGTCAGAACAGGCCAGTGCCATTTCATTTGAAAATGATGGCACTGGCCTTTGTGTACAATCTGGAAGACACAAGAGGAAGAGAAAGTTATGACGAAAAAAGAAGAGGCTGCAGCAAAAAGAGAAGCGAAGCTTCGGAACGAGCAGGAGCGTGTCGCCGGAATGCGTCTGTTCGAGCGGACTGCGGTGGGAGAGGTACTATGCGCAGCGAATATCCAGACGGACGAGTCTGTGCCGTCAGGCCTTCTGATCTGCGGAATTGATGAGGCGGGAAGAGGTCCTTTGGCTGGTCCGGTGGCGGCAGGTGCCTGTATCCTTCCGCTGGATCACGACATTCTGTATCTCAATGATTCCAAAAAGCTATCGGAGAAAAAACGCGAGGAGCTTTATGAAGTGATTACGAAGGAGGCATTGGCCTGGAATGTGGGATTGGCCACGCCGGAGCGAATTGACAAGATCAATATTCTGCAGGCAACCTACGAGGCCATGCGGGAAGCGATAAAGGGACTTGTCGTGCAGCCGGATGCATTGGTGAACGATGCGGTGACCATTCCCGGCATTTCACTACCGCAGGCACCGGTTGTCAAGGGGGATGCGAAATGTCTCTCCATTGCGGCGGCATCGATTCTCGCCAAGGTGACCAGGGATCGCATGATGCTGGAGTATGACAGGCAATATCCGGAATACGGATTTGCAGCGCACAAGGGATATGGGACAAAGGCACACATTGAAGCGCTGCGTCAGTATGGCCCCTGCCCGATTCACCGCAGATCCTTTATCGGACACTTCGTGGAGCAATAGAGCTGCCGAGAGCGAAAGGTGGAAAGCTCAGAATGGATAATTCTGTGGATAAGGCGAAGAACAAGCCAGTGGAAAAGCGCAATCTGCGTCGGCGCGGATCGATTGGTGAAGAGCTGGCGGCATCTTTTCTGGCCGGCCATGGCGTGCGGATCACAGAACGGAACTTTCACAGAGGCAGGAGCGGAGAAGTGGATCTTATCGGACGAGAAGGGGAAACGCTCCTGTTCATTGAGGTGAAGCTGCGAAAAGGAGATGGAAGCGGCACTCCGGAGGAAGCAGTAACGTATTCCAAACAGCGCACCATATGCCGGACAGCTGACTACTATCGGTGCATTCACAACATACCGGATACGCATTCGATTCGCTTCGATGTGGTGGCAATCCGTATGCAGGAAGATGGAAGAGCAGCCGTGCGCTGGATCCGAAATGCGTTCCCGTATCACATTTAGATTAATAGTGTTCACTTGCCCACACTTGCATCCGATCGAACCAAACAGTACAATGATCTAGATTTTTTACAACTAACACCAAGGGAGATTCTGTCCATGTCTGATTTACAGCTGCATCAGAAACTGGAGCGCAAGATACCGGTTGCGCCGCTGGAACTTGTTGTTTTGCCCTCGGCCGAGACACTCGGCAACGAGGTAAATGATTACCTGGTTTCCTTCCGCCGGCAGTACGACAGTATTGCCAAGGACGATACCGCATTCGAGGGGTATGTACGGGATGATTACCGCATGCAGGCAGAATGTGTCCGCTTCGGAACCGGTGAAGGAAAGGGCGTGATCAGTGATTCCTGCCGCGGCAAGGATATTTTCATTCTGACCGATGTTACGAACCATTCTCTGACCTATCAGATGAATGGCTTCACCAATCACATGTCACCCGATGATCATTTCCAGGATCTGAAGCGTATCGTGGCGGCCATCAATGGCAAGGCGGCACGCATTTCTGTCATCATGCCATTCCTGTATGAAGGACGTCAGCACAATCGCTCCGGCAGAGAATCTCTGGACGCAGCGAACATGTTCCGCGAGCTCGTTGATCTGGGAGTGAAGAATTTTATCACCTTTGACGCCCATGATCCCCGCATTCAGAATGTGGCACCGCTGGCTAATTTTGATAATTTCATGTCCCCGTACCAGTTCCTGCGTGCGATCATTCATTCCTTCCCGGATGTGATTCTGGATAAGGATCATTTTGTCGTGATCTCTCCGGATGAGGGAGCGCTGGACCGTGCGGTTTATTTTGCAGGCGTGATCAATGCGGATACCGGCATGTTCTACAAGCGCCGTGATTACTCACGTATTGTGAATGGCAAGAACCCCATCGTGGCCCATGAATTCCTGGGCAGCGATCTGGCCGGCAAGGATGCCATTGTCATGGATGATATGATCTCCTCCGGCGGCAGTATCCTGGATACGGCGCGGCAGCTGAAGGCAATGAACGCAGGACGTGTGTTCCTGTGCACAACGTTCGGCCTGTTCACGGACGGATTGGACGCTTTTGATGAAGCGTATGCGCGCGGTGATTTTGATCTGGTGATCACCTCGGATCTGACCTGGCAGCCGCCGGAGTTAAAGGACAGACCGTGGTTCGGACAGGCCAAGATGGGCAAATTCATGGCGAACATCATTGATTTCTTTAACCATGATGCGTCGATTTCGGATATGACGACATCCACGAATAAGATCAATGAGCTTCTGGCGAAGTTCAATCGCAACGAGCAGACCGAGTTCGAGCAGATGGAACTGGAGTCTGTGCTGGAGTAATTTCAAACGGAATTTCCGTTTACAGACTATTCCTTTTTATTGGATATCGATTCCGTGCCACACCGAATTTCCTTTTGGGAATTCCGATGTGGCTGCGGCCTTGACAGAGAGGATAAAGACATGCCTTGTACAACAATTCTGGTCGGTAAGAAGGCTTCCTACGATGGCTCTACCATCATTGCACGAAACGATGACTCCGGAGCAGGACACTACACACCTAAGAAATTCGTCGTCGTTCAGCCGGATGAGCAGCCCCGTCATTACAAGTCCGTGCTGTCTCATGTGGAGATTGAACTGCCGGAGAATCCCATGCGCTATACCGCAGTTCCCAATGCCCTGAAGGGCAAGGGAATCTGGGCGGCAAGCGGTGTCAACGCAGAGAACATTGCGATGACCGCAACAGAGACGATCACCTCCAATGACCGGGTTCTCGGAGCAGATCCTCTTGTGACGTACATTCCGGCAGAGGAGAATGACGGCATCGAGCAGATCGGCGGCATCGGAGAAGAGGACCTGGTGGTTCTGACCCTGCCCTACATTCACAGTGCACGTGAGGGCGTAGCCCGCGTGGGAGCGCTGCTGGAACAGTACGGAACCTATGAGATGAACGGAATGGCATTCCAGGATACCGAGGAAATCTGGTGGCTGGAGAGCATCGGAGGACATCACTGGATTGCCTGCCGCGTTCCGGACGAAGCGTATGTCATGATGCCCAATCAGCTGGGAATTGATCTGTTCGATCTCGAGGATGCATTGGGAGAACAGGAGAACTTCATGTGCTCTGCAGATCTGCGGGAGTTCATGGAGGAGAATCATCTGGATCTGACAATGCGGGATTCGTTCGCAGAGGGCTGCTGCGGTCACTGCGGCTGCAGCGAGGAGGATGCGTCCGCTAAGGCAGAGGACGAGACGAAAAAGTGCTGCGAAGGTGAGGGTGAAGACGAGCAGGAGTGCTGCGGGAATTGCGGCAGCTGGTTCAATCCGCGGGAAGCCTTCGGCAGCCATGATGATGCGGATCATGTATACAACACGCCAAGAGCGTGGTTCATCGGACGATATTTCAATCCCGGAACCGTGCAGTGGGACGGCCCGGAGGCAGATTATACGCCGCTTTCTGACGACATCCCGTGGTGCATGGTACCGGAGCGCAAGGTGACAGTAGAGGATGTAAAATACGTTCTCTCCTCCCATTATCAGGGAACCCCTTATGATCCTTACGCAAGCTACGGAGATCCCGCGATGCGCGGAGCTTACAGGTCCATTGGCGTGAATCGGACGGATTTTGTTGCCATCATTCAGCTGCGCGGTGACAAGCCGAAAGAATACCAGGCCGTGGAATGGCTGGCCTTTGGCTCCAATGCATTCAATGCGGCAGTGCCGTTCTATGCGAACGTGGAGACCACGCCGGAGTATCTTTCCAACACAACCAAAGAGGTGACAACGAACAGCTTCTACTGGTCTGCACGGCTGATCGAGGCTCTGGCCGATGCCAATTACGGCAAGAACCTGAATCACATTGAACATTATCAGCAGGCTGTACAGTCCAAGGGACATGCACTGATTAATCAGTATGATCGTCTGTTGGCAGAGGCACCTTCCGAAGAACAGATCCCGCTGCAGGAGAAGGCCAATGAAGCGATTGCACAGATGCTGCGCAAGGAGACCGGAAAGACCTTGGATGAAGTGCTCTTCGATGCTACCAATCACATGAAGAACCAGTATGCGAGGTCGGATCATTAGTAAGGAGAAACTATGCAGATTATTACGGGTGAGCTGACAGGCCATACAAATGAGTATCCCCTTTCTCGATTCGGCGGAAGGGAGAGTGTCCTGGCGGTTGATATCGAGACGACCGGCATTGTGGCAGAGAAAAGCCGTATCTATCTCATTGGCTGCGGCTATTGGGAAGAGGACTGCTGGAAGCTGATCCAGTGGTTCGATGATAAAGGAGACGGCGAGGCGGATATTCTGACCTCGTTCCTTCTGTTCACCAAGAAGTTCACCACGCTGGTGCATTACAATGGGCGTCAGTTTGACCTGCCGTTCCTGGCACGCCGCATTGTCTGGAACGGATTGCAGGGAATTCCCGGAGCAGAGGATTTTCCTTCTGCAATGAAGTCTATGGATCTGTACCGTTACGTGAAGCCCTTTCAGAAGCTGATGTCCCTTCCGGACTGCAGGCAGCAGACCGTGGAGCAGTTCCTGGGGACCAACCGCACCGAGCACCGCAGCGGCAAGGAACTGATTCAGGTATATCTGGATTACATTGGAGCAACCTTCGACGATGTCTGGAAAAACAAAAAGCAGGATACCATTGCGGAGGAAACCAAACGCATTGATGCGGCCATGATCAGTCGTCTTCTGAAGGCGCAGCAGCTGGACAATCAGAGAAAGGCTGCGGAAGAGGAATCCCGGGAAGAGGCGTGTGTATATACAGAGTGTGAAACAGCAGGGAACAATGCAGAAGAGTCTGCAGCACCTGCAAAAGCAGAGACGACGATAGGGGAAGATGCAGAGCAGGAAGAACTGACCGACCGCACTTCGATGCGGATGGCACTTCTGGCTCACAATCGTGCGGATGTTGCAGGGCTGATTGCCCTGACCGATACGCTGGCCTGGAAGGATCTGCTGCAGGCACAGCTGGTGGTACATCGGGCACAGGCCAATACCTTCCGTGATGCCAATGGGGATCCACAGCAGGAGTTAATCCTGCACGCAAAGGCAGAAGGCGTGCATGAGGATACCTTCCCGATGCCGATTACGGCATCGAAGGATGGATGCTACTGCACCATTCAGGGCAGCAAGGTAACTCTGAAGGTTCCGATCTATAATGGAAAGTTGCATTATTTTTACTCTAATTACAAGGATTACTACTTCCTTCCGGAACTGGATCAGGCGATTCACAAATCCATCGCAACCTATGTGGATCCGAGCCATCGCCAGCAGGCGACAGCGCAGAACTGCTATACCGGCAAGGTAGGAACCTTCCTGCCGGAGTGGACAAAGGAATATACGCCATTGTTCCAGGAATCTGTGAAAGACAAGACGGCGTGGTTTGAATTCAAGCCGGAGATGAAAAAGGACAAAGAATTTTTCGCAGCATATGCGACCTATGTATACCGGCACATCATTGAGATTTGAAAAGGTGCCGGGCAGAGGCGAAAGTTGAGCAGCTCTGCTGTCAGAAATGATGGCAGAGCTGCTCATGGTTGAAACGAAATACTACAACAGATCGAAAAGAGTTCTGTGCGGTGATTGGGGTGGAAAGTCCCAAAAGATTGCATGGATCAGATGATCAAGTGGAGCAAAAGAATCGCATGGATCAGGGGAATCAGATGAATCAGACAGATCGTACCGAGCAGCTGCTGCGTGACATTGAGAGCCTTGGCACATACAAAGTGGAACAGCACCGGTTCCTGGAAGACATCGGCTGTGAGGGATACGTTCTGCGGCACCGTAAAAGCGGTGCCAGAATTGCCGTCATGCCCAATGAGGACAGCAATAAGGTGTTCTACATTGCCTTCCGCACGCCGCCGAAGGATTCCACCGGCGTGGCGCACATCATTGAGCATACAGTTCTGTGCGGGTCCCGGGACTTCCCGGTAAAGGATCCCTTCATTGAGGTGGTAAAGGGATCTCTGAATACCTTCCTGAATGCCATGACCTATCCTGACAAGACGGTGTACCCGGTGGCTTCCACGAACGAGAAGGACTTTGCCAATCTGATGCATGTCTATCTGGATGCCGTGTTCCATCCGAACATTTACACGAATGAGAACATTTTCCGGCAGGAGGGATGGCACTATGAGGTAAAGGACCCGGCAGAAGGCGAGAACGCAGAGAATAGTGCAGAGGGCAGCAATGAGACGATGAATGAAGGCAGTGATGCTGTCGAGACGGGGGAGACTCCGCAGCTGCCGGAAATCGTTGTGAACGGCGTGGTTTACAACGAGATGAAGGGTGTCATGTCGTCTGCAGATGATGTCTTAAACGATGCTGTTCTGGCCTCCTTATATCCGGATACAACGTATTCCATCGTGTCCGGCGGAGATCCGGAGGTCATTCCGGAACTGACCTACGAGGAATATCTGGCCTTCCATCAGCGGTTCTATCATCCGTCCAACTCTTACATTTATCTGTACGGAGACATGGATGTCGTGGAACGTCTGCAGTTCCTGGATGAGCATTATCTGTCGCAGTACGACGTTCTGCAGGTGGATTCTGCCATCGGAACGCAGCCCCCCTTTTCGGAGCCGGTAGAGAAGGAAAAATATTACAGCATCCTGCCGGAAGAGGAGACCGCCGGGAAGACCTATCTGTCCTGGAATGCGGCACTTCCGATTCACGGAAAGGAGAAGGACATGCTGGCCTTCCGCGTCCTGGATTATGTCCTCTGCGATGCAGAGGGCGCACCGGTGAAGGAAGCTCTTCGGGAGAAGGGAATCGGACAGACGGTGGAGTCTCTGTATGAGGCCGGCATCTATGAGCCCTACTACTCCATTGCGGCAAAATTTGCCGATGCAGAGCAGAAGGAAGATTTCTGCAGAACCATTGAGTCCACACTGGAGCAGCTGGCTTCGGAGGGCATTGATCCGAAGGCTTTGCTGGCTGGTATCAACTACTACGAATTCCATTACCGTGAGGCGGATTTCGGTTCCTATCCGAAGGGCCTGATTTACGGCCTGGATCTCATGGATACCTGGCTGTACGAGGAAGATCAGGTATGGAACAATCTGGAGCTGGGTCATTATTTTGACGAGCTGAAAGAAGACATTTCCAAGGGATATTTTGAGCGGATGATCCGGGAGTATCTGCTCGAAAATCCGCATAAGAGTGTGGTGCTCCTCCTGCCAAGGCAAGGTCTGACCGAGGAGATGGAAAAAGCACAGAAGGCCAGAATGAAGACCTTTGCAGAGTCTTTGTCTGCTGAAGAAATGCAGGAGCTGCGGGATAAAGAGGCATCGCTTCGCGCATGGCAGAACACACCGGACACGGAGGAGGCCATAGCGAGCATTCCGGTTCTGGAGCGGGGCGATCTTAAGAGAGAGGTCGTGCTGCCGGTCACGGAGAAGACGAGGGATGAAGGGAGCGGTTTGACGCTTTTGGCACATCCGGTCTTTACCAGCGGCATTGATTATCTGGATCTGGCCTTTGATGTGACGGATCTGCCGGAATCGGAACTGCGTGCACTTGGCGTGTTCAAGGTGCTCATGGGGGCTATGGATACAGAGCATTACACGTATTCCGAGCTGGACAATGAGATTAACATTGTGACCGGCGGAATGGCGCCGAGCGTTTCCAATGTGACCAGCAGTAAGGATCCTTCGAATTTCCGAATTCTCTTTAAGGTATCGCTGAAGGCAATGGACGGTCAGCTGGAGAAGGCATTAGAGCTGGCAGAGGAAATGCTGCTGCATACAGACTGGTCGGATCTGTCCCGCGCGCAGGAGGTGCTCGAGGAAGAAAGAGCCTCCATGAAGGCAGAGATGGCTGGGGCCGGTCACTCTACGGCAGTGATGCGTGCGAGCGCGGCGCTCTCACCGGCGGCAGCGATCATGGATGATCTGTCGGGAATCGGCATGTATCGCTTCCTGGATGAGCTGTGCAGTCATTTCGAAGAGCGCGGGCAGGAGCTGGCAGGGGCCATGAGCCGCCTGACGAAGCTGGTTGTGCGGAAGGAACGATTTTTTGCCGATATTACGGCAGATCCGGAGAGAATGGACCACGCAGGCGAGCTGCTGAAGGGGGTTGCTGCGCAGCTTCCCGGTGACGCTTCCGTGGATGCGTTGTCCCTCTGGAGAACGGCAGTGCGCGGTACCAACCCGGCGAAGGCGGAAGGCTTTACTACGGCTGGACAGGTTCAGTTCGTTTGCCGGGCCGGTGATTTCCGGAAGGCGGGGCTTGCGTTCCACGGTGCGCTTCGTGTGATGAAGGTGATCCTGGGATACGATTATCTGTGGGTAAAGGTTCGTATGAACGGCGGTGCATATGGCTGCATGAGCGGCTTTGGCCGGGACGGAATCGGTTATTTTGTCAGCTACCGTGATCCGAAGCTGGCAGAGACCATTGAGACCTATGAGGGAGCGGCAGATTTCATCCGGTCGCTGGAGGCAGATGAGAAGGCGATGACCAAGTACGTCATCGGCGCCGTAAGCGGCATGGATCGTCCGATGACACCCAGCATGCTGGGCAAGTACTCGCAGGCATGCGAGCTGATCGGCATCACGGCGGAAGATTTGCAAAGAGAACGGCAGCAGGTCCTGGACTGCACGCTGGAAGACATTCACGGGCTGGGAGATTATATCGAGGCCTTCATGAAAGACAATGTCCTGTGCGTGGTCGGTGCCTCGGCGAAGCTGCGTGAGAATGAGAAGCTGTTCGAGAGACTCGAGCCGCTGACATGATTACTTTTGCAGGCATAGAAGATTGG
>CAYLUU010000053.1:0-3589 GCA_964386925.1 uncultured Sarcina sp. | reverse complement strand
TGTTCGAGAGACTCGAGCCGCTGACATGATTACTTTTGCAGGCATAGAAGATTGGTGTAGAAGATTGGCATAGGAGCTTGGCAGAGGAGTTTGCCCATGCAGAAGAGATTTGCAAAGAATTTTCGAACCGATGCCGGTTGAAGGATAGAAAGGAAGAGAGCATGGCAAAGGCAGGCTTTGCGGCGATTGTGGGCCGTCCGAATGTTGGAAAATCCACATTGATGAATACATTGATCGGTCAGAAAATTGCGATCACCTCCTACAAGCCGCAGACGACCAGAAATCAGATCCGGACCATTTACAGTGATGAGAACGGACAAGTAGTGTTCCTGGATACACCGGGTATCAATCAGGCGAAAGATCGTCTGGGCGAGTATATGCTCCGGGCGGCGGAGGCTACGCTGAAGGAGGTCGATGTGATCCTGTGGCTGGTTGAGCCGCGGGCGAATCTGAAGGAAGAGGATCTGGCCGTTATGGAGAGAGTGGCCGGCTCCGGAAAACCGGTGATTCTGTGTGTCACCAAGGTCGATTCCGTGAAAAAAGCGGCCGTCCTGCCGGTATTGTCTGCTTATGAAGCAGCATGGAAAAAGGTGACCGGTCAGGAACTGGCCGCACTGATTCCTGTGAGCTCGCGCCAGAAAATCGGTCTGGAGGACCTGCGGGATACCATTTGGAAGCTGCTGCCGGAGGGAGCGCCGTTCTATGATCCCGAAGAGGTTACCACGCAGACAGAGCGGGAGATCGCATCGGAGATGATTCGGGAGAAGGTACTGCGATTTGTGAACGAAGAGGTGCCGCATGGGATTGCCGTACAGATCAATCGCATGAAATATCGGAAGGATGCAGAACCTTCCATTTGCGACATTGATGCCGACATTATTTGCGAGCGTGACAGCCACAAGGGAATCATCATCGGCGCCGGCGGAAGCATGCTCAAGAAGATCGGAACCGCTGCCCGCATCGACATCGAGAACATGATCGGTTCCAAGGTGAATCTGCGCCTGTGGGTAAAGGTTCGCAAGGGATGGAAGGATGACCAGAGTGCTCTGCGGACCTTTGGATACAATGCGAAGGATTTGAAGGGATAATGGATGCACTTGATAATTGCCGCCATCATTGATGTCACAATCATTGATGGTGTTCCTGATATCTTCGTTGACGTTCTCGGCGGAGAGTACAGGACATGAGTCTGTAACGGAATGCGGGAAGGAAATGGCAGGAAGCGGGAATCGACAACCATATACAGAAGTGACAGCTATGGTCATCGGTGTCTCGCCCGTCGGTGAATATGACCGAAGAGTGGTACTGCTGACCCGGGAGCTGGGACGGATTTCCGCCTTTGCCAAGGGGGCACGAAGACCGAACTCTGCACTGGTTGCAGCTACGGATCTGTTCGTGTTCGGAACATTTCGTCTGTATGCGGGCAGGGACTCATATACGTTGGTAGAGGCTTCGCCGCAGAATTATTTTGAATGGTTTCGGACACACATTGAGGCATCTTTGCTCGGTCAGTATTTCTGCGAAGTGCTGGAATATTGCACGAGAGAGAACAATGATGAAGCACAGCTCCTGCTGCTGTTGTATCAGACGCTTCGCGCATTGGAGGCGGAACGCTTTTCGGACAGGCTGGTGCGGGCGGTTTTCGAACTGAAGACAGTTGCCATTGAAGGGGAGCTTCGGGAGCCGAATCCGCAGAAATATTCACCGGCTGTGATGGCGGCGCTGCAGCATATTGAGCATGCTTCCATCGGAAAGCTGTACACGTTTACGCTGGAGGAGTCGGCGGAGTACGAACTTGCGGAGCTGGCAAGGCGCAGCATGGCCTATGCGTTTGAGCACCACACGTTCCGGAGTTTGGAGATTCTTGATGTGATGGTGAATCTGCCGCCAACCTGTCGTCTCGTAGATGCCCCTTCGTAATTCTGAATAGAAGGAGACAGAGGGAAGAATGCAGGTATCGGTTGCGGGAGAGATAAAAAAAGTATAAAGTGTAACAGTATGCGGTTATCCGCTTTGTGATTGAAAAGGTCACCAAGGGTGACGGATCAGTTTGCTGCAGGACTCAGAAGTGTACCGGATTGGAAGCGGATGGGACTATGGCAGCAGGAATGAGCAGCATGGGGACGAAGAAAAAGCAGCCGGTGCAAAAGAAGCCGGCAGGTTCGGCCGGCCGGGCGGCAGCAAATCGAAAGGGAGCATCCTCCGGGAAAGGTACCGGGAAGAAACGCAGCAAGACAGTTATGAAAAAGCTTCGCAGGCAGCATCTGCAGAAGCTGGCGGTACTGGCTGCAGCGATTGTTATTTTGATCGGCTTGTTCTTGATGCTCCGCGCTGTGACGAAGGCACTGGGACCGGAGGAGTATGACACTTCTACGGCAGAATTTCATAAAAACGGCAGCATTCGTGTGACGTCGGTCGAGAGCTTTGATCAGGATTATTACGATGCTGCGGAATTGAAAAAGCAGATCAAGGAAGAAATTTCTGACTACAACGACGCAAACGGCGGCGGGGTGAAGCAGAATTCTCTGGATGTTTCGAATCAGACGGCGAAGCTGGTACTGACCTACAGCTCGGCAGAGGATTATCAGTCCTTCAACAACACAACGCTCTTCATGGGAACGGTGCAGGAAGCGGAGGATCAGGGATTTGACTTTGCGTCCATTATGTCTGCGGTCAGCCATGCGGATTCGTCAAAGATTCTGAATCAGGATACTCTGGATCAGCTGACAGCCAATGAGGTTATTATCCTGACGGAGCAGGTGAACGTGGTGACGGCGCAGGAGATTCTCTATGCAACACCGAATTTGGGCGTGACGGATTCCACACATGCGACGGCTATCGACACCATCAGCGCAGATTCACCGGCGATTATTATTCTGAAATAAAACACCTGCAGCTATTCTGCAGAGAAATCAAGGAGAGAGATATGGAAAAATCAATGGACAAGATCGTTGCCCTCTGCAATGCGCGCGGCTTTATTTATCCGGGCTCACAGATTTACGGAGGTCTTTCCAACACATGGGATTACGGCAATCTGGGCGTTGAGCTCAAGAACAATGTCAAGAAGGCATGGTGGCGTAAGTTCGTACAGGAGTCTCCGACCAATGTCGGCGTGGACTGTGCAATTCTGATGAATCCTAAGACTTGGGTAGCATCCGGACATCTTGCAGGATTCTCAGATCCTCTGATGGACTGCAAGGCTTGCGGCGAGCGTTTCCGCGCAGATAACCTCATTGAGGACTATGCCAAGGCAAATGATCTGACACTGGATTCCTCTGTGGATGGATGGTCCAATGATGAGATGATGAGCTTCATCAACAAGTTCAAGGTAGCCTGCCCGTCCTGCGGACAGTTCCACTGGACGGATATTCGTCAGTTTAACCTGATGTTCAAGACCTTCCAGGGAGTTACCGAGGACAGCACGAATACGATTTACCTTCGTCCGGAGACGGCGCAGGGCATTTTCGTAAACTTCAAAAACGTACAGCGCACCTCCAGAAAGCACCTGCCGTTCGGTATCTGCCAGATCGGAAAATCTTTCCGCAATGAGATCACACCCGGCAACTTTACCTTCCGCACCCGCGAGTTC
>CAYLUU010000052.1:12172-16559 GCA_964386925.1 uncultured Sarcina sp. | reverse complement strand
CTTCACATCCATCACATGCATGACATCCGTAATGGTATCGCTGCCCCACAGCGTGCGGGTCTGCTCGCCCATGATGACATTGGTTCTGGCGGTGTTGGTGTTAAGAGAGATGCTCGTAATCCTCTGTGCCGCAGCAACCGCCCCCGAACGATTAATTGAATGATCGATTGAACCTTCTGTCGGTGCGTATAAACTGCATAATGCCTCGACCAGCTTCGCCTCCTGCGGCAGCTTGGTCCCGTTTACTACGAGACAGACCATAATCTCTCCCGTGTACCTGCCGTTTCGGATCAGGACATGGCGCACGAGTCCTTTTCCCGTCTCCTCATCGTAGGCCGGCACGTGATACTGCTCCATGTACTGCAGAACCACCTTCATGATCTCCCGGTTCGCCTCTGCGCCTACCAGACAGTCCTCGATAGGGACAATGCAATGCGTCCGACCAGCGTAAAAACCGGCGACCGGCCGCCCATTCTGCATGCCGACCGGCAGCTGTTCCTTGTTGCGGAAGCGCCATGGCTCTTCCATTCCGAGCGTCGGATTCGTGATCGCCTCCACCAGCTCCGGTGCAAATCCTCCGATGCGCATCAGCACATCGCGCACCTTCTTCTCCTTGAAGACCAGCTGCTGCTCATAGGAGAGCTCCTGGAGCTGGCAGCCGCCGCACTTCCTCGCGATCGGGCAGGGCGGTGCAACGCGAAAAGGCGACGGCTCTGCCACCTCCACTAATCTGGCAAAGCCGTAGCCTTTTTTGACCTTCATGATCTTCGCGGTCACCATGTCGCCCACGACCGCGTCCTTGATAAATAACGTGAAGCCGTCCACTTTCCCGATCCCGGCTCCGTCGGAGCTGATGTCCTGAATGGATACGCGGACGATGTCATCTTTCTGGAAGGGAAGATCGTCCTTCCCCGCCCTGTTCATTTTCTTACTCACGTGTTCTGACACATTCCTTTCATCGCACATAGGGCCTATTCAGAGCCCATTCGCCAAATGATACTCAAAGATGCCCGATGGCATCTTCTTCTATTGGGAGTGGCTTTACTCTGAATAGTTACCATTACAGTTCCGTCTTGCGGATGTTGGAGTCGAGCAGCTGCTGCCAGCCAAGCCACGAATTCTCGTCCGTGCCGCGCTCGAACATCTCCTTGAAGATCTCCAGCTTGGCATCCGCATTGTCTGCAAAATTCAGTGCAGCTGCCTCCGCCAGTGCCGGCTTTTTGGGCGATCCGTATTCCAGCTCGCCGTGGTGCGCCAGAATGCAATGCCGCAGCTCTGCCGAGAGAACCGGCGGGAAATCCGGAATCTCCTTGATCTTCTCATCGATCATTTCCACGCCGATGATAATGTGACCGATCAGCTGTCCCTCGTCGGTGTAATCGTTCTGCGGGAAACGGGACAGCTCTTTGGTCTTGCCGATGTCATGGAACATCGCTGCCGTCAGCAGGAGATCCCGATTCAGGAAGGGATAGTTGTCTGCAAAGGTGTCGCAGAGCTTCATAACGCCCAGCGTATGCTCGAGGAGTCCGCCCATGAAGCCGTGATGCACGGTTTTCGCTGCAGAGGACACCTTAAAGGAATGGATGAAGTCAGCATCCTCCACGAACAGCTTGATGATCAGCTGACGCAGATGCGGCTCTTTCACCTTGTTAGCCAGGCGGATCATCTCGTCCCACATCTGTTTCCGATCCTTTTTGGACACCGGGATGTACTCCGCAGGATCATACTCGCCTTCGTGGCATTTGCGTGCCCGCTTTACATTCAGCTGGTATTTTTTCTGATAGACCGTTACCTCACCGACGATATCCACATAGTCCAGCTCGGAGAAATCCTCAATGCCGACACTGCCGGGTTCCCATATCTTAGCATCAATGCTGCCGGTCTTATCCTGGAGGATGAGACTGTCATAGGAGCGGCCGTTCTTGGCCGTGAGCTCGCTTTTTTTGCGGCAGAGGTAGATGCTGTTGACGGTAGTGCCTTCTTTTAAATCCTTGATGTACTGCATAATTCATCCCTTCTAGTTCGATATCATACGCAGGAGTTCACTCTGCGAAGCTCAGACGGCTGCCGAGGCTTACCATCAGCGACACATCGATATATTGTGTTCCGCTCCGGCGCTTCAGTTCAATGCTGACCTGGCGGTTCGGTCTCGCATTCTCCAGCTGCTCAATCAACTCCTGATAGCTGCCGATGGGCTTCCCGGCAAAAGAGGTAATAACGTCGCCGCTCTGAATGCCGGCGTTCATGGCCGGAGAATCCAACTCAGTCTGCACAATGTATGCGCCCTGCGGGATGCCTTCCTCTTTCTGCACATCCTCCGGAACCTCGGTTCCGTGAATTCCCAGGTAACCCATGGGCGTTTCATTGGACATTTTCTCGATCAATGCCTTCAGGTCCGTGATTACGGTTGCACAGATGAGGTTCTGCGCATCCGATGTCTGGTACTGCATGTCGATCCAGCCGATCACGTTCCCGCTCAGGTTGATGAGAGCGCCCGTAGCTGTCTTGCTCCCGCTGATGTCCGTTGTGATCTGCTGGTAGTCACTGTCAATGACGTCCAGCGCAAGCCCGGCATTCGTGGCCACGCCGTAGCTCACCGATCCCGCCGTCCCGGCAGGACTGCCGATTGCAATGACCGGACTGCCGACGAGGCCATCCCGCTCACTGCTGCCAAGCGTTGCGATCGCAAGCTGGTCGTTGCTCTCGATCTCACTGGACAGGTCCGCGGCCGGAACGCTCAGGATCGTCAGGCCGGTCACACTGTCCTGTGCCAGGAGCTGCGCTGTCGCTTTCTGACCGTCGTGGAAGCTGATCCGGATCTCTGCAGCAGATTCATAGTCCTCATCGCCGGTCAGAATGAGAATGTTCTCGCCGCGCTGCGCCACGATCAGACCGCTGGAGGTTCCGGTATTATTGAATGCATCACCGACCCAGTCATAATCCTTGGTCACGGCATTCACCGTCACCACGGCCTTTGCGGTTTCCTCCGCCAGATCCTGCAGAGAGGAATAGAGCTGCTCGTACTCCGCGGTCGTACCCTCCTGGCTCGTATTGTCCTCACTTGCTGCCAGCTCCTTACGCACCTCGGCCAGGACCTCCTTACTGATGGCATCTATGTCCACCATGCTGGCGGCCTTTTTCTCCGCCTCAGCCTCCTGGATTTCTTCGTCGTTGGCGATCATATCCTCCGGCGACATCTCTTCCTCTGTGGTCTCCTCCGGGAATGTGACGGCCGCCGGCTCCTCCGACGGGTTGATCGCATTGTTGATCACCGGCTCCAACAGGAGGAACACGATGCAGGCCACTGCGCCGAACAGCACCGCAAGACAGGCCGTCACCACGGTTCTGCGCAGAAGGCGCTTTTTGTTCAGCGGACGCTGGCGGATCTCCTCCTTCATGAAGTCGGTGTTGACCTCCGGAACGGGGGGTGTCTCAACTGTGTGCTCCTGTGGGTGCTGGACGGAGCTGTTCTTCTCTATTCTGTTGTCTTTGTCAGGGTTGTCGATCACTTTCGTTGCATTCCTTCGAGCTATATTGCCACCTGAATGCCTTCTCGCTCCAGGATCTTCCGCACGGCCGCGCTCTGCTCTGGTGTCACCGCCGGGATCGGCTTCGTGCAATGTGCAGATGCCACGATGCCGCGCAGTCTGCAGCCTTCCTTGATGATCGGAACGAACAGCGGTCCGACACCATAGATATCGAACAGGCGATTAATCTGCTGCTGCCCGCGCGCGATGCCTTCCGCATCGTTCTCCCGCATGGAGCGAATCCACGCGCTGCAGAGCTCCGGAACCACGTTTGACAGACCACCGATGATGCCATCGCCGCCGGACAGCACGTTATGTGCCGCGTTGTCGTCGAAGCCGGAATACACTTCAAAATCCGGATACTCGGACTTCACTACCTTGATCAGCTCTCTCGTGTGATCCATGCCGCTGATGGTGTCCTTGATGCCGACCAGATTGTCGTGCGCCTTCCGCAGCCGCAGCACAACCTCCGGCGAAATGGTATATCCCGTGCGATCCGGGAAGTTATAGATGTAGACCGGTCCATGAATCTGTCCGAACAGCTCGTCATAAAAGCGGAACAGCGACTCATCGTCGAAGCGGAAATAATACGGCGAAATGATCATCACGGCATCTGCGCCCTGCTCCAGGCACCAGTTGGAATACGGAACGATCTCCTCTTCCAGCATCGAAGCGGTTCCGATGATGCACTTCACGCGGTGAGCAATGTGACGGATCGCAAAGGCTGCCTGCTCTCTTCTCTTCTCCATACTCAGGGAAAAAAACTCGCCGATGCTGCCCCCGATCAGAATTCCGTCAATGCCGTTTGCGATCAGGTTGTCGAAGAGTCTGCCCTGGCTCTCCAGATCCAGAGAACCATC
>CAYLUU010000052.1:7990-12072 GCA_964386925.1 uncultured Sarcina sp. | reverse complement strand
TACTCCAGTCCGCCGCCTTCCATGGCGCTGCGGGCATTCTGCGTATACATCCGGTAGAAGCCCTTGCGCGGCTCACGTGGAATGATGCTGCCCTTCTGCCTGCGCTCCTCCAGGACCTTTGCGGCCTCCTCTGCCGAGCAGGGAACTCCCGCGATACCGGTTACATTCAGTGTACGATTCTTCACTGAGTACGAAATCAGATCACCTTCTTCGATGAAGGCAATCGGTCCGCCGGAGGCTGCCTCGGGCGATACATGGCCGATCGCTGCACCCCTGGTTGCTCCAGAGAATCGCCCATCTGTGATCAGCGCGACGCTTCCATTGATACGGTCATCGCAGCAGATGGCCTCGGTCGTTGCCACCATCTCCGGCATTCCGCAGCCTCTCGGGCCCTCGTAGCGGACAATGATGATTTCGCCGGGCTCAATCAGGCGCTTAGCCACTGCGTCGTAGGCCTCCTCCTCACAGTTGAAGACCCTCGCCTTCGCGTTGACAACCTCACGCTGATTATCGGCGCAGGCCGCGTATTTGATGACCGAGCCGTCCGGCGCAAGGTTGCCCTTCAGGATCGCAACGGAGCCCTGCTCCTTCACCTTCTCCACAGGGAAAATAACCTGCTCCCGCTCCAGTCCGTAGTT
This sequence comes from uncultured Sarcina sp., assembly GCA_964386925.1. GTDB lineage: Bacteria > Bacillota > Clostridia > Lachnospirales > Lachnospiraceae > CAG-791. The sequence continues at coordinate 11,434 of CAYLUU010000052.1, read as the reverse complement.
ATGCAGATATCCCAGATTCCGATTGAACCAGTTATCCTTCTGCAGATCCTCCAGGTTTTCTCCCAGGGTCTTGCCCGTCACGGTCATGACATCCAGATCCAGATAATCCCGCAGCATCCACTCCACCATCGGAACGCCGCCGGCGAACCAGAATGCCTCTGTGATCTGTGTTCCGGAAGGATAGATATTGCCGATATGCGGAATCTGATGGTTGATCTCATCGAAGAGCTCGATCGGCAGCTCCACACCGGCCTCTCTTGCAATCGAGGGCAGATGCAGCGTTGCGTTCGTGGATCCGCCGATGGCTGAATGCACCACAATCGCATTGCGGAAGGCCGCCTCGGTCAGGATCTTGTCCGGTGTCAGATTCTGCTCCGCGAGCTCCATGATCTTGCGTCCTGCCTGTCTGGAATATTGCAGGAGGTCCCGCATGGTAGCCGGTACCAGTGCTGCTCCCGGCAGCGTCAGGCCAAGAGCCTCTGCTACGCACTGCATGGTGGAGGCTGTCCCCAGGAACGAGCAGGCTCCCACGGAGGGACATCCGGTCAGTTTATAATCCCGCACCTCCTGCGGCGTGATGGCTCCGTCTCTCTTCTCACGCAGCGAAATATCACCTGCCAGCACCGATGTGGTCATGTCCGGCCCCGGCCGCATAGAGCCGCCCGGCATGAAGATCGCAGGGATGTTCAGTCTTGCAATGGCTTTCAGATGAGCCGGAATCGACTTATCGCAGCTCGAGGACAGCACCATGCCATCCCACTGCACGGCGCTTCCGTGAATCTCGACCATGTTGGCGATGGCTTCACGGGAAGCCAGCACATAGTTCATGCCGTCGCCGCCCTGCGTGCAGCCGTCGCAGATGTCGGTCGCATAATATTTTGCAGGCTTTCCGCCCATCTCATAGACGCCGTACGTTGCCTGCTCCACCATCTGGTTCAGGTGATAGCTGCCCGGATGGGAGTCGCCGTACACGCTCTCAATCATGATCTGCGGCTTCAGGATATCCCGATCATCCCAGCCGGTCCCCATCTCCAACGCATCGAACTGAGACCAGAACTTGCGCTCCGCTGCACTTCTCTGATTCATAATTTCCTCCGCTCAATATCATTCATATCTAATTGACACCAACATCTTCGAGTAGCTTGGTGTGACTTCATCACTCCGTACTGAGAAAATGTTCACATGCTTCTCTTGATATCAGGTAAACTTGCACATTCGAGAATCCGTCAGTCCTCCAGGCTGTCGTTGAGGTCGGAGCGCTTTAGGGTAAAGATGAACTCCGAGCCGACGCCTTCTGTGGAGATGACGTTGATGTTCTCATTATGCGCCCGCAGGATTTCGCGTACAATAGCCAGGCCCAGGCCGGTGCCTTTTTTGTCCTTGCCGCGGGAGAGATCCGTCTTGTAGAACCGTTCGAAGATCGCATTCTGCTCCCCGGTCGGGATGCCGATGCCGTGGTCCTTTACCGAGACGAAGATGTTGCGGTGCTTCTCCGACGTCTCAATGTGCACGGCGGTGTTGTCCTTGCTGAATTTGATGGCATTGTCGATCAGGTTGTAGAGCACCTGCTGGATGCGGTCCTGATCGGCATTGACGTACAGAACATCGCCCGTCAGGACGAGCTCCAGTGTCACGTGTTTGCGAAGGCACGTCTGTTCAAAAGAGGCCGCCACCTGCCGGATGACGCCGTTGATGTCGAAATCCGTCCGGTTCAGGATCATACCCTTTGTGTTCAGGTTGTTCAGGGCCAGCAGGTCATTCGTCAGCTTCGTCAGTCGCTCGGTTTCGTTCAGGACGATGCCGATGTATTTTTCATGCATTTCGGCCGGAATGGTGCCGTCCAGCATCGCCTGCAGGAAGCCCCGGATGGAGGTCAGCGGCGAGCGGAAATCATGAGAGACGTTGGCGATGAATTTCTTCTGATCGTCTTCGGAATTCGCCACCTTCTGTGCCATGTAGCTAAGGGACGCCGCGAGATACCCGATCTCGTCATCACTCTCCACCGACAGCTCATAGTGCATGTTGCCGGCGGCGTACTGCTCGGTCGCACGGGTGATCCTGCGCAGCGGCAGATACACAATTTCCGTGAAGAAGATCAGGATAATCAGCGACAGCAGGAGAATGATCAAAAGCTCGATGTAGGAGATGTTCAGCCTGTGGTAGGTCTCCTCCTGCAGCTCGGATACGGAATAATGGATGGCAACGTAGCCATTGGTTTTGTAATTGCTGGTGATCGGTGCGATCACGGACAGCTTCTCGTCCTGGAAATAATCCCAGAAGGTTCCCTCGATATAGAGATTCCCGCCGAAATCTGACGTTGTAAAGCCTTCCACACGGATCTCCGTCTCCGGATCGATCTTCGTCTCGCTGTCTACCACGATTCGTCCCGACGGATTCAGGACCATGATCTCGGCGTTCAGGTAGGAGGCCAGAGTGTGAAGCTGCTTATATACGCTGTCGATGGAGGTCTCGGAGCTGTAGAGTTCCGCCGCGTAGGTGTTGGCAATGGTGGTTGCCTCCCGGTACAGCGAATCCGCCTCCTGCCGCCGCACCTGATCCATCGTCATGTTCGACACGAAGGTTGCCACCACGATGAAACCGAAAATAGCGAACAGGACATAGGCCAATATGAATTTGAGATATAGAGTTTTTCTCACTGCAGTTGGTTCATTTCCTCTTCAAACGCACTCGTGCCAAGGCCGTCCTGTACAGGACACGCCTTACACAGTCGCCTCGAATTTATACCCGATTCCCCAGATGGTTGCGATGCGCCAGCCGTCGTGGTCATGGATTTTCTCGCGGATTCGTTTGATGTGCACATCCACGGTTCTGGTGTCACCGATGTATTCATAGCCCCAGATCTGGTCCAGCAGCTGCTCTCTTGTGAAGACACGGTTCGGCTGAGAGGCCAGGAAATAAAGGAGTTCCAGCTCCTTCGGCGGCATTTCAAGCTTGTGTCCCATGTAGGTTACAGCGTAATTAGTCAGATTGATGGTCAGGTCCGGATAGCGGATCAGCTTGTCGCTGTTGCCGGAAAGGGATACGCTGTCCTGCGCGCTTTGATGAGTGCGGCGCAGAACCGCCTTCACGCGGGCGACCAGCTCCTTCGAATCGAAGGGCTTCTCCATATAGTCATCGGCGCCCAGCTCGAGGCCCAGGACCTTGTCGAACACCTCGCCCTTGGCACTGAGCATGATGATCGGAGTCTGCGACTTCGCACGAATCTCGCGGCATACCTGATAGCCATCAATCCCCGGCAGCATCAGGTCCAGCAGGATCAGATCCGGCTCATAGACCACATACTGCCGCAGCGCTTCTTCGCCGTCTGCCGCAATCTGTGTGTCATAGCATTCTTTATTCAGATAGAGGCTGATCAGCTCTGCGATGTTGTCATCGTCATCGACGATCAGAATTTTCTGTTTGCTCACTGCCATGTTCTCACCT
>CAYLUU010000052.1:0-7890 GCA_964386925.1 uncultured Sarcina sp. | reverse complement strand
TACAGTGTCACAATCGTGACACCGGCATCGCCTTCGCCGAAATCGCCCGCGCGGTAGGATCGCACCCAGGTCTGTTTGCGCAGGTAGTTCTGTACCGCGTTTCGAAGTGCTCCGGTGCCTTTGCCGTGAACCACGCGGACCTTGTCCAGATGGGACATCCGGGCGTCGTCCAGATATTTGTCCAGCGCCATGATGGCTTCATCCGTCGTCATGCCGAGCAGATTGATCTCCGAGGAGATGTTCATTGCCCGTGACAGATCCATTCCGCCGGACTCCATGCGGCCGGGCTGATTCTCATAGGCGCGCTTCAATGCGCTGGCTGTTCTCTTCTTCGCCCGGGAGTCGATGGTCATGCCGGTCTCTTCGTCGATCAGTGCCAGATCCTTCAGCGCAATCTGGGAATTCATGATGCCGCACTGCACGCCAACCTTGTCCTGACGGTCAGGAAGCTTCGTCACCGTTCCCTGCATGCCCAGTGACAGGACACGCACACGGTCGCCGATATGGAGATCAGAGGCCTTGAGTTGGGAGGTGCGGGGCTGTTTTTCCTGCTGCTGTTTCTGAAGGCGCTTGGTCTTCGCGGAGACCTTTTCGCGGAGGTTCGTGCGCGTCTGCTCCATGGCCGTCATATCCGCGCCCTTGCTGTTCTTGCGAAGGGCTGAGATGGCGCTGTCTGCCTGATCTTTTGCATCCTGCAGGATGTTGCGGGCCTTCTCGTTGGCCTGATCCAGGATCTTCTGACGACGGGCCTCCAGAGACTCCTCGCGGGTTTTCAGCTCGCGGCTGCGGCGCTCCAGATCTGCCTGCATCCGTCGGATCTCTTCCTGCGCCTTGTCGTTGCGCAGTCTCGTTTCCTCCAGCTCCGAGAGCACATCCTCGAAGTTCTGCGTCTCCTGGCTCATCTGCTCGCGTGCTGTCTCGATAATGTAATTCGGAAGGCCGAGCTTCTGTGAGATTGCAAACGCGTTACTCTTACCGGGGATGCCCACCAGCAGGCGATACGTCGGCTGCAGTGTCTCGATGTCGAACTCGCAGCTCGCATTCACAATGCCCTCTGTTCGCATCGCATAGAGCTTCAGCTCGGCATAATGCGTCGTCGCAAGTGTTGTGATCTTGCGCGTATGCATGAAATTCAGAATGGAAATGGCCAGTGCTGCACCCTCGGTCGGGTCCGTGCCGCTGCCCAGCTCGTCGAACAGGCAGAGGCAGTTTTTATCCGCGCGGCGCAGAATGTCCACGATCGTCTTCATATGTGAAGAGAAGGTCGAGAGGCTCTGCTCAATGCTCTGCTCATCGCCGATGTCGGCGTACACCTCGCGGAACAGCGATAGCTCGCTGTGCTCCGCCGCCGGAATATGAAGACCGGACATACCCATCAGCTCGAAGAGACCGACCGTTTTCATCGTTACGGTTTTGCCGCCGGTGTTGGGGCCTGTGACGACGATCATGTCGTAGTCCTCACCGATTGTCAGATCGATGGGAACGACCTTCTTGGGATCGATCAGTGGATGCCGACCACGGTTGATGCGGATCACATGATTCTCGTTGAAGGCCGGGCGGACCGCTTCCTGCTCCATGGCGAGCTTCGCCCGGGCGAAAATAAAGTCCAGCTGCGTCATATTCGCGCAGTCGTCCCGCAGCGCCACCAGATGATCGGACAGCAGTGCGGACAGCGTTGCCAGAACCTTGTCCTCTTCCTTTTTCTCCTGAAATTCCAGTTCGCGGATATGGTTGCCCATCTCCACGATGGAGGCCGGCTCGATGAACAGGGTAGAGCCGGTGGAGGACTGGTCATGCACGATGCCGCGAACCTGTGCCTTGTATTCGCTCTTGATCGGCAGGCAATAGCGGTCGTCACGCATGGTTACCACCGTATCCTGCAGATAGGAGGAATAGGTCTGGGTCAGCATCTTGTTCAGCTGGACATGGATCCTGTCATCGGTCTGACCAATCTCCCGGCGCAGCTTCTTCAGCTCCGGGCTCGCATCATCGGCGATCTTGTCTTCCGCCAGAATGCAGCGTCGGATCTCTGAAGAGACCGGGCTCAGCGGCACCAGACAGTCGAACAGATCATAGAGCGGATCGGCTTCGTCCTCCGGCTTTGCACTCCGAACTCTCGCGACATTCTCCAGAAACCCTGCCATCTGCAGGAGCTCCGGAATGGAGAGACTCGTCCCGATGTGCAGTGCGCCAAAGGCATCTGAGAAATCCCGGTTGTTCCCAAAGCTCAGAGATCCGTTTCGGAACAGATATCCCAGAGCGGCTTCTGTCTCGCTCTGGGCCTTATCGATGTCCACCAGATCTGTCATGGGCTGCAGCTCACGGCAAAGAAGCCGTCCCGGCTCCGAGGTAGCCTGGGCGGCCAGCTGATCTTTTATTTTATGAAATTCGCAAATGCGCAGTACTCGTTCGTTCATATTTGTGCGTTCAGCTCCTGCCAATCTCGCAGCGACGGGTCCTGGCGGAGATGTCCTGGTCGGGGTCGTCTCGCGACTCCATCCTCGAACCTAGCGGTGCTAAGCTCACGAAATACGTTCGCAAGCACCGAGGCCTCGCAAGGCCCCGACCGCGGACATTCTGCCGCCACCCTGTCGCCGCCAGGCAGGTTTTGTATGGAAATTCTCAGTTTCTCGCGCGCAGCTTCTCCACGTAGGAGGCGAGCCGGCCGAGTGCCTTCTTCAGGCTGTCGATGGAGTACGCATAGGAAATGCGCAGATATCCCTCGCCGCAGTCTCCGAAGGCGGTTCCTGGAACGATGGCAACCTTCTCTTCCTGCAGGAGGCTCGTCGCGAATTCATCGCTCGTCATGCCGAATTCCTTGATGCAGGGGAATACGTAGAAGGCTCCCTCGGGTTCGAAGCACGGCAGCCCCATCTCGTTCAGCGTATACAGGACGAAGCGGCGTCTCTCATCATAGGATTCGCGCATCTTCGCCACGTCTTCATCGCCGTTGCGCAGTGCCTCTACCGCCGCATACTGTGAGGTGGTCGGCGCGCACATGATGCAGTACTGGTGAATCTTCACCATCTGACGCACGATTTCCTCCGGTCCGCAGGCATAGCCAAGGCGCCATCCGGTCATGGCGTACGCCTTGGAGAAGCCGTTGATTACAATGGTTCTCTCCTGCATGCCGGGGAGCGAAGCGATGGATACGTGCTGTTTTCCTCCGTAGGTCAGCTCACTGTAGATCTCGTCGGAGATGACGATCAGGTCGTTCTCCACAATGATGGGCACGAGCTTCTCCAGATCCTCGCGTTCCATAATGGCTCCGGTCGGATTATTCGGGAAGGGCATCACGAGTATTTTCGTTCGGGGCGTGATGGCCGCCTCCAGCTCCTGTGGCGTCAGGCGGAAGCGGTTCTCCTCCTTCAGCTCGATGACCACAGGCTTGCCGTCTGCCATCACGACACACGGCTCATAGGATACATAGGAGGGCTGCGGGATCAGGACCTCGTCGCCGGGGTTGATCATTGCGCGCATGGCCAGATCGATGGCCTCTGAGCCGCCGACGGTCACGAAGATCTCGGACAGGTAGTGATAGTCCAGTCCCTGTGTCCGCTGCATGTACGCTGCGATCTCCATACGCAGCTCCTTCAGGCCGGAGTTGGAGGTATAGAAGGTTCTGCCCTTCTCCAGAGAATAAATTCCCTCGTCACGAATGTGCCATGGCGTGTCAAAATCAGGTTCTCCCACGCCAAGAGAGATCACATCCTGCATCTCCGCCACGATGTCAAAGAACTTGCGGATGCCCGAGGGCTTCAGGGATGCTGCCTTGTCTGCAATCAGGTCTTTTCTCATGGCGTCACGATCTCCCGGATATCTTCCTCACGCTTGTCCATGATGGTGCCATGGTCCTTATATTTCTTCAGAATAAAGTGCGTGGTGGTGCCCAGGACCGTGTCGAGGGTAGACAGCTTGTTGGTGACAAAGCCAGAAACTTCCTTCAGGGTCTTGCCTTCCAGAATGACCATCAGGTCGTAGCCGCCGCTCATCAGATATACGTTGCTGACCTCGGGGTATTTGTAAATTCTCTCTGCGATGTCCTCGAAGCCCTGGCCGCGCTGCGGTGCCACACGCACCTCGATCAGCGCCGTGACCTTCTCGATGCCGGTCTTGTCCCAGTTGATCATGGTGTGATAACCGCAGATGATGCCGTCTGCCTCCATCTCCTGCAGGGCGTTCGCGATCTCCGTTTCCTCGGTGCCCAGCATGATCGCCACCTCGTGGAGATCAATGCGGCTGTTCTTCTCAATAATGGTGAGAATCCGCTCCTTTAACGTGTTCATTCCTTCCTCCCTTGCTCTATCCGAATAGTACCCCGGCGATGCTGTCAGCCTCCGGGCGGTTTAAGCTCTGCCGCTCCTCGCCGTTGCAGATCACCTTGTCTCTGCCATCCGTCAAATGTCCGATGACTCTTGCATAGATGCCGCGCTCTTCGAGCATTTCGGTCATCTCTTCCCCCTCCCGTACCACCGCCAGCATGGCTCCTGCCGACCGCAGCTGATAGGGATTGATGCCGTAATAATCTGTAATCTCAATGGTTTCCTGCAGGATCGGGATGTCAGTGAGTTCCACCTCGAATCCCTTCCCGCTCTCTTCTGCAAGAGCCCAAAGGGCGGCGTAGATCCCTCCCGCCGAGAGATTGATGAGGTGCCGCAGCCGATTGGCCTCCATCTCATCGGAGCGCTTTGGTGCCTTGCGCTCGCTTCCTGTCGTTTGCATTGCAGGTGGACAATTCCAGCTCTTCCCTCCGGCTGTCAGAGATGTCAACACCTTCACGGCCTCTGTCATCACGAGCCGCTCTCGAAGGCCTGCTGCCCGTTCCACGAACTGCACCGGGAAGCGCTTCTCCAGCTCTTCCCTCCGCTCCTCTGCCAGAATTGCGGTTCCTTCCTGGCCGATGTGCCCCAGGAGCAGGATATCTGTGCCATCACAGCAATCTCTGCTGCCCTCTTCAGGTTCGCTCGTTCGGAATGCCTCACCTCGGATCCGTCTCATTTCAGCATCCAAGCCAGCGTCTGCCGATAAGTCGATGTTCTCCGCACCGCACGTCTGTAAATGCTCTGCGAAAGTCCGCCCCGATGCCGTCACCGACACCACAGGCCTTGTCACTCCGCCACTGACCTCTCCGGCAAAATAAGAGATCTTCCCGCCAACGGTCTCACATGCGTCCCGAATGTCATCCACTACATTCCGCAGCAGGGATTCCTCGCTCCCTTCCGGGAGCAATACCGTCACCTGAAGCGAATCTGCAGCCGCCAATTGTGCTGCCAGAGCGTTCACGGCCCCGATCACAGCACCGGCGCCTGCATGGCGGATCGGAAGCGTCTCGGTAAAGACCGCACTCCGCCGCACGCAGTTACCATCCCCCAGCGGCAGTATCTCCCCGGTTTTCTTAGCATCGTCCGGGCGTCCGTTTTCTATCGGATGAACATCACCCACCTCGGTGCGTTCCCGTTCCCACACCGTCGTCAGGCGTTTGCGCACCGAGCGGTCATAGACATTCACATCCAGATTGCCGTTTCGCAGGATCACTGGGTGCCTCCGTCCTGCGCTTCCCCCGCTGTATCTGCGCTGCTGTCAGAGGATGCATCACTGCTGTCCGAAGTGGTTCCGCTCACAACCGCGTTAGCTGCTTCCTGTGCTTTCTCCATAGCCGTTGTGGTGTCCATTCCCTGTGCCAGTGCATCTGCATAGGCTTCATCCGCCGCTGCCTGAGCCTCCTCGGTCAGCGTATCTGTCTGTGTGGAATCCACGCCTGCTGCCGCATCCGCCGCTGCCTTTTTGATCGCATCGACATCTCCGGAGCTGATGGCATCCTTCAGAGCCTGCGTGACATTCCCGGCCGTGCCGACCTTCACATAGGTGGGGGTCATGTTATAGGTACTGTTGTTGAAGACCTCTTTACTCTGCTGCACGCCGTCTACCGTTACGATCTTCCACAGGCGTGCCGTGTACCCGGTGTGGCCGGCTGTGGTCTCTACCGTGCCGACAGCCTTGGACGGGTCTTCTTTTATTTTGGTTCCCTCGCTGGGCGTCTCCGTCAGTGTTTCGCTCTCAAAGGAGACCTTGCGGTTGCTGGCTCTGGTCTCGACGCCGTAGATGGTGAAGGTAATCGAGCCGTTGTAGGTATATCCCTCGATGTAAATCGGATTGTCCAGATTGTTCGTAAACTTGAAATCCATGCCGGAGGATTCCGCGATGGCGGCGTCCGCAGACGGATCCACGTAGGAGACGATCATGGAGTGATTGTAGCGCTCCGTCACCTTCAGCTCGGCGCGAATGACCGCATTGTACAGGGTCGTTGACACCTGACAGATGCCGCCGCCGAAGCTCTCCACGACCTCATCGCCGGAATAGGAGCCGGCGAGCTCATAGCCGTTCTCCTCCGTGAAAGGCGTGATGGTGTTCAGCATCGAGAAGGACTCCCCCGGTGCCAGTGTCATGCCATTGATCATGGTGCAGGCATTGGAGATGTTCTTGGACCGTCCTGTGTTGGATGTGGAATAGTAGGTCGTGAAGGTCCCCAGAACGGAGGTCATCTTCTGCAGATCCTCAACCGTTGTAGAGGGCTCTGTCGTCTCCATATCCAGATCGATGGTGGCGTCCTCTCCGTTCCACTCCTCGGTCAGGTAGCTGTAAATCTGCTTCACCGACTCGTCTTCATTGATTGTGACGCCGCTGGTGCCCTCCGTATACTGGAAGCCGCCGTTCGCACGCGTCATCGAAGCGTTGACTGCTGTTACGTTCCAGACATTGCAGTTGTTCTGAATAAAGGTACGAATCTGATCCTCATTGAAATCCAGCTCAAGGGCAAAATCCGCGCCGTTGACCTCCAGGTCCTTTTCCTGTTTATACCGCGCGATGATGTTGGCCGCATGGCCGTAGTTCATGATCGTGTCCACCAGATCGCTGCTCGCACAGCTCATGCCAAGGTTGCCCGCGCTTACGGTTACGTTCTCATCATCCATGCCGTGGATCGTAATCGTTGCCGCTTTCCGCTGCTCGATCAGGCCATCCACCAGCGTTTGCAGTTCATCCCGTGTCATTCCTGACACATCCTGTCCTTCCAGGGTGATGCCTTCCTGCACGGTACTGCCCGATGTTCCGCTCGTACTGACCTCTGAAGTCTCCGCGGCCGAAACCGACACCATTACAAGAGAGAGCACCATCGAGAGCACCAGGAGAATGGCGATGACGGCGGCGAAGATCTGTTTTCTCTTATTCCGTTTGTCCTGTGCGGTTTTCCGGCCGCTGGACTGGGTTTTCTTATCCGGTTTGATCAGTTTATTGCTCATATATTGCACCTGCTGGCTGGGGAAGCCGATTGTAATTCTCTGCCTCTGCACATCCTTCAAAATTCCCGGCTTACCCGACTGGTTGTTTAAGAATGAATGTGCTGGTTTGCCTGTACTCACTTAAACCTACATTATATCGGTGCCAGTATTGGATTGCAATCTGGAGGGAGCTGTCGCTGGCTGGCGGGGGAACAGCTTCATCAAAAAAAGAGCTCGCCGCGGAATGCCTCCGCAGCGAGCTCCTGCTCTTTGCACGATCGATATGTGTCGAATTACTTTACCATCAGCATACGGAACATCTCGATGACCTGCTCCTTGGATGCCTCTCTCGGGTTTCCGGGATAGCATGCATCGTTGAGAGCATCGGTTGCCAGCTGATCCAGATCCTCTTCCTTGATCTTGTCCAGTGTCTCCGGGATTCCAACATCCTTGGAGAGCTTCTTAACCGCGTCGATGGCTGCCTGACGATACTCGTCCTGCGTCATCTCATCAACGCCCTGCACGCCCATTGCTCTTGCAACCTCACGCAGACGCTCACCGGTGTACTCCTTGTTGAACTCCATGGAGATCGGCAGGAACATTGCGCAGGCAA
>CAYLUU010000051.1:13548-16767 GCA_964386925.1 uncultured Sarcina sp. | reverse complement strand
GCTGGCGGATACTGTTTCCAGTCAGCTGTACAACGAGATCAACGACAACGGAACGTTGTCGAACCAGTTCAAGACAGACATCAACCGAAGATCTATTACGGTTACGAAGAACTGGAGCAGAACAGCACTGGATGCTCTGGCTGATGATGCGAAGGGCAAGGAGAACCGGTATCCCTCCGTTACCTTTACACTGTATCGTTATGTGGTGAGCAGCAGCAACACAGCGAAGGAGATTGCGGAGAAGACGACGGAGGAGATGGAAGAGATCGACTCCTATACGATTTCAGCAGCAGAATTTGCGGCGGCTCAGAATGGCTCCGTCAGCCATACCTTTGATGATCTGCTGGTGTATTCTCCGAGTGGTGTGCAGTATCTGTATTGCATTACGGAGACCATCGGCGGCGGGAAGGCCAACGGATATACCATTACCTACACAGATGAAAATGCGATTACGGCTGAAAATAGTTCACTGATCGGGCAGAAGATTCGAACAGGACATAACGCTGATGGAACGGTGCAGGAACTGGAGATTACACAGGATTTACTGACAGCGCTTCAGGAAAATAACCGTATTGATGTTATCAGTTTGCCGACAGGCTGGGACCAAGTGCAAGCTGACCCGACATCTCTTGACACAGCTGTCAGTACGACGAATTCCTATGACAAACGCGGCACCGTAACGCTCTCTGGCTCGAAGAAATGGAATGATTATTCTGATTTTGCAGGAATGCGGCCGAGTACAATTGATGTTACGCTGACCAGAAGGACAGAAAGTGAAACGGGTCAGGGCAACCAGGTAGACAGCACGACGGTAACGCTGTTGACAAAGACTGCAGAGGATCCTGACGAAACAGCACCATACATCGTGTGGAGCTATGGAGAGGCTGGTGCCACGGCGAAGACCTCTTCCGAGTGGACATACACCATTTACAATCTTCCGCGCTATGCAGCGAATGGCAAGCCGTATATCTATACTCTGTCGGAGAGTCAGGTGGAGGGTTACAAAAAGGCATCCAATGTAGAAAAATCAACGAAAGATGCTGATAATGGTTCGGTCAGCATGAATGCACTGCAGAACCAGTACGACGGCTCCTTCACCGTCACCAAGACCTGGCAGGATGGATACAACAAATATAACCTTCGTCCGAAGAATGTTACAGTCAAGCTCCAGAGACGTTCGGTATCGCAGTCGGATAATACGCAGGTAGTAGAGGATTGGGCAGATATTGAGCTGACGGATGCACAGGTAGGCACCTACAATGAAACCACGAAAAAGTGGACGAATGGCTATCCGAGTGTGCTGACGGATGGTAGCGGCAAGCAGATTATTTCCATCAATCTGACAGCAGACAATGTAAAGGCGAACACCATGGACAGCACCTGGGCGTACACCTTTACGAACCTTCCGACAATAGGAAAGACCAGTGACAGTCAGAAAGTTAAATACGAGTACCGCTGTGTTGAGACTGCAATCGGCGGTGTGGAACTGAAAGGACAGTCGACTACTTCGGACCAAGGGGTAACAACGACCAAGTATGTTGCGGCTGGTTATGAGAGAACGAAGGAAGTCACGGCGGAGCACGGGACCAGCACCGCTATCGAGAATACGCTGGACAGCGGAACCTCACTGGTTGTCACGAAGACCTGGGAGGGAGATCAGGACGACCTTTATCAGTTAAGGCCTGACAAGATCACCTTCGTCCTGCAGAAGAAAAAGGTGGCGGCGGGAGCGGAGCCCACGACCGGAACCTGGGAGACTGTGACGAATGCAGATGGATCGGATTACACCTTCACGATTGGTAAGGCAGACAACTGGACGAAAACCCTGACAGACCTTCCGATGACAGAGGTTGTAACGAACGATGACGGAACGACAACAACCTATACCCTTTCCTTCCGTGCAGTGGAGGTACATGCAGACGCTGCGAAGGGCGAGAATGGGAAAATAACGGACTACACCACAGGTTCAGCGGTATCCGGTGCGCAGAGCTATCAGGACACGACGAACTATGGTGAGAGAACTACAGACAGTACCCCGATCGATTCGAATGGTTATTACGATGGGACCGAGAAGTGCTACAAGAGCAGCATTACGAACAAGCTCCGCGAGGACAATCTTTCGAAGACCATCACGGTGACTAAGAAGTGGGCCGTTGATGACGGCACAACAAAGAGCGCAACCTTCGAGCTGTTGTATCGGAAGAAAGGAAGCGATGCAAGCGGCACGGCCAAGGATAGCGGCTGGCACTGCTACCGGGATTCGTACAAGGATTCCGAAGCGTATGAGAAGGCAGCAATTGCAGAGAATAAGCTCTCCTCAGAAGATTGGTCACGGCACACCGGAGCAGAGACCGCAACCGGGCACTGCCTGCTGAAGACGGTTACGACCGAAGGCAGCGGATCGAATGGCATCATTACGGCGACCGTGAGTTGGACCAACCTGCCGATGTATGACAGTGACGGCGATGAGCTGGAATACAAGGTAATCGAGCATCCGGTGGATGGCTGCACGACCGTAGAGGGCACAGTAACAGAGTCAGAGGTGGAGTTAACAGACGGCGTGAAGGTGAAAACCTACGCCTATACCTTCACGAATATTCAGACGCAGAACTATACCGTACAGAAGATCTGGCAGAATGAGAGCTACGCAGAGAAGGCGTCAGACGGAACCTTCAAGGCGGAGTTTAAGCTCCAGAGAAAGCTGGGCACAGATGGAAAATGGACAGATGTAGCGGAAGTTCTCAAGAGTGCTTCTACAGAAGGGACTGCGTCAGGAAGCGCAGAGGCTGCGGCCTATGCGGATGTCAAGTCTGCAGGAAAGGCCGGCTACAGCAACATCACGCTGTCTACGAAGACAGCAAATGATGCATCGGAGAAGGGTACCTGGGAGAACCTTCCCAGATATGTGCTGGTGAATGTTGACGGAACGGAAACCAGAACTCCGATCACGTATCGCGCGGTTGAGGTGAAAATCAACGGCACCGATGTTAAGACGGTAACCTCGAATGGAAAGGAGATCGACACCAACGGAGCCTATGTTGCTACCTATGCCTACAGCGGATCAAATGCTGCAGGGAATGGGAATACCAATGAGGCGAACACGATAGGAAATACTGCGGAACCGACATTTGGCGACACAGCAACAACGGTTACCAACCGCATGATCTACGGCTTCGTCAACCTGAGCAAGAAGGCGGCGTACCTGAGCCCGCAGGTTCA
>CAYLUU010000051.1:1294-13448 GCA_964386925.1 uncultured Sarcina sp. | reverse complement strand
TCTACGGCTTCGTCAACCTGAGCAAGAAGGCGGCGTACCTGAGCCCGCAGGTTCAATTGACGGAGAAGGGAACGCAGCAATCTGACTCTGAGAAGGAAACGGTAAGTCTGGCTGGTGTGACATTTGACATCTATAAGGTGGAGAATGGCAAGGAAACGTTGTATGTATCCGGTGTAACCACGGATGCTAACGGCAACCTGCAGAATACCAATGATCGTTACGGCAGCACTGAGAACGGGAATACGGCAAAATATCTCGTAGCCGGCACCTATGTGCTGAAGGAGACGTCTACGAAATCCGGATACAGCGTCTGGAACAAGGGCGTTACCTTCAAGGTCGGCAGCGGAGAGGCAAATGCCACAGGAACGCTGTCGAATACCGGTGAGCATGGAACGGCGTGGATCAGTACACTGGGAGTAGGCGGCCTTACGCTGACGCTGAAGGCGGAGTACCATGCGGCAACGGAGCCGAGCGGAGGACATTTTATCGCTGCGGCTGGTGCAACAGATGGCTGCGTTGCCTGGAACGGAACAACGAATACAGGCGCCGCTTCGGCAGATTCGGCTGTGAACCTGGAGAGCCGCGGTGTTGTCAGCTTCACGAAGACAGGAGAGAGCAGCGCGACAGACGGAACAACCACATATGCAGCATTGGATACGCATACCGGAGCAACTGGTGAGAACGCAGCATATTTTGGCGTGTATAGGGATTCGAGCTGCACGACGCAGGTTGCCGGCATGGTTCCGAAGAAGGACAAGAGCGGAAATCTGACGTCGACGATGGTGCTGACAGATAAGGCTTTGAATGGCGATACGCTTAATGCAAGCGACAGCAATGCTATTCCGTATCTGCGCACATGGACCGGCGGTGACAACGATATCTATCCGTTTACAATTCTGTCCGGAACCTATTACATTAAGGAACTGCGGGCACCGGCAGGATACAAGCTGGATGACACTGTTCGAAAGCTGGTGGTGAGTACGCTGGAAACTCCGATTACGGAGGATGCGTCGACGAGCGGCAGTGGAAGTGAGAGTACAGGAACAACCGATCTCTCGACCTTCTATACGAGTAATAAGGGCGTCATTACGCTGGCATCGGGAGATGGCGGAACGCAGACAGAGAATACGGTCTCGAAGACCAATACGAATGCAGCGAATACGGCAGGCACCTACCAGTGGAGCAACACTCCGAATAAGGTAACGCTGTACAAGCTGGATCAGTTCGGGCAGCAGGTTACTCTTGCAGGAACCGGGAAGACGGATGGAACAACGGATTCGACCGGATCCGATACATCGGATGCATCGAGGGCAACAGACTATCTGGAGCTGACAATTCAGGACGAAGGCAATACCAATACGTTCCCTTGCGGAACTGTATCTGCCGATGGAAAGAGCACCGGTACGAAGACGATTCGCCTCTATCAGAACACGGCAAAGCCGGCAACGAACGGAGACGGAACGGGTGATCTGAGCAGTTATGTCACCTATACGGCACCGTCGGATGCAAATGGACAGAAGGGCTATTGGACCATCACGGGATTGCTGGAGGCCGGTAAGACTTATACACTGTCAGAACCGGAGAGCAGCGTGGCCGAGGGCTACAAGATTGCGCAGTCCATATCCTTTACGATGAACGCCGACGGAACAATTGCAGTGGCGGACCAGAGCAGTGATTCAGCGGATTCGTCAACTGCGGGAAGCACAGAGAGCAGCGACGCAGGAAATGAAGGAGGCAAGACAGACGAAACCAACACGATTATAAAGAAAGACTCTACGGCAGCTGCCTTGACGGCAAACGGTCAGACAGATGACTACAAGAACTGCTATGTAGCGTCTGCAGACGGCAACACCATCGTGATGCGTGATGCATCGGAGCGCTGGAAGAACGTAGCCTTGAAGAAGGTGAATTCTTCCAACAGTCAGCCAATTAAGGACATTTCATTCAAGCTCTACCAGTATGATGCGAGCGCGAATGAAGAGACCGGCGAGGTGGCCGGCTGGAGAGCGGTACTGGCAGATGATGTGTACCTGACCACCGGAGAAGATGGCAGAATTGAGCTGTTCAACCTGGGCAGCAGCATCACCAATCAGCTGACCGGGAAGCCGCTGAACTTCGGCTTGAAGGCTGGCAAGTATTACTTCGAAGAGGTCGAAGGCGGTGCATCGTATGGGTATAAGCTGGTTGGCAGGATTTATTTTGAAATCACAGAGCAGAAGGTGACGGAAGAAACCGATCATACAAGCTACGACTCCTATGCGACGGTGACCTATGACATATCGGGCACCCAGGATCAGTCGGCGGACAGTAACCATTTGTCAGTGGACAGCCAGGATCCGAAGACGGTGATTGTGAAGAATGATCCGTTCGAGACTACGATTACGCTGCACAAGTATGACGCATCGAATCGGAAGACGGCGATCCCGGGAACGCAGTTCACACTGTATCGCACGGTTGATGAGAAGAGCACGCTCTATACGGAAGCCGAAATGGTGGAAGCTGCTGCGGCAGAGGAACAGGGCAGCACGGATGCGGCGCAGAACAACGCGCAGGTGCAGCAGGCAGCGGCAGGCACCGGCAGCGAGCAGCAGAACACGGGCGATACCGCAGAGACGCTTTGGACGCGGAATGAAACCGGCATCTTCACCACGGATTCCGAGGGCAATATCCGGATCCGGCTGCACGAGAAAGGAACCTACACGCTGAAGGAAACCAAGGCGGCGTCGGGATACCAGTGCAATGCATCGGTTACGTTCCGTGTGAACGACGACGGCAGCGTTACGATCATCAGCGGCGGAACGCTGGATACGGATGAGAACGGCGAAGAGATCAAGACGACCATATTGGTGAAGAACGATCGAATCCCGGAGAGTTCCGGCAGCACCGGGTATTGGGAAGATACTGCAGGAGCTGCGGACACGGCAACTGTGCCGGTGAAGAAAAAGAAAGCACAGACCCAGACAACGGACGCCGCAGCCGGCAGCACGGAGGAAACGGGAACAGCTGCGTCAGAGGATGAGAACTCGAGTGGGCTGGTCAACAACGCCAAGCGGACCGGAGATGCGCAGACGCCGCTGATCTGGATCGGGCTGATTGCGGGTGCAGTGGTGTTGATCGCAGCAATTGAGTGGCTGGATCGTCGCAGACGCAGGAAGTAAAATCAGTGGTTAAGGTCCGAAGAGTCCGGGCCGGTCAATTGAGATTTTCCGTATGCAGAGGAGAAAACCGCGTAGGTGGTTCCTCCGCTGCACGGAGTGACGAAGTCACTCCAAGATAGCAGAAGATACCCTATATGAATCGGAGGAATCGCCTAAGCGGTTTCTCCGATTTGTTCGATAGATACGATAATTGGCATAAGTTTGGAGCAAGGAGTTTGCAATGAAGTGGATAAAACGAATCGTATATCCGATCTGCGCGGTGGTGATTGCGGTGGCCGGCTGGAAGCTGTGGCAGATGTATCACGCTATGACGCAGACGCAGGAATTGTATACGTCACTCTGGGAGAAGGCGGAAACGCTGCAAGAGAATACGGCGGAAGCGGACGACTCGAATCCATGGCTGACTGAGCTGCAGAAGGAGAATCCGGAGCTCGTCGGATGGATCAGGATAGATGGGACCAACATTAACTATCCGGTAATGCAGACTGCGGAGGACAACGATTACTATCTGGATCATGATTTTGAACGGGAATCCAATGCGCATGGGACGCCGTTCCTGGATGTGAACTGCAGGATCGGCGAGTCGGAGAACCTGATCATCTATGGGCACAACATGAAGGATGGGACGATGTTCCGCGACCTGATGCTGTACAAGGATGCAGAATTCTGTGCATCTAACGGAACCATCGAGTTCCTGACGCCGGAGGACAGCACGGAGTATCAGGTGCGATTCGTTCTGCTGCTCTCAGCCGAGGATACGGAGGTGTTTCCCTATTACGAGTACATCGATCTGACAGGGGAGGGCGATGGTTCGGCGAAAGCGGATTCAGCCGAGGAGGATTCAGCGGGAGCTGGAAGGTATGAGAAATATCTGCAGAAGTGTGCGGAATATGCTATCTGGCAGAGCGAGGAATTGCCGGAGACAGGGGCAGAGTTGTTGACGCTGTCTACCTGTGAATACTCTACCGCAGACGGTAGGCTGGTGGTGGTGGCGGAACGCCGCCTTGACCAAACGGAATAGAAAACGCCAGGAGCTACAACTCCTGGCGTTTTCGTAACGTGTCTTTATTGAGCTTGTTGTCTATTCATAGTGTACACTATCTGTCAAGTAGCCGACCTCTGGCTTTATTCTGCAATCTGATTCCACAGTCTGTAATAGATTCCCTTCTGTGCCAGCAGCTCGTCGTGTGTGCCGGACTCCTCGATGCCGTTCTCGGTGAGGACCAGAATGCGGTCGTAATTTTTGATCGTGGTCAGGCGGTGGGCGATGGTGAGAGTGGTTCTGCCGTGGGCGAGCTTCTCCAGACTCTGGCCGACCAGGATTTCGCTCTCGTTGTCCAGGGCGCTGGTCGCCTCATCGAGAATGAGGATGGGCGGGTTCTTGAGGAACACTCTGGCAATGGCGATACGCTGGCGCTGTCCGCCGGAGAGCTTCACACCGCGCTCACCGATGTAGGTTTCGTAGCCGTCTTTCAGGCGCGTGATGAAGGAGTCGGCGCCGGCGAGACGGGCGGCTTCGCAGATTTCCTCGCGGGAGGCGTCCGGCTTGCCGTAGGCAATGTTGTCTGCAACGGTACCGCTGAAGAGATAGACATCCTGCTGGACAATGCCGATCTGACTGCGAAGGCTCTTCAGGGTAACCTTGCTGATGTCCTGTCCATCGATAGAGATGGTGCCGCCGGTCGGCTCATAGAACCGCGGGATCAGATTGCAGAGGGTGGTTTTGCCGCCGCCGGAGGAGCCGACAAGGGCGAGACGCTCGCCGGCCCGGATGGTCAGGCTGATGTCGTGGAAGACCTGATTGTGGTCATCCGGATATTCAAAGCTCACGTGATCGAAACAAATCTCGCCCTTGCCTGGCTGTAGCGGCACGGCATTCTCTGCATCATGGATGGCAATGGGCGTGTCCATGATCTCGGCGAAGCGTTCAATGCCGGTCATGCCGCGCTGGAACTGCTCGGCGAATTCGACGATGCGGCGGATGGTTGCAATCAGCGTGGTGACATACAGGATGTAGGCTACGAGGTCGCCGGCACTGATCTTATGATAAACAAGAGACAACCCGCCGGCCAGAATGACGACCAGATACATGAGACCGTCGAACAGGCGCGTGGAGGTGTTGAAGGCGGCCATGGCGTAGTAGCCCTGGGTCTTGATCTCCTCGAAGAGCTTGTTGCTGGAGGCGAATTTGGTCCGCTCTGCGTCCTCAGCGGCAAAGGCCTTCACTACGGTGTGACCCAGAAGGGAATCCTCAATTGTGGCATTGAGTTCACCGATCTGGACACGCTGCTGACGGAACCGTGCCCGGAGGCGATTGTTCAGATAGACGGACACCACACCCATGACCGGCACGCAGGCGAATACCGCAAGCGTCAGCGGGACGCTGGCCTGGCACAGGATGATGAAGGAGACGACGATCTTGATGCCGGCAATGAAGAATTCCTCAGGGCAGTGGTGTGCGAACTCGGTAACATCGAAAAGGTCGTTGGTGATGCGGCCCATGATGGTGCCGACCTTTGTATTGTTGTAATAGGTATGATCGAGCTGCAGCAGATGGTCGAAGGCATCCCTTCGCATATCGGTCTCGATGTGCACGCCCATGATGTGACCGATACCGGACATGAAATAGGAAGCGGCGCCATCGATGATACGCAGCACAAAGTACAGCGCTGCGAGCTTGAAGACAATTCCGGCCGTCAGCGTGATGCCGACACCCATGGCTGAATTCGTGATGGTGCTCATGATCTTGGGCAGGACGATGTCGCAGAGCGTGGTCAGTGCTGCGCAGAAGAGATCGAAGAATAGAATCCCCTTGTAATGCATCAGATAAGGGAGGAATCTGCGAATCAAGGTGCTGCTCTTGGTGTGACGGGTGTTGGGATCCTGGATTTTGTTTTGCATAGGTTTCCTCATAATAAAACGCCAGGAGTAGCCCCTCCTGGCGTTTTCGTTTACGTGAGTGTTCTCAATTCACTTGCCTATCTTCAGTTTACACCACCCTGTCAAGCCTATCGGATATCGTGTTTCCGCACATACCACTCGAAATAGAGGAAGAACGCAATCGTGGAGATGGTCCAGCTGATGGGATAGCTGGCCATGACGGTTTCCATGGAGTGGTAGACCGGCACCATTGTGTAGATCCAGACGACGCGGATGACGCACACGCCGAGAATCGTGATGATGGTCGGCACCAGCGCATCGCCCATGCCCTGCAGCACGCCGGAGAGAATTTCAATGGTGATATAGGTAATGAAGATCGGGAGCATGAACTCGGCGATGGCAATTGCCTGACGTACCACCTCGGGGTCATCGGTGAAGAGCCGAACGAAGACATTGCGTCCGAGCAGAAGTCCGCCGGAGAGTACAATATCGAAGATCAGCGTTACCAGCATAGCCTGCCGTGCGCAGCCGCGCACTCGATCCTTGCGGCCGGCTCCGTAGTTCTGTCCGACCAGCGTGGTGGTTGCAATGCCGAGGGAGTTGATAACCATCCAGTAGATGGAATCGACCTTGCCCCAGACGGTCCATGCTGCAACCGTGTCGGTACCGAAACCGTTGATCGACGTCTGGATCAGTACGTTGGAGAAGGAATACATGAGCGAGCGCAGAGCAGCTGGGATGCCGATGTGGAGTATTTTGCCTGCATAAAAGGAATCCAGACGAATCTCGCCAAGGCTGACCCGCACCATGCTGTCGGTGCGCAGGAGGTGCCAGAAGGCGCCGATGGCACTGACGTACTGGGAGAAAATAGTGGCGAGAGCCGCGCCAGCTACGCCCCAGTGGAAAACAACGACGAACAACACATCCAGTACGATGTTGGTGAGGGTGCCGGCAACCAGATACAGGAACGGCCGCTTGGAATCCCCGATTGCGCGGAGAATGGAGGCACCGGTGTTGTAGAGCATGTTGCCGATCATGCCGCACGCGTAGATGCGAAGGTAGGTTTCAGACATCACAATGGTTTCGTCCGGCGTGTCCATGGCGCGGAGCATAGGACCTGCCAGCGCGAACACGACGACCGTGAGGATGATGCCGAGAATGACGGCCAATGCAATGCCGGTGTGGACGGCCTTGCGCAGCTCCCGCTCCCGCTTCGCCCCATAGAACTGAGCAACGACAACGGTGACGCCGGAGGTGATGCCGACGAAGAGGCCGACGAACAGATTGATCAGCGTAGAAGTGGCGCCGCCCACGGAGGACAGTGCCAGTGTGCCGACAAAGCGGCCGACGATGATGGCGTCTACGGTGTTGTAGAGGAGCTGGAAGAAGGTTCCTGCCAGCAATGGAACAAAGAAAATAAGGAGCTGCTGCCAGATGACTCCGGTGACCATGGGATTGGCTAAGGCAGAAGAGCCGGCCGCGGAATTCTCACGGGTCTGCCCCTCATTGGACGTGGTGCTCTTCATTTGCGTAGACATTTCTAACGCCTCCTTGCGATGCGCGAAATAGATATATCCTTGTAACTATTCAGAGCCCATTCGCAAAAATGGGTTCATTAATGCGAGCATTACTCGCACATTTTACGCAAATTTGCATGGCTCTGAATAGTTATATATTCTATGGTAAGATCAGGTGATGAGGATCGCAGTGCACACGCAATTTCGCAATCCTCATGACATTTTAGAGCGGCCAATATGGAAAGTCCATAGACATCAGAAAGAAGGAGAGCAAAATGGATCCGAATCGAATCAAGAGAAATGAGCAGTTGGCACAGCGTGTGATCCGCGGCCTGGAGTCCCGGAACATGAAGGGCTATTATGCGGCAACGAAAGAGGAAGCACTGGAGACGGCTCTTGGCCTGATTCCGGAAGGCTCGTCGATTTCCTGGGGCGGCTCCATGTCGATCGCGGAGACCGGCCTGAAGCAGGCGATCCTGGATGGGAACTATGAGGTGTTCAACCGCGATACGGCACCGTCGAAGGAAGCCAAGCGTGAGATTGAGCTGAAAGCCTTCGGCGCAGATTGGTTCCTTGCAAGTGCCAATGCCATCACGGAGGACGGCATACTGGTGAACATCGACGGCAATGGCAACCGCGTGGCCTGTCTGGTGTACGGGCCGGAGCATGTGCTGTTCATGGTCGGCATGAATAAGGTGGTCCGCGACGTGGATGCCGCCATCTCCCGTGCCCGGAATGAGGCGGCTCCCGTGAATGCAGCGAGATTCCAGGGAGATACGCCCTGCTGTAAAACCGGCTGCTGTGCAAACTGTCTGTCGCCGGACAGCATCTGCTGCCAGTTCCTGGTAACCCGCTACGAGAAGCATCCCGGGAGGTATCACATTATTCTGGTCAATGAGGATCTCGGATTCTGACCTGCATCCGCTTATTTAGAAGTGAAAGAACCTGAATCGGTTGATTCCGATGAGTTTCTCACAGCCGCGAAGCTCTTGCGGATCATGAGCATGTACACGAGGCACAGGACGATCTGTACCGTGGAGGAGCACGGCGTGGACAGGCCGATGCGGAACAGTGTGACGGGCTGAATCCGGCTCATGAGGAAGGCCACCGGCACACGGACACAGAAGGCACCGATGAGGCCCTGAATCATGACGAACCGTGTTCGTCCGACGCCGTTGAAGAAGCCGATGTAGCAGAAGAAAATCGGCGTCAGCACGCAGTCAATCGCATAGGCCTTGAGGTAATCCCAGGCTGCGGCAACGACGGCCGGATCGTTGGTGAAGATGCCGGCGAGCAGGTCGCCGTGGCAGGCGGTCAGCCAGGAGATGGCAACGCCGAGAACGAGTGACATGCCGATGGCGTAGTGCAGCGCCTTTTCGCCGCGCTCCAGCCGGCCGGCTCCGTAGTTCTGCGCAACAAAGGCTGCCAGCGACTGCATGAAGGCAGACGGCATTAACATAATGAAGGCCGCAACCTTCTCTGCAACGCCGATTCCGGCGGAGGCCGTGAGGCCGAGCGCATTGATGATCGCGAGCAAAATAAGGAACGACAGTCCTACCAGAAAATCCTGCAGCGCAATCGGCGATCCCAGGGAGGCTACGCGGCCGACGATGGACGGAACGAACCGCAGCTGAGAACGATGGAGGGAGAACGGGAGATTTTTGCGGCGGATCAGGATCAGGGAGAGAATCACGCTGACGGCCTGCGCGCCAACCGTTGCAATGGCTGCCCCGGCTGCACCCAGATGACAGACGTTCACGAGGAACAGATCGCCGGCAATGTTGCAGACACAGGCGATGGAGACGGTGATGAGCGGCGTTGTGGAATCCCCGATCCCGCGGAAAATACTGCCGATCATGTTGTAGGCGATGATGACCAGAATGCCGGCGCCGCAGATGCGGATGTAGGCAACGGTCTGGGAAAAGGCCTCTTCGGGAGCATTCATGATGTTCGCGAGCAGCGGAGCACCGAGGATCATGAAGGCAGACAGGAGCACGCCGATGATGGCGAAGAGAACAATGGAGGCACCGATGGTGTCGCCGCCCTTGGAGCCTTCGCCGCGGCCGATCTGCTGGCCGAGAATGATCGTGGTTCCCATGGAGAAGCTGGCAATGACACTGGTGATCGTGGTCAGGAGCTGGGAACCGGTGGATACGGCAGAGACATCCGCAGAAGATGCAAACTTGCCGACGACGAGAAGGTCAACGGCACCATACATGGCCTGCAGGAACAGTGCCAGCAGAACAGGCAGAGCGAAGCGAATGAGAGGCAGGAGAATGCCGCCCTCGGTGAAGCTGCTGGAGGTCTGTGATGCGGTGATGTTCGAGTTCTTCTTTGTAGTCATGGAATACTCCTTTGCGTAAATAAATTCAGGCTCACTTCTGCGTTACCGTTCACACGTCAGACAGGATCGTATATTCTGCTGGCGTAGGTACAGTGATTTTTCTGCTGCTCACTTCTGGCAGTGAAATGACAGGCGGTATTGAGAGTTCACGGCGCGTCTTCTATAATCAAAAGGACCGGATAAGAAGCAGGCATTTCAGCCAGCCACCTTATCCGGTCCGTCATATTTGCATCCTGTTCCCAAGCTATGCGGGAACACGGTTGAATGACTCACCCTCCGATGATCGAGTGGATTCTAGCACGGAGGCGAGGCAGATGCAAGACGAAGTTGCCGCTATTCGCAAATCGGAAGTGGTCAACGGGAATGTGAGTTCCTGCTGGACGAGTGAATAGTTACCACAGAATTTGATAAGAGGAATGAAGGAGAACAAACGATGTCAGTAACAGAGCTGGCGGCCGTGCAGGGGGCAGTTCAGAAGAAAAGTAAAATGGAGAAGGAAGACAAGGGGCGACACGAAGCGGATAAACCTACGGTTCCACCGTCGCCGGAGGCACTGCGGCTGCAGTATAGCTATGAGCTCGAGCGCAGCCGTGAGATCTCGAGCAGCATCAATCGGCTGACAATCCTTGCGCCGATCATGATCGCGGTGATCTGCCTTCTGGTGACCCAGCTGGCGCCGATGTGTACGGAGCATATTTCGATGACGGTGTATCTGATCCTGGGATCTGTGGATGTGCTGGTGCTCCTGGGGGCGTTAGTGGTGGCCTGCACGGTGCATTTCTACATTCTGAATCCGGCACCTTCGCAGACAGAGGAGATCGAGTGGATGACGAAGATGAAGCGGGATCTCCAGAGAGGCAACAACTGGCGGGCGTGGCTTGTTTTCGCTGCGACAATTCTGGTCTATGTGGCGGCGATGCTGACACTGGCAATTCTCATCCTGTGCCTGATCGGGAAATGAATGCGGTCCATTTATCAACACCTATGTGAGAGGAGAGGAACATGGCAGACGTATATTTTACAGATTTCAGAACACACATCGGAACATCCCTTCCGGAGAAGCTCAAAAAGTTATGTAAGGTCGCCGGCATCGGCGATATTGACATGGAGGGGCGCTTCGTAGCGATCAAGATGCATTTCGGCGAACTCGGCAACATTGCTTATCTGCGGCCGCAGTATGCGAAGGCGGTGGCAGATCTGGTGAAGGAAAAGGGCGGAATTCCCTTCCTGACGGATTGCAACACGCTGTATCCGGGAAGCCGCCGCAATGCGCCGGAGCACATGGACTGCGCGAACATCAATGGTTTCAATACCATTACGACGGGATGTCAGGTCATCATCGGTGACGGCCTCAAGGGTACGGATGATGTGCTGGTGCCGGTCCGCAATGGTGAGTACTGCAAGGAAGCCTATATCGGACGCACGATCATGGATGCTGATGTGTTCATTTCGCTGACGCATTTCAAGGGACACGAGGCGACCGGCTTCGGCGGTGCACTGAAGAATATCGGCATGGGCTGCGGTTCCCGCGCGGGCAAGATGCAGCAGCACAACAGCGGAAAGCCTACCGTCAATGAGGAGCTGTGCCGTGGATGTCGGCGCTGCGCGAAGGAGTGCGGTTCTGATGCCATCAGCTATGAGAAGGGCGGAAAGGCATGGATCAACCCGGACATCTGCAAGGGATGCGGACGATGCATCGGCGCATGCTCGTTTGATGCGATTTCCAATGAGAATTCCAATGCCAATGAGATTCTCGGCTGCAAGATCGCGGAATACTCCCAGGCAGTCTGTGATGGAAGGCCGTGCTTCCATATTGCGCTGATCACGGACGTGTCGCCGAATTGCGATTGCCACGGTGAGAACGATGCACCGATCCTGCCGAATATCGGTATGCTCGCTTCCTATGATCCGGTGGCCCTGGATCAGGCCTGCGTGGATCTGTGCCTGGCAGCGCAGCCGATTCACAATTCACAGCTGGGTGACCATCTGGCAGATCCGCACTTCCATGATCATGGGGATCACTTTATGAACAGCAATCCCAACGTTCGCTGGAAGGAGACGCTCGAGCATGCCGAGAAGATCGGGCTCGGAAGCCGCGAATATACGCTGAAGACGATTAAATGATATGGTATTCAATCATGAATGCGTCCGCGGGGCGGCCGATTCATGTTGAAATCGTCAGGCGCTGAACAGATATAATGTTACAAAAGTGTTAAAAAAGTATGAAAAGCCGCCGCGGTGGATGCTGAAAAGCC
>CAYLUU010000051.1:0-1194 GCA_964386925.1 uncultured Sarcina sp. | reverse complement strand
GTTACAAAAGTGTTAAAAAAGTATGAAAAGCCGCCGCGGTGGATGCTGAAAAGCCCATTACAGCGGCTTTTTGCGTGTAAAAGAGTGCAAGGAGTAGAGATTTGTTGTAATATCTATTCGTTTAGCACCTGTTAATTTCAACGTGAATCCGGCGAGGAAAACGCTTTCATCAGCGTTTCCCTAAACAGCTGATTTAAAACAGACAATAACCCCTAAGCCAGGAGGAATGTATGGCGAACACACTATCTCATCTGGACGAGCTGGAGGCAGAAGCCATCGGCATCATGCGTGATGTCGTGGCGGAATGCGAGAAACCGGTGATGCTCTATTCTATAGGAAAGGATTCCTCGGTCATGCTCCATCTGGCCCTGAAGGCCTTCTATCCGGAGAAGCCGCCGTTCCCGTTTCTGCACATCGATACGACGTGGAAATTCCACGAGATGATCGAGTTCCGGGACCGGATGGCAGAGAAATACGGCCTGGATATGCTCGTATATACCAATGAGGAAGCCGTAAAGCAGGGGATCAACCCCTTTGAGCACGGTAGTGCCTACACCGATATCATGAAGACACAGGCCTTGAAGCAGGCGCTGCGCAAATACGGCTTTACCGCAGCCTTCGGCGGTGGACGCCGGGATGAAGAGAAATCCCGTGCGAAGGAGCGCGTGGTTTCCTTCCGCAATGCAGAACAAGCCTGGGATCCTAAAAATCAGCGCCCTGAGATGTGGGATCTGTATAATATGCAGCTGGAAAAAGGGCAGAGCATTCGCGTATTCCCTCTGTCCAACTGGACGGAGAAGGACATCTGGCAGTACATCATGCGGGAGAATATAGAGATTGTTTCCTTATATTATGCGAAGGAACGTCCGATTGTGGAGAGAGACGGCAACATCATCATGATCGATGATGACCGGATTCTGCCGTTCCTGAAGCCGGAGGAGAAGATTGAGACCCGCAAGGTTCGTTTCCGTACGCTGGGCTGCTATCCGCTGACCGGCGGTGTGGAATCTGATGCAGATACCCTGCCGGCAATCGTAAAGGAAACCCTTGGAGCAGTTTATTCCGAGCGGACCAGCCGCGTCATCGACCACGAGGCAGCAGGCAGCATGGAGCGCCGCAAGCGCGAGGGATACTTCTAAATTTGTAACTATTCAGAGCCAAGCAAATTTGCATAAAATGTGCGAGTAATGCTTG
>CAYLUU010000050.1:0-16870 GCA_964386925.1 uncultured Sarcina sp. | reverse complement strand
CTTTATCGAAAAGGAGAGAGTATGAAGTGGATGCGCTTTCGCGTGAGAACAACCGCAGAGGCTGAGGATATTCTGGTCAGTGCCATGCAGGATATTGGATTGTATGGGGCACAGATTGAAGACCATGTGCCGCTGACGGCGCAGGAGAAGGAGCAGATGTTCGTGGACATTCTGCCGGAAGGGCCTGCGGATGACGGGAGCGCGGTGCTGAGCTTTTTCGTGGAGGAGACGGAAGACGGACGTCTGGTTCTGGACGGTCAGGATAAAGAACCGGAAGAAGTGAAGCGGGAAATCGAGGAGCAGATCGCGGAACTTCGGCAGTATAGTGATGTAATCGGCGATGGAACAGTTACCATTGAGGAAACCGAGGACATTGACTGGGTCAACAACTGGAAGCAGTTCTTCCATCAGTTCCGGATTGATGATATTCTGGTGATTCCTTCCTGGGAGGAGCCGCTGCCGGAGGGGCAGGAGCCTTCGCTGACCTTCCACATTGATCCCGGCACGGCCTTCGGAACCGGCGCGCATGAGACAACGCAGCTCTGTATTCGGGAGATCCGGCGTTATCTGACACCGGGAACGCGTCTTCTGGACGTTGGAACGGGGAGCGGAATTCTGTCAATTCTGTCGCTGATGCTGGGGGCGGAATCTGCGGTGGGGACGGATCTGGATCCCTGCGCAGCGCCGGCAATTGAAGAGAATCTGCGGGCAAATAACGTGGACCCGTCCAGATTCCATGTGATTCTGGGAAATCTGATTGATGACCAGAAGGTACAGGATGAAGTTGGCTACGGCTGCTACGATATTGTCGCAGCGAATATCCTTCCGGATGTTCTCGTACCGCTGACACCGGCAGCAGCAAAGGCTGTGAAGCCGGGCGGCGTGTTCATTACCAGCGGAATTCTGGGAGGCAAAGAGCAGCTTGTGGCAGATGCCATGACGGCAGCCGGCCTCAAGGTAACCGGCATCACCGCGCAGGGGGAATGGCGCTGCGTGACCGGTGTAAAGCCGGAGTAAGATAAAGAAAGATCGTTACGTGAGAGGAGCTTGAGATGCTGCATTTATTCGCATCACCGGATGATGTGGAAGGAGATTTGCTGCGCATCACCGGGCCGGAGGTGAATCACATTCGCAATGTCATGCGCCTGAAGCCGGGAGAAGAGATCAGTGTCAGTCTGGGAGAAGACGGCAGGGAATATCGCTATGGAATTGAAGCCTATGAGGCGGAAGCGGTTCTGTGCCGCCTTCGCTTTGTAAAAGAGCGGGAGGTAGAGCTTCCGGTTCGTGTTCTGCTGTTCCAGGGACTTCCCAAGTCCGATAAAATGGACCTGATTGTCCAGAAGGCAGTAGAGCTGGGGGCAGCCGAGATCATTCCGGTGAGTATGGAGCGCTGCGTGGTAAAACTGGATGACGGCAAGGCAGAGAAAAAGATAAAGCGTTGGCAGACCATCGCGGAATCCGCTGCCTCGCAATCTCGAAGAGGAATTCTTCCGCAGGTTCGGATGCCGATGACAATGCGGGAAGCCATTACCTATGCGGAGCAGGAAACGCAGCTGCGGGTGATTCCGTACGAGCTGCAGGAGGATGATGGCTCCACAAAGGAATATCTGGAGAGCATACAGCCGGGGCAGAGCATCAGTATTTTCATCGGCCCGGAGGGCGGTTTTACTAAGGAAGAGGTTGAACTGGCGAAGGCGGCCGGCATTCGGCCGATCTCTCTTGGCAATCGGATTCTGCGGACAGAGACGGCAGGGCTTGCGATGCTGGCCTGGCTGATTTATATTCTGGAGATTCATTGATGACACGAGAAATTTATTTGGACAATTCTGCCACCACCCGGGTATTCCCGGAGGTGGCACAGCTGATGAGTACCATCTACCTGGAAGAATACGGGAATCCGTCCAGCATGCATCACAAGGGCGTGGAGGCAGAAAAACGAATTCGCAAGGCCAGGAAAATTCTGGCGGATATTCTGAAATGTACTCCGCAGAATCTGTATTTCACTTCCTGCGGCACGGAGTCGGACAACATTGCATTGATCGGCACCGCAAGGGCCAATCAACGCAGCGGGAGACATCTTGTTACAACGCAGATTGAACATCCGGCCATTCTGGAGACGATGAAATATCTCGAGTCAGAGGGCTTTGAGGTGACCTACCTTCCGGTGGATGAGAACGGCCGTGTGAGCGCTGCAGACGTGCAGAACGCGGTGCGGGAGGACACAATTCTGGTGTCCGTGATGCACACCAATAACGAAGTGGGTGCATTGGAACCGATTGCAGAAATCGGCAAGGCCATTAAGGACAAAAATCCGAACACCCTGTTCCATGTTGACGCTGTGCAGGGCTTTGGAAAGGCTGAGATTTATCCGAAAAAGATGCAGATTGATCTTTTGTCTGCCAGCGGCCACAAGATCCACGCTCCGAAGGGAATCGGGCTTTTGTACGTCGGTGATAAGGTGAAAATCACGAATATCATGTACGGCGGCGGTCAGCAGAAGGGTCTGCGAAGCGGTACGGAGAATGTTGCCGGTATTGCGGGAATGGCACTGGCCGCACAGATGCTGTATCAGAATTTTGACGAGGAATCCGAGCGGCTGTATGGAATGAAGCAGCGGCTTCTGGAACAGGTGCGGCAGCTGGAGGGCGTTCATGTGAATGCAATGAACGGACTGGAGCTGCGGGATACTGCACCGCATGTCATCAGCCTGTCCTTTGACGGCGTTCGGGCGGAGGTGCTGCTCCATGCACTGGAGGAAAAGGGAATTTATGTATCGGCAGGAAGTGCCTGCTCCTCCAACCATCCGCATATCTCCGACACGCTGACGGCGATCGGAACACCGACGGAATATCTGGATTCCACGCTGCGCTTCAGTCTGTCGGTTATGAATACGCAGGAGGATGTGGACGCTGCAGCAGCGGCGTTGGGAGATCTGCTCCCGTTTCTGCGGAAATACACGAGACATTAGTGCGCAGAGCAAGACGATGGCTCCAAGGAGATCGAGATGAAATATCATGCTTTTTTGATTAAATATGCGGAGATCGGCATTAAGGGCAAGAACCGCGGCATTTTTGAGCAGCAGCTGATCAACCAGATGCGGATAGCTCTGAAACGGTGCGAAGGGAACTTTACGATCGATCAGACCAGCGGTCGAATCTTCGTCAATTGTCTGAGTGAATACGACTATGACGAGGTTGTAGAGAATCTGGGCCATGTTTTCGGAATCGTTGGAATCTGTCCTACGGTTATTATGCCCGTTGTTCCGGTGGAAGAGCTGCGGAAGGCGGCAGGAGATTTCTTCGGTGTAGAGTATGAGGATCGGAATGTCTCCTTCAAG
The DNA here is from genome assembly GCA_964386925.1 of uncultured Sarcina sp. Classification (GTDB taxonomy): domain Bacteria; phylum Bacillota; class Clostridia; order Lachnospirales; family Lachnospiraceae; genus CAG-791. The sequence goes on along the minus strand of CAYLUU010000050.1, from coordinate 13,533 downwards.
GTACATACGAGACGACTTGCGAAGAATTATCCCATGGAATCGATGGAGCTGAATGCGGAGATTGGTGAGGAAATTCTGACCAGGTATCCGGAAACCCATGTGGATGTGCACAATCCTCAGGTCATGCTGAATGTGGAGATTCGAGAGAGAATCTATCTCTATTCACACATCCTGCCGGGGCCCGGGGGACTTCCGGTCGGCTGCAGCGGGAAGGGAATGCTCCTTTTGTCCGGCGGCATTGATTCACCGGTGGCAGGCTGGATGTGTGCAAAGCGCGGCCTGAAGCTGGATGCAACGTATTTTAACGCACCGCCCTATACCAGCGAGCGTGCACTGCAGAAGGTAGTGGATCTGGCATCTATCGTGGCACGCTACACCGGGCCGATCTACCTTCACAACATTAATTTTACGGAGATTCAGCTGTACATTTATGAGAAGTGCCCGCACGATGAGCTGACGATTATCATGCGCCGCTATATGATGCGGATTGCGGAGATGATCGCAAAGAGAACGGAATGTGAGGCACTGATTACAGGCGAGAGTATCGGACAGGTGGCCTCCCAGACGACGAGGAGCCTTGGGGTTACCAATGCAGTCTGCACGCTTCCGGTATTCCGACCGCTGATCGCATTTGACAAAGAGGATATCGTCACAATCTCCAAGAAGATCGAGACATATGATACCTCTATACTGCCGTATGAGGATTGCTGCACCATTTTCGTGGCCAAGCATCCGGTTACCAAGCCTTTGCTGGGTGTGATCGAGCAGCACGAGCACAATCTGGATGAGAAGATTGAGGAAATGGTTCAGCGTGCACTGGACACGGATGAGATTCTGGTTGTCAGCCAGGACGGTGTGAGACGCCTGAAAGAGCGAGAGGATCCGCTGAAGGCGGGGATGTGAAAATGTTCAGCACAGAGCGATTTTCGGAGAGAACTGACCGTTTACGGGCATGTTCTCGAATAAAATCGTTCTGTGGCCAAGCCCCGGAAGGGCTGAACATTACACATATTATCCATTTAGCACCCACATCTCAATTTCAATCGTGAATCCGTCTGCTGGGCGCCCGATTCGCGTTGAAATCGCCGGGTGCTGAACACAAAACAAAAGCGGGTGCCCGAAGAGCACCCGCAATTATTTTACTCTGTTATGTACTGCATGATATCATGCAGAAGCAATTCGATCTGAAACGCTTCCGTTACTGAATGATGTAAGGCTTCAGAACCGTCATGATCTGCTCGACATTATCCTCTGCATGGATGTTCAGGTCGATCGGCTTGGACAGATCCAGAGAGAAGATGCCCATGATGGACTTTGCATCGATAACATACCGACCGGAAACGAGGTCGAAATCGTAATCGAACTTGGTGATGTCGTTGACAAAGGACTTTACTTTGTCGATAGAGTTGAGTGAAATTTTAACAGTCTTCAAAATGGAACCCCCTTTATAGATACCGCCAAAAAGGCAGTGGTATGTGAGTTTTATACCGCTTATAGTAATCATCCGTGAATCAAAAGTCAATGAGAACGAGGTTAAGATATGATCAAAAAGGCTGCTGTCCACAACCTGGGCTGCAAGGTAAATAGCTACGAGCTGGACGTCATGGTGCAGCAGCTGAAGGCCGCCGGATACGAGCTGGTTCCCTTCGACGAAAAGGCAGATGTCTACCTGGTCAACACCTGCAGTGTAACGAATATTGCAGACCGCAAGAGCCGGCAAATGCTGCATCGTGCCAAGCACCTGAATCCAGATGCGATCGTTGTGGCGGCCGGCTGCTACGTGGAAACCGATCGGCAGCACCTGGAGGACGACCCTTTGGTAGATCTGTGCATCGGCAACAACCGGAAGGGCAGCATTGCGGATATCCTGCAGGACTATCTGGACGGACAGCTGAAGACGGCAGAGACGACGGCGAATCTGACGGATCATCCTGTTTTCGAGTCCATGCAGTTAAACGTTCCGGGGAGGACACGTGCCGATGTGAAAATACAGGACGGTTGCAACCAGTTCTGCACGTATTGCATCATTCCGTATGCCAGAGGGCGGATACGATCCAGAGATCCCGAGGAGATTGTGGAGGAAATCCGCGGATTGGCACAGGAAGGGGTGAAGGAGGTTGTACTGACCGGAATTCACATCTCCTCCTATGGGAAAGAAAAGGGACTGGAACCGGGCGAAGAACTGCTGAAGCTCTTGACGAGAATCCAGCTGCTCGCCGGCATCGAACGAATCCGCCTGGGTTCGCTGGAGCCGAGGATCATTACGGAGACCTTTGCACAGGGAATCAGCAGATTATCGAAGGTTTGCCCGCATTTCCATCTGTCGCTTCAGAGCGGCTGCAATGAGACGCTGCACCGGATGAATCGGCACTATACGGCGGAGGAGTACGAAGAAGGTGTTCGTCTGCTGCGGGAGGCGTATGACCGGCCGGCAATCACAACGGATGTTATTGTTGGATTTCCGGGAGAAACGGAGACGGAATTCGAGACCTGCAGGACATTCCTGGAGCGAATCCGGTTTTATGAGATTCACGTATTCAAGTACTCTGTCCGCAAGGGAACCGTGGCTGAGAAAATGCCGAACCAATGCACCGATGCACAAAAGAGTGAGCGCAGTGAGGTATTGCTGAAGCTGACCGAGGAGCAGGCGGACGCATACCGAACCAGCTTCGTGGGCGAGGAGGAAGAGTTCCTTCTGGAAGAGAAGGTGGTCTTTGAAGAACGGGAGTACTATACAGGACACACCATGCGCTATGTAGAAGGCCTGGTGCCGGCAGAAGACCGCTGCCCGGGCGACATCGTGCGCGGAATTGTGGAGAGGATCCTTCCGGACGGAAGATGTGTGGTGGCTGCCAAGCCTTGTTAAGTGGAAACTGCTGCTGTAACAATCCCGGACAGCGGCTGCGTGGATGCGCGAGCAGGCATGGGTGTTTTGCCACCTGGCATCTTCGAGCATCATTTTGTGAATGGACTCTGGATAGTTACTGTTAAATGAGGTAAACTAAGGAAACGCTTTAATCAGCGTTTCCCTAAGGGACTAGATTTAGAAGGAAGATTCCCGCACATGAATTGTGTGGATGATGATAAGAGAGAAGTTTATTCGCTAACCAGACGATAGGGCAACGGGGGAATTTCCGAGGACAGGTCCGTCGCAGAGCAGGTTGGCGTTTGCAAGATATCGAAGGAAGGAAACATATATGAAGCGTTACAGCGAAGATGATTTGAGCAACACACAATATTTCAAGGTAAAGCCGGATCAGGAGAGCGGAACCCGCAAGGTGCTGTCCATTGTCTATGAGGCACTGACCAAAAAAGGCTATGATCCTGTGAATCAGATCGTCGGATATATCATGTCCGGGGATCCTACATACATTACAAACTACATGGGCGCCCGGAGCCTCATCATGAAGGTCGAGCGCGATGAGCTTGTAGAAGAGATACTGGAGTCATACATCAAGAACAATCACTGGAATTAAGAGGGAGCAAAACCTTACTATGAGAGTGATGGGTCTGGATTATGGCTCTAAAACAGTAGGAGTTGCACTGTCTGACGAACTGCTCATGACGGCACAGCCCAAGGAAACCATCTGGCGCGAACGGGAAGGCAAGATCCGCAAGACACTGGTGCGGATTGAAGAGCTGATTCTCGAATACGATGTGGGATTGATTGTACTGGGCCTGCCGCTGAACATGAATGACAGCGTGGGAGAGCGTGCCGAGGCGGCACTTGCGTTCAAAGACCGCCTGGAACGCCGTACTTCGCTGCCGGTTGTCATGTCCGATGAGAGGCTGACTACGGTGGAAGCGGATGAAATCCTTGCAAAAATGGAGATCCCGCCACAGCACCGCAAGCAGTATCTCGATCAGGTCGCGGCCAGTGTGATTCTTCAGGAATATATGGAGAACCATAGGAAAGAACTGGTACAAATTGGCGGAAAAGAAAAAACAGAATAGGAAGAAAAAAGCAAAGCTGTCTGGCCCCAGACTGAAGATTATTCCTCTTGGAGGACTGGAGCAGATCGGCATGAACATTACTGCCTTCGAATACGAAGACAGTATTATTGTGGTGGACTGCGGTCTGGCCTTCCCGGAAGATGACATGCTGGGAATCGACAGTGTCATTCCGGATGTCTCTTATCTGGAAGAGAACATCGACAAGGTAAAGGCCTTTGTCATCACACACGGACACGAGGATCACATCGGCGCGCTGCCGTACATCCTGAAACGGGTAAATGTTCCGGTATACGGAACACGGCTGACCATTGCGCTGATTGAGAACAAGCTGATCGAGCACAAGATGATGGATACCACAAAGCGCGTGGTAGTCTCCTTCGGCCAGACGATCAATCTCGGACGCTTCCGCGTGGAGTTTATCAAGACCAATCACAGCATCGTGGATGCAGCGGCACTGGCAATTTATTCACCGGTCGGCGTGGTGGTTCACACCGGTGATTTCAAGGTGGACTATACGCCGGTATACGGCGATGCCATTGACCTGCAGCGATTTGCGGAGCTTGGCAAGAACGGCGTATTGGCGCTGATGTGTGACTCCACCAACGCGGAGCGCCCCGGGTACACGCAATCGGAGAAAACGGTTGGCGTTACCATCGATCGCATTTTTGCAGAGCATCGTGATACCAGAATCATCATTGCGACCTTTGCATCCAACGTAGACCGCGTGCAGCAGATCATCAACTCGTCCTACAAATACGGCCGCAAGGTGGCTGTGGAAGGACGCAGCATGGTGAACATCATTGCAGCGGCCAGCGAGCTGGGATGCCTGAATGTTCCGAAGAACACGCTGATCGAAGAGGACGAACTGAAGAACTATCCTCCGGAGAAAACAACGATCATCACGACCGGGTCCCAGGGAGAGAGCATGGCTGCTCTGACCAGAATGGCAGAGGACCAGCACCGGAAGGTGAAGGTCGGACCGGGAGATACCATTATTTTCTCCTCGCATCCGATTCCGGGTAATGAGAAATCTGTAACGAATGTCATCAACAAACTGTTGATGAAGGGTGCAGATGTCATTTTCCAGGACGTGCATGTATCCGGACATCCGTGTCAGGAGGAGCTGAAGCTGATTTATTCTCTGGTACAGCCCAAGTATGCGATTCCGGTGCATGGTGAGTATCGCCATCTGATTGCACAGTCGAAGGTGGCGGCATCGCTTGGCATTGACAAGGATAATATTTTCATTCTGCATTCCGGCAATGTTCTGGAGCTGAATCAGACGGCAGCGGAGGTCACGGGAAGCGTTTCCATCGGTGCCATACTGGTAGATGGTCTGGGCGTTGGCGACGTGGGCAACACGGTTCTTAGGGATCGTCAGCACCTGGCAGAGGACGGCATTGTTATCGTGACCTTTGCTATCGAAAGAGGCACGGATTATCTGGCTGCCGGACCGGAGATCGAGAGCCGCGGCTTTGTCTACATGAAAGAGGCCGATCAGCTGATGAAGGAAGCGAATATCGTAGTGCAGGAGGCGCTGGCAGACTGCCTGGATCATGGACAGGATGATCCGGCAAAGCTCAAGACCAGTGTCCGCTCGGCACTCAGTGACTTCTTCTGGAAGAAGACCAAGCGCCGGCCGATGATCCTGCCGATGCTGATGGAAATCTGAGAACGCCGCGTGAGCAAACGGGAAGCTGCACATCAATGGAGTTGTCCGTGCGTTCGGGGCCGGGAAGGTTTGTCGATTGGGAGAAAGATATTCCGGCAGCTGCAAAGGCTGCGGAAAGGATAGTATGAAGGCGCAAAAGGGCAGAGGCTATGCATATGCAGACAGACCGAAGGCCGGATCACACAAAAGCCGTGGTCAGCAAGGTCTGGTTGACTGGATCGGCGAGATCGTGAAGGTTGTTCTGATCGTCGTGGTGATCATGTTCTGCGTTGCTATGTCCCACCGCGCTTATGAAATCGGATACAATATCTTCTACGAGAAGGCTCTGGCGGAGGAAGGCCAGGGCCAGAGCGTAGAGGTGACGATTACTGACGGGATGAGCGTGGATCAGATCGGGAAGCTCCTGAAGGAGAACGGCCTGATCGAGGATGCGGAGGTATTCAAGTACCAGGAGCGGTTCTCATCGTATCACGGGGAAATTGTTCCGGGGACCTATACGCTCTCTACGGAGATGACTCCCAGTGAAATGATCAAGGAAATGGCGGAAAGCAGTGATGAAACAGATTGATGCGGAACTCGAAGAGCGGATTCTGACCTTTGCGGAGTCCCTGTTTACGGGCAATACAGAATTTTTAAATGAAATGGAGAAAGAGGCGCTGGGCGCTGGGATCCCGATTATTCGACCCCAGACTCAGAGCCTCCTTCGTTTTCTGCTGGAATTAAAGCGGCCGATGCGTATACTGGAGGTCGGCACGGCGACGGGATTCTCCGGCAGCCTTATGCTCTGCTATGCTCCGGAAGGGGCCAGCCTGACGACAATCGAGCGGGATCCGGAACGAATCCGGAAGGCCAGAGAGAACTTTGCCCGCATTGATGAGGAGCCGGAGGGCATGCGGGGACGACATTCTTCGCAGGTACGGCTGCTGGAGGGGGATGCCGCGGAGCTTCTGAAGGACCTGGAAGGGCCGTATGATTTTATCTTCATGGACGCCGCGAAGGGACAGTACATTCATTTCCTGCCGGAGATCCTGCGGCTATTGCCGAGCGGGGGATTGCTGGTATCGGATAATATATTAAAGGACGGCGAGGTGCTGGAATCGCGCTTTGCAGTGAAACGAAGAGACCGAACGATCCACAAGAGAATGCGCGAATACCTGCTGGCATTGGCGGAGAATCCTAAGCTGCAGACATTGATCCTGCAGGAAGGAGACGGCGCTGCACTGTGCGTGAGAAAGTAGGCAGCTATTGGGGAAGAAAAGTGAGCGGATTGCGAATGGTTTGCGGATTGAGTGAGCGCGCAATGCAGCAATCCGGGGATCATGATACAAAGGTTCAGAACTCCAGCTGCAGAAGGGAATAATAGAGTGAATGAGAACATGATAAGGTCCAGAAAGCCGGAGCTTTTGTGTCCGGCGAAGGATCTGGAGGTATTAAAGACGGCCGTCAATTTTGGCGCGGATGCGGTATACATTGGCGGAGAGGCCTACGGCCTGCGTGCCAAGGCAAGGAATTTCTCGCCGGCAGAGATGGCAGAAGGAATTGCCTATGCGCATGCGCATGGTGCAAGAGTTCATGTGACGGCGAACATTCTGGCCCACAATTCGGACCTGGCTGGTGCGGCGAAGTATTTTCGCGAGCTGGAGGAGCTGCGGCCGGATGCGGTGCTGGTGGCGGATCCGGGAATGTTCGACCTTGCACGGGAGAACTGTCCGGATGTGGAAATCCACATCTCGACGCAGGCCAACAACACCAATGCGGGAACCTTTCGGTTCTGGCACCGGATGGGGGCAAAGCGTGTGGTGTGTGCAAGAGAGCTGAGCCTTGCGGAAATCCGGGAGATTCGGAAGGAAATCCCGGACGATCTGGAGATGGAAGCCTTTGTGCACGGCGCGATGTGCATCTCCTATTCGGGAAGATGCCTTCTGTCGAATTATTTTACCGGAAGAGATGCAAACCGGGGCGCCTGCACGCATCCGTGCCGGTGGAAGTACGCTGTGATGGAGGAATCCAGACCTGGGGAGTACATCCCGATCGAGGAGAATGAGCGGGGAACCTTTCTGTTCAATTCCAGGGATTTGTGCATGATCGAGCATATTCCGGATCTGTGCACTGCTGGCCTTAGTTCGTTGAAGATTGAGGGCAGAATGAAGACCGCCCTGTACGTCGCAACGGTGGCGCGGACGTACCGGAAGGCAATTGATGATTTCTACGAGGATGAGGAACGATACTATGCCAACATGGATTGGTATCGGGAGGAAATCCGCAAGTGCACCTATCGGCGCTTTACCACAGGGTTCTATTACGGCAGAGCAGATAGCGAGTCAATGGTGTATGATAGTAACACTTATGTCAGTGAATCGGTGTGGCTGGGCATCGCGGAGGAAATCCGGGACGGCCGTGTTCGATTCATGCAGCGCAACAAGTTCTGTGTGGGAGATACCATTGAAATCATGAAGCCGGACGGCAGGGATGTTCCGGCAACGGTTCTGGGGCTTTTCACAGAGGACGGAGAGCGGGTTGACAGTGCACCGCACCCGCAGCAGATTCTCTTCGCGGAACTTTCGGCACCTGCCGAGGTTGGAGATTTGCTGCGGACATCGAGCCATCAGGGGAATGCGGAGTGAGCAAAGCCGCTCCGAATCGGAGAAGCTGCTATCTGGCATCTTCGGGTATCGGTTTAAGGCTGGGCGCTGGATAGCTACTGGAAACGGGAACAAACGGGCAGCCTGAATAAAAGAGAGCAAAGAGGAGAGTATGGTATGGAAGCAGTGAGAACGAAGCTGGAAGAGCTGTACGGCAAGAATGTATTCACCATCAGCAAAATGCGGGAATGCCTTCCCAAGAGCGTATTCCGCAATGTGAAGAATGTCATGGACAACGGCGGTGAGCTGTCCCGGCAGGATGCGGACGTTGTGGCCAAGGCCATGAAGGACTGGGCCATGGAGAATGGCGCGACCCATTACACCCACTGGTTCCAGCCGTTGACCGGCATTACGGCGGAGAAACATGACTCCTTCATTTCCAATCCGGATGAGGAGGGGCACATGGTGACCGCCTTCTCCGGAAAGGATCTGATTAAGGGTGAACCGGATGCCTCCTCTTTCCCGTCCGGCGGACTGCGTTCCACCTTTGAGGCAAGAGGCTATACGGCATGGGACGTCACCAGCCCGGCCTTCCTGAAGGAATCCGGAACCGGCCTGACGCTGTGCATTCCCACGGTATTCTGCTCCTACACGGACGAAGCACTGGACAAGAAGACGCCTCTTCTGCGTTCTATGGAGGCGATCAACGAGCAGGCAATGCGCATCGTGCGGCTGTTCGGGGATACCACGGCAACCAAGGTGACGAGCTCCACCGGCGCAGAGCAGGAATATTTTCTGGTTGATAAGGAAAAATATCTGCAGCGGCCGGATCTGATCTTCACCGGCAGAACCCTGTTCGGGGCGCCGGCGCCGAAGGGCCAGGAGATGGAGGATCATTACTTCGGTGTCATCCGCGAGCGCGTGGGTGAGTATATGAAGGACCTGAACGAGGAGCTGTGGAAGCTCGGCGTTCCGGCTAAGACACAGCACAATGAGGTTGCTCCGGCGCAGCATGAGCTGGCTCCGATCTATGAGACGGCTAATCTGGCAGCCGATCACAATCAGCTGGTCATGGAAGCCATGAAGCGTGTGGCGGATCATCACGGACTCCGGTGCCTTCTGCACGAGAAGCCGTTTGACGGTGTCAATGGTTCCGGCAAGCATAACAACTGGTCCCTGACCACGGATACCGGTGTGAACCTGATCGATCCGGGGGATTCTCCGGAGCGCAACATTCGGTTCCTGCTGGTGCTCTCCTGCATCCTTAAGGCGGTAGATACCCACGCGGATCTGCTGCGGCAGAGTGCATCGGATGTAGGAAATGATCTGCGTCTGGGAGCCAACGAGGCTCCGCCGGCCATTGTGTCTGTTTTCCTCGGACGTCAGCTGGAGGATGTGGTGCGTCAGCTCGTAGAAACCGGTACGGCAGAGAACCACATCGAGGGAGGTGTCCTTCGAACCGGTGTGTCGACACTTCCGGACATTGCCAAGGATGCGACTGACCGTAACCGAACCTCTCCGTTTGCCTTCACCGGCAATAAGTTTGAATTCCGCATGGTGGGATCCGCAGATTCTGTGGCAGGCTCAACAACCATCCTGAATTCCATCGTGGCAGAGGCCTTCTGCGAGGCTGCAGATGTTCTGGAAAAGGCAGATAATTTTGATCTGGCAGTGCATGATCTGATCAAAAAGAACCTGACGGAGCACCAGAGAATTATTTTCGATGGAGACGGCTATTCCGAGGAATGGGTAGAAGAGGCAAAGCGCCGCGGCCTGCCGAACATTCCGAGCATGATTGAGGCGGCGGAAGTACTGACGACGGATAAATCCGTAGAGCTGTTCCGCAGATTTCATATTTTCACAAAGGCAGAGTTGGAATCTCGTCAGGAGATTACCTACGAGACCTATGCGAAGACCATTAACATTGAGGCACTGACCATGATTGACATGGCAGAGCGGCAGATCATACCGGCGTGCCTTAAATACGAGAGAGAGCTGGCGGCAACGATTCTGGCTGTGCAGCAGGCGGGGGCAGAGCTGCGGACAGAGAAAAAGAAGCTGCAGAAGATTGCGGATGTTATTGACGAGGCACAGACGGCGCTGGATCGCCTGAAGGAGGTGGAAGGAACTGCCTCCGGAATGCCGGACGGCAAGGATCGAGCATTCTATTACAAGGATGAAGTGAAGCCTGCGATGAGTGCGCTGCGCGTTCCATGCGACCTTCTGGAAACCATGGTGGATCGAGAGGCATGGCCCTTCCCGACCTACGAGGACCTGATGTTCGAGGTCTGAGAAAAACGCGAATTCACGCAGCGCCGGACAGTGGCGGATGGAGATGGATATGCGGATTATAGTAGTTGGATGCGGAAAGGTTGGACAGACCATTGTGAAGAGTCTGTCCCATGAGGATCACGATATCGCAGTCATTGATGTGGATGCTGCGGTCGTGGAGGATATGTCGGATCAATTCGATGTGCTGGGCGTCGTGGGAAACGGTGCCAGTTATTCGGTCCTGAAGGAGGCCGGCGTGGAAGACGCCGACCTCCTGATTGCGGTGACAGACTCCGATGAGCAGAACCTTCTGTGCTGCCTGTTCGCCAAAAAGGTGGGTAACTGCAGCACCATCGCCCGTGTCCGCAACCCGGTATACAGCGAAGAAATCGGCTATATCAAAGAGGAACTGGGACTGTCTATGACCGTGAACCCGGAATATGCGGCAGCGGAAGAGGCGGCACGCATTCTGCGTTTCCCTTCAGCGATCAAGATCGAAACCTTTGCCGGCGGCCGCGCGGAGCTCTTGCAGTTCGTAATCCCGAAGGGATCCCTTCTGGACGGTACGGCATTGAGTGAGCTTCCGGCAAAGCTGGGTGCAAAGATCCTGGTCGGTGCGGTGGAGCGCGGCGGGGACGCCGTGATTCCGAACGGCACCTTTGTTCTGCGGGCAGGCGATACGGCGAGCATTGTGTCGGCACCTCGTGATGCTAAAAAGTTTTTCTCCCGGCTGGGCGTAGATATTCATCGCGTGAATGATACCATGATCGTCGGAGGCGGCAAGATTGCCTTCTATCTGGCGAAGATGCTGATCAATTCAGGCATTCAGGTGAAGATCGTTGACACGGATAAGCAGCGCTGCCAAGAGCTCGCGGAGGCCCTCCCGCAGGCACTGATCATTCGCGGAGACGGCTCAGATCAGGAGGTACTGCGGGAAGAAGGAATCGAGACCTGCGAGTCCTTCGTTTCCCTGACCGGAATTGACGAGCAGAATATCTTCATGTCGCTGTTCGCCAAGCAGGTGAACCCGAAAGCGAAAATTATTACCAAGACCAACCGGATTCACATGGAGTATATTCTGGATAAGCTGGAACTGGACAGTCAGATCCATCCGAAGGACATCACCTCCGAGTCCATTGTGCGCTATGTTCGGGCGATGCAGAACACCATCGGCAGTAATGTAGAGGCACTCTATAATGTGGTGGAGGACAAGGTGGAAGCCCTGGAGTTCGCCATTCGTGAGAGTTCGAAGGTGGTCGGCATTCCGCTGGCACAGCTGAAGACGAAAAAAAACGTGCTGGTTGCCAGCATCATTCGTCAGGGGAGCATTATCATGCCGAATGGTGCCTCGACCATTGAGGTGGGGGACAGCGTGGTGATCTTTACAACCGGAAAAGGCTTTGGCGATATTACAGATATTCTCGAGGTGAACTAGGGATGCGGTATTCCGTTGTTCGATATGTGCAGGGACAGATTCTGAAGATCGAGAGCGCGCTCCTTCTGGTGCCGTTTGTGACGGGTGTGATTTACGCAGAGAAGGCGGCGTTATCCTATCTTCTGGTGGCAGCGATCTGCCTGGCAGCAGGGTGCCTTCTGAGCATTCACAAGCCGGCAAAACTGGTGCTGTATGCCAGAGAAGGCATGGTCAGCGTAGCTCTGGCCTGGGTGGTGCTGTCTGTTTTTGGCGCCGTTCCGTTTGTGCTCAGCGGGGATATTCCGAGCTTTACAAATGCATTGTTTGAAATTATTTCCGGCTTTACGACGACGGGGGCCAGTGTAGTGGATCAGGTGGAGACACTCTCACATGCCAGCCTGATGTGGCGAAGCTTTTCCCACTGGGTGGGAGGTATGGGCGTGATTGTCTTCATGCTGGCGATCATTCCGCTTGCCAGTGGATACAATATGCAGCTGATGAAGGCAGAGAGCCCGGGACCCTCTGTCGGCAAACTGGTTCCGCACGTGAAGGAAAGTGCGAAAATTCTGTATCTGATTTACATCGGATTGACCGTCATTCAGCTGATCCTACTGCTGCTGGCGAGAATGCCGCTTTTCGATACATTGTGCATGACCTTCGGAACGGCAGGAACAGGCGGCTTTGGCATTGTGAGCAGCAGCTGCGGTGAGTATACCATGGTGCAGAGGAACATTCTGACGTTCTTCATGATTGCGTTCGGCGTCAACTTTAACGCGTACTTTTTCCTTTTGGGCAAGGAGCTGAAGCAGGTGTTCAAGATGGAAGAGGTGCGCTGGTATCTGCTGATCATTGCGGGATCGACGGCACTGATAACCTGGAATATTATGGGAATGTTCCCGTCATGGCAGGACGCATTGCACCATGCGGCTTTTCAAGTGGCGTCCATCATCACGACAACCGGCTACAGCTCGGTGAACTTTGACATGTGGCCGATGTTCAGCAAGATGATTCTGGTAGGACTGATGTTCTGCGGCGCCTGTGCAGGTTCCACTGGCGGCGGCATTAAGGTGTCCCGTATTATCATTTTGTTCAAATCTGTGCGGGTTGAGATGAAGCATTATATTCATCCGCGCTCGGTTTCGGTAATGAAGGTGGACGGAAAGGCTGTGGATAAGTCCATCCTGCGAGGGGTTCTGGTATACCTGGCAGCCTATGTATTCCTGTTCGGCTTGTCAGTCCTGATCCTGGCCCTGGATCCGTCGCAGTCTTTCACAACGGACTTTACGGCAGTGGCAGCAACCTTCAACAACATCGGACCGGGACTGGATGCAGTCGGTCCAGCGGTAAGTTTTAACGGTCTGAGCGTATTGTCAAAGTTTGTGCTGATGTTCGATATGCTGGCCGGTCGTCTGGAGCTGTTCCCAATGCTCGCCCTGCTGTCACCGTCGAGCTGGAAGCGAAATTAAAACTTTTTTGAAAAAACTCTTGCATTCTTCTCCTGCGCCTGCTATGATAACTAACCGTAGCAGTCAGCAGGAAACAAGCGAGAGGCTACGGAATATATTGGGCTATAGCCAAGCGGTAAGGCAACGGACTCTGACTCCGTCATTTCGTAGGTTCGAATCCTACTAGCCCAGCTA
>CAYLUU010000049.1:0-17033 GCA_964386925.1 uncultured Sarcina sp. | reverse complement strand
GAGCAAAAGGAAAGCTGCGTAGCAGCGATTTTGCGAATGGGCTCTGAATAGTTACGAAAGTGTTTTCTGTATTGGATGTATTCGGTAAAGAAAACAAGCAGTAAAAAACTCCCGCGAAGGTTCAGTAAAGAAGCTTACGCGGGAGTTTAATTGTATCTATTTGCTTACGGTGCCCTTTGTGATTGGATGATGGGAAGGACACGTTACTAATACAAACACTGCACCTGTTCACAGATGGGCAGCGTCGCCTTATTTTGCCTCCAGCAGCTTATCGATGCTGACCAGCTTAACCGCCAGCGTGAAGACGTTGGCAGCCACCTTCAGCTCCTCCAGCGGAGGGAAGGAAGGCGCGATACGGATGTTGCTGTCGTGGGGATCCTTGCCGTAAGGGAAGGTTGCGCCGGCGGGAGTGAGCTTTACGCCGGCCTCTGCGCACTTGGCAACAATCGCCTTTGCGCAGCCATCGAGTGCATCGAAGGAGATGAAATAACCGCCGTTCGGCTTCGTCCACTCACCGACGCCGAGACCGCCGAGCTCCTTCTCAAAGGTCTCCTCTACAGCCTCGAACTTCGGACGCAGAATCTCAGCGTGACGGGACATATGTGCGTGCATGTTGGCCATGCTGCCAAAATAACGCACATGGCGCAGCTGATTGACCTTGTCATGCCCGATGGTCTGAACGGTCATAAACTTGCGCACATCATCAAGGTTTGCCTTGGAGGAAGCCAGCGCAGCAATGCCGGAGCCGGGGAAGGTCACCTTCGAGGTAGAGATGAACTTATACACCATGTCCGGATGTCCGGCTGCACGGCACTCGCTTAGGATCTCCAGAATGACATCCTGGTGTGCAGGATCGTCATACAGGTGATGAATGGAATACGCGTTGTCCCAGTAAATACGGAAATCCGGAGCGGCCGGAGTCAGCGCTGCAAACCGGCGAACGGTCTCGTCGGAATAGCTGTAGCCCTGAGGGTTGGAGTACTTCGGAACGCACCAGATGCCCTTTACGGAAGGATCGTTGTTCACATACTGCTCCACGAGATCCATGTCAGGTCCTTCCGGAGTCATGGGAATATTGATCATCTCGGCGCCGAAGAACTCTGTAACCTTGAAATGGCGGTCATATCCGGGAACCGGGCAGAGGAACTTCCAGTTGTCAAGCTTGCACCAGGGCGTATTGCCGCAGACGCCGTGAGAGTAGGAACGGGAAACCGTATCGAACATGATATTCAGGGAAGAGTTGCCGAAAATGATCATGTCGTCAGGATCCACCTCAGACATCTCGCCCATCAGACGCTTAGCCTCCGGAATGCCCTCGCTGACGCCGTAGTTGCGGGTATCGGTACCCGTCTCATCGTTAAAATAGCTGTCGGAATTCAGCACATCCATCAGCCCATCAGACAGGTCCAGCTGTGCCTTGGACGGCTTACCTCTGGCCATGTTCAGATCCAGTCCCTTGGCTTCTACATCCTTGAACTGGCGCTCTAACGATTCCTTCTCCTTCAGGAGCTCTTCCTTCGACATCTCTGCGTAAGCTTTCATGCGCGTCTTCCTCCCTCGATCCGTACCGCATCTGAACTGACGGAATGCAAAATACTCCGCAACCCAGCCAGAGTTGAAACAGCACAGGAATTGATTGAATAATTGTATACAATACCGTTCATTTGTACCACTCCGGGCACGTTTTGGCAACCGGGAAGTTGTGTGCGCGGTTGTCGTCAGCAAGATGCGCAGAAGTTGCGCTGGCTCATGTTGAGTTCGCAGTGATTCTCTATGCTCGAACCTTCTTCGCCAAACGCCCGATCCGCGCAAAACGGCAAAGAGAAATTGCGTAGGCAATTTCTCTGATGCTTCGAGTGAAGAACTTCGGTCCTTCACTCGGGACACCTCAGAACGCTATCTAGCGTTCTGAAGTGTCTCCGTCCACGGTCCTTCCTTCGGAAGAACCGCGTCTTGGACTCAAACAGGTTGCGCTCCCGTCGGGCAGGCGAAGCTGGTTCTTGCATGAGAATCAAACTGCTTACTCAAAAATCGCCCACCGCATACTTCTACGTATCTTGCTCGTGTCCATCACGCAGAAACAGCCCCGCCCAAAAGGCGAGACTGTCTGAATGATCACTATGTAAGATGGCAACTCTGACTTACGCAGATACCTGCTGCATCTGAGCCAACAGCTGCGGAGCCTTCCGGCGCAGAAGCTCGAGAATGCGCTTAGAACTCATGGAATCCTGTACAGTGGTCAGGTACATGCAGCGATTGTCCGTGCGGCAATGAAGCCAGCAGTCATAGCTGTGAGAAGGAAAATCGTGGATCACGTCAAAATAATAATTCTCGTTCAAACGATATTCATTCCTGTGCAGCTGTGCAATCGATTCCATGCCAATCTCCCCTTCAGAATAATTATCCAGATGTATGAACTCTCGAAGTGGGATTATACAACATCCGGCACTTCCGGCGGCTCCGAATAATTCACAGAGATTGACGATCGACTTTGGTAAAAAATGCCATTGCCAAAATATATCTGGTTAATACCATACAATTTTCACGTGATTCGCCAGCATAAAAGAATTACGACCTTGCCTTCGGGAGCAGCAGCTCGGCTCCGACGTCGTACAGTTTCCCAGCTACTGCATCCGCCAGCCAGGATGCCATTGTGACATCGCCGGGCCCCGGCACGTAGAAATACGGCTGCCGGACGGCAGTGTGGATGGTGCCCATCTGTGCCTTGGACATCAGCGGATTCACCCAGTTGTTAATATAGACGGCCGTATTCGGCTCCAGCTCTTTCAGCCGCCGCACCATGTTCCTGGTCTGGCGATAATAGGCACTGCGAACACCGGTTGTGGTCTTGTAGACCTTGTGCGTCATGTCATTGTAGAAGGCCGACAGCAGGTAATCATGCGTGGAGGTGGCATACAGCACACGGAAGCGGCCCGGATGGGACTGCAGGAGCTGCTGATACCAGTCACAGGTGATGTTCCCTGTCACCAGGGGCTCCCAGACGGACGGATCCGCTCCCCAGAAATCTCGTGCGATGTCCTGCCAGTTCTGATTCGGGAGGAGCGCACTGTCGGAGAACAGTGTAATGTCCGATACCTCCGGGTACCATTCGTCGGCAATCTGCCCGGATACCGCAGGCACGGCAAAGGCACCTGCAGAGTCACCGGCAATGAGCAGCTGGTCCGGATCCGGAAAATACGCCTTGCATACAGCCAGTGCTGCCCGTACATTCGCAGCGCCGTGGCAGTGCAGAATCTGCGGATTTCCGTCTTCATCCACATAGGGAACATCACGATTACCGACATGGAAGTCACCTGTAGTATACGGGATGATCAGGAAATTCCAGTCCCGGAAAGGATTCCTTGCAGAATCAGCCTCGGTGATACCGACATTGATGTTCATAATCTGCGTGAAAGGACGCAGATTATTCCAGTAATAATTAGGAGCTCCGGCAGCTACCCGTGAACCGGTTACCGGGCGCGCCGCGGTGAATTCATTCCAGGCAACGCCGCCGCCGGACAGGAAGATCACGAGATGCTCTGTCGTTCCGCGCTTCAGGTAACAATGGTATTCAGAACCATCTCCGGAGAGACCACCGGCCAGAGGAATCTGATACCAGGTCAGAGGCTGCGGGATAGTACTTCCTGAAAGAGACAGATCAGACTGGTCGGCTTGATTTTGTTTACGATTGGATTTATCAGAATGATCGGATTCGTTGGAGGTGCCGGATACATGGGATGCAGGAGAAGTCACATCGGCAGGAATCGGCGGCAGCACCGGCGGTTCCTGCCGGTGCTCGATGATGGTGCCGATGGAGTACTCCGCCAGGCCGCCGAGATTGGCGGCCAGCTTCCCGGCGTGCTGCCGGACCGTTTCGTGGAGATTACTCATAAGGTGAAACCTTCTATCTCAATTGGTATCTGATTACAGGTTGAACCACTTGTTTGCAGCGTGTTTGAGGTCATCGAGGCGGAAAATAACGACCGCCGCACCCAGCAGAATGAGGAGCAGCATGCTGATGACTGCAGGAATCGGGAACGGATTCGTTCCGTTGATCAGAGCGATCACCTGCAGGAGCGAGAGCAGGACATTCCAGAACAGGTACATGACATAGCTCTCGAGCGGCATGTGCATGACGCCGCCGATGATCGTGGTGGCAACTGCCATGGCTACGAAGGTCACGGGCAGAACCCAGGCAACGGACCAGCCGTGCATACCGGTTCTGGCATCCAGAATAACCGTAATGAGGATCATCAGGTACAGCTGCACCACAACGGTTTTCATCACATTATTGCGGAACCATGAGATAACGATGAGGTCTGCCCAGGCGAGGATGCCGGCGAGGGACAGAATGGTGGTCCAGGCCAGAGGTCCGGCCAGATACCGCACCAGACGCATGACCAGTAGCAGTGCTACGAGGATGAAGGTACAGATTCGCACGAAGGAGATGCTGCTGACCTTCGGCTGCGGAATAACCGGGAACGGATCGCCCTCCGGCTCTCCCTTGAGCTTGCCCTGACACAGCGGGCAGCAGGCCTTGTGGCCGCGAATCGTTATTTTACATTTCGGACAGGATTGCATGGAATTCCTTTCTGTTTATCTGTTTTGCCCCCTGCCGATTTCAACATGAATCGGCTGCTTACAGACGGATTCATGATTGAGATGTGGGGGCAAAAAGGATGCTGTGTGTAATCAGTTCCCCTGAACTGCGTCGTAGTCGTTCGTGGACAGCTCAACCGACAGCCCCAGCGCGGTAAGCCTGCGGTAGAAGCGCAGCATCGTGTCGTGGTTGACGTAGCCGCCGACCGAGCCGATGCAGAGCTTATCCTTATAGGTGGCAATGGTGACCTGCGTGGCCGGTGCCGTCATGAAAGCAGCAAAGTGGTCGATATAATCCTCGATCTCCGGAGCCATGCGAATCTTCTCGAGATTCGACATAGTGGCCGTGACGCCGCTGTGCGCCATGGAGAGGAAATACGTCAGCCCCGGCTCCTTCAGGAACAGCGGAATGACCTTCACGGCATAGTTGCCGATGAGTTTCGTATAAGAGTTCATGGTGGCGGCAACGCTCTCCGGCGTCAGCTGATCGCCGAAGCTCTCGCGAACCTTCTCGATGATGCTGTCCAGGGAACCGTCGAACTCGCGGGCATCATAAGAAATGTTGATGACACCGAAGAAGTTCCGGGCGGTATCCGACGGGAAGAACTGCCGCAGGTTCACGGGCACACTGATGACGACGGGGCGCTTGCGGTCCCGCACGGTCATGCCGTCAATGACGGCAGCGATGTAGATCGAGGTCAGGAGCACACCGACCGTGGTGTGGTTCTGATGCGCCAGATCCACAAAGGCCTTGGCGGAAATGATGCCCTCTACCAGATGATTGCGCTGGTTGGCGTCCATCTCACCGCGGAACTGATAGGCCTTGGTGCTGGTCATCTGCCGGAGCTGGGAGCTCTTCATCTTCTGATAATAATGGGCGAAGGCATCCGTTGTTTTCTCTGTGGAGGAGGAGCTGTCGGAGGCTGCGTCCGTAACATCCACGTGGTGCACGAGCGAGAGATAGCGCGTGATCATCTTGCGGAAGAAGACGAAGGCACCGGTTCCGTCGGCCAGAACGTGGAACATCTCCAGATTGATGCGATTGCCGTGGTAGGTTACGCGGTAGAGGAGATTCTTAAGCCCCGGAAAATACAGCGGCGCGAGCGCCGGCTGGTTGTCTTCCGTTACCGTGGCGGTCTCATCGAGTCCGTCGAGGTAATACCAGAACAGGCCCTTGCGCAGGGCACTGTTGAAGTGCGGGAACTCGACGACGGTTTCGTCCAGCGCCTGCTGGAGGAATGCCGGCTGCACAGGCTCTGTCAGCTCGCAGACCAGGCGGAACACACGTGTGTCGAAGCCGTGGGCGGAGCAGGGAACGATGATGGCAGCGTTGTCGAGCTGATACCATCTGCTGGATTTGTTCCCGGACAGGTTGGCAGCTGAGGAGGCCGGCATTGTGAAGCTTCCAGTTGCGTTGGTTGTAGGATTGGTTGGATTAATTGTTGGCTGTTGGTCATTTTTAGTATTCATACTGGACATGATAGCACAGAAAGGTGCCAGATTTTGTAAATCTTTGGGCAGAAGCAGGTGACAAATGGAGAGAGTTGGGTAAAAGGCGGCAGAGATTGCGGTTTCACATGGGGGAGTGTTATTCTCGGAGCAGACATTTATGCGAAGGCTGCCTTAAGGTACTAAACAATTACACCAATTTTAACTGGATTTCTGTGGCAGCCTTTGGCGCGGGATTGTATTCGTCATCGTTTCTGCTATTGCAGCGGGGGAAAACTGCAGCAGGAGGTCGGTGGAGGAGCAGCGGTCGGTGAGGGGGAAGATGAAGAGGATCTGGAACGGGCTGGTTGGCCTGATCAATAATTTTAAAATACGCAAGAAGCTAATCATTCTGTTCGTGTTCTGCGTGTTGCTGCCGATGTTCGCTACGGATGGTGTGATCCTGTACACGGTGTATCACAATGAGGAGAGGCAGAAGCAGGCGGAGATGGAGAGCATCGCGAGCGGCGTGCAGGCAGAGCTGAATTATATTTTCGAGGAGGCTGTGAATGTCAGCCGGAGCTTCTATATTAATCGAAAGATCAATGAGTTTCTGGAATATCCGTTTGCAACACCTCTGGATTTCTATGAACGCAGCCGGGAATATTACAATACGCCGTTTTACAATCTGAGCTTCGAAGGGGACGGCCTTAGCGTGGTACTTTTCGGCGACAATGAAGGCATTCTCAACGGTGGGCAATTCGGGCGGACGGAGAGCCTCAGAACGACTGCACCTTATCAGCAGCTGGAAGAGTCAGGCAAGGACATGAAGCTTTGCTTTTACTATCAGGATCAGAGAACCAGCATGTTCGGCTATCGGAAGATCTGCCTGATCCGCCGACTGAACTATTATCGGTACCTGTCGGAAGAAAAGCTGATTCGGGTGGATCTGGATTACAGCGAGCTGGTGCAGCGCTTTGGCAAGATGAATTATGAGGTTCCGATCTACATCTGCCAGGGAGATACCATTTTGTTCTCCAATGCAGGTCACTCAGAACAGAGAATCAATTATGACCAGTTGACGGGAAATGAACAGATTGCATTGGAGCAGACGTTTACGATGTGCGGCGATGAGTTCCGTGTTCTGATTCTGGAATCGTCAGAAGGGTTTTGGAGTGATATGTATCAGCATTTGCCACTGTTGGCATGCTTGGTGCTTATCAATATTTTGCTCCCGTTGGCTCTGATGAGTCTTTTGAACGTATCGTTTACACAGAGACTGCGCACATTGAGTGCAGCCTTCGATCATATGGAAGGGGAGGAACTGACAGAGCTGACCCGAATTGAAGGACAGGACGAAATTGCAGATCTGATGCGAAACTATAACCGCATGGTACGTCGATTGCGGGAACTGATTCAAACGGTATATAAGGATCGGCTGGAGCAGCAGAATACGGAAATTGCGAGACAAAAGGCAGAGCTTTTGGCGCTGCGCAGCCAGATCAATCCGCACTTCCTGTTTAATGTGCTGGAGAGTATACGAATGCACAGCATTCTGAAAGGAGAGAACGAGACCGCTGAGATGGTAGAGCGGCTGGCCTTGCTGGAACGCCAGAATGTAGACTGGTCCAAGGACACGACACTTCTGAGCAAGGAACTGGAGCTAATCAGAAATTATCTGCAGCTGCAGAAATATCGCTTTGGAGATCGGCTATCTTATGAAATTACGGCGGAAGAGAGTTGCCGTGATTATCGAATTCCGAGCCTTACGCTGATGACCTTTGTGGAGAATGCCTGTGTGCATGGAGTGGAAAAAAAGTCTACTGCCTGCTGGATTTACGTACGGGTGTATGAAAAGGCGGATGATCTGGTCATTGAAATTGAGGATACCGGAATCGGTCTGGATGAACCGGAGCTGGAGAAACTGACTTGTGAGATGGAGCAGGCCAGCATTGAGATGCTGCAGCAGAAGGATCACGTTGGCATGGTGAACGCCAGCCTACGCTTGAAGATGTATACGGATAACCGGGTGCGGTACGAGCTGGAGAGCGAGAAGGGGGTTGGGACGTTCCTGGTGCTGCGGATTCCGTTGGAAAAACTCGGAAAAAAAGTGTGAAGCTATTTACTGTTTCAAAGAAGAGCGTAGGATTTGCGGAGTTGGGCAGAAGCTGGAACAGTATTTGAGGGGGGAACAAGAATGAAGGTCATGCTGGTGGATGACGAGCCGTTTATTTTACAGGGATTGTCGGTCTTGGTTGACTGGAAAGAGGAAGGCTTCGAAATTGTAAAAATGGCGTCCAATGGCCGGGAGGCACTGGAGTATCTGCAAGAAAATTCGGTGGATCTGGTGATCACGGACATCAAGATGCCGGAGATGTCGGGGCTGGAACTGCTGGAGAAAGTGCGCGCGGAGAATCTGTCAGAGGCAGGATTTATCTTTCTGAGCGGTTACGATGATTTTGCATATGCGCAGAAGGCTCTTCGCTGCGCCTGTCTGGATTATTTGCTGAAGCCGATCAAGGAGGAGACTCTGTTGGAACGGCTCCGAACGATTCAACGGGAGCAGACAAGGACTGTGCAGGAAAGGGAAAAAGAGAAAAAGGTTCGCGAGAGTTATCTTCGACAATGCATTCATGATCTTCTGCTAGGACGGCAGAATGAGGAGCAGCTCGCATTTGCGCAGGAGCAGCTTGGGCCGATTGACCGGCCGGGGCGCTATATCCTGATCAGTCTGGATGATATATCCAGTGTGGAGGAGCTCTCAACGGCGGAAAGACAGGAAATCCGCGAAGCAATTCTGACCTGTGCAGAGGAATTTCTGGGAAAGGGAGCAAGATATCTGGTTCGCGAGGAACAGGAACTGGAGGATTATGAAGTCGGCTTTCTGTATCGCGATGATATGGCCTGGAGCTGCGGACAGAAGGAGGACGGCTTTCTGGAAGCTCTGGCACAGCACCTCAATGGGAAACTGCCATTTCAGGTTGTACTGCTCGTGGGAAAGCAGGTGGAGGGACTGGCAAAGATTTCAAAGTCTTATTCCTCTGCATGCGCGCTGCGATCCCTGCGCAGCTTTCGTCTGGAGAAAAACGTTCATTATTATGAAGAAGAAATTCAGACGAGTGCGAATAAGATTGTGCTCTACAAACCGCAGCTGGATGAGCTGATTCACTGGATTGAGCAAAACGACGTGGTGCAGATCCGAAACGGGGTGGATGCGCTGTATCAGGAGATGGAGGGGCAGGAACGTGATGCGGATATCACGTCTATGAATATCAATTATCTGCTGTTCCAGCTGATTCATCTGGCGACGGAACAGGACGAAAGTGTGGATCAGGAAGAGGTCATGAGCTTCCTTAGTGATCGAGTATTCGAGAGCGGGCTGGCTCGCGGCAGCAGTGAGCATTTGCGCAAGTTTGCGTGTGAATATGCAGAATATTTGGTGCAGCTGCGAGGAAGTGCATCCCGGGGCGTGCTCGCTGAGGTGGAGAAGGAGGTCCGCGAGCATTATGCAGAGAACCTGACGCTGCGAGATCTGAGTAAGAAGTATTACATCAACAGCTCCTATCTGGGACAGCTCTTTCGCAAAAAATACGGTCAGTCCTTCAAGGATTACCTGACGGCTTACCGGATTGAGGAAGCGGCCAGCCAGCTGCTCCGGACGGACAAGAAAATCGGGCAGATCGCGGATGATGTCGGATATCACGATACCGATTATTTTATCAGCAGATTCATTGAACAGAAGGGCTGTACACCCAGCAAATATCGCAAGAACCAGGGCGGAATGGTGTAAAATCTCGCGGCGGATGGCGAGCAGCTGTGTTGGGAGATGGGCATAGAGAACTAGTACAGCGATTTTTAAATAACTAGCCATATTAACTTGCCTGATTTCCGGATAGCCCGCAACAAAAATCCTCAGCGTAGCCCGCTACGCCTACGTTTTTTGATGCGCACTCTCCGAAAATCATTCTGCGTTATCTGGCTAGTTATTTTGCAAACGCTGTACTGGGGCAGGAAAACAGATACAACAGATGAACCGAAGAAAACCGGGAGAAACTCTGAGGAAGGAGTAGAGTTTCTCCCGGTTTTTTGTAGAGTTTCCCGGGAGAAGGGATCGACGTCAGCGCATTAGAATATCAGCATCAAACGTTTCACAAAACGGAGGGAGGTTTTTATGAAACAGAAAAAGCTTATTGCTCTTCTTATGTGTACCGCCATGGCGGCAACCGCTCTTGCAGGGTGCGGTTCTTCAGGCGGCAGTGACACGACAGCATCGGAGGATACCGCTTCCGGAAGCGGTTCTGCAGAGACTGCGGATGCTGAGAAAACCGAGTATGCCGATGACGAGATCATCGACATGACGATGTTCACAGCAATGCCGGGGTCAGAAATTGATGACGGCAATGAAATTCAGGAAATCATTGCTAAAAAGACCGGCGTACGCGTGAAGGAGACCTGGCTGACCGGCCAGACCGATGCAGAGGCGATTGGCACCATTATTGCCGGCGGCGAGTATCCGGATTTCATCAACGGCGGTGATGCCATGATGGCACTGTATGATGCCGATGCACTGGTGGCCTGGGATGATTACATCGAAAAGTATCCCAATATCAAGGAAATGTATTCCGATGAGGAATGGGATCGCTTCCGCCAGGAGGATGGACACATCTATTGGGCAAACGTGTTCCAGAATTCCTATGGTGAGGACAAGACCACAACGCATAATGATGAGGCATTCTGGGTACAGGTAAGAGTGCTGGAGTGGGCTGGCTATCCGGAAATTAAGACGCTGGATGACTACTTCCAGCTCCTGGAGGATTACGCGGCAGCAAACCCGACCATGGAAGACGGAACCACGAACATTCCGTACACTATGCTCTGCGAGGATTGGAGATATTTCTGCATCGAGAATGCGGGACAGTTCCTGGATGGATATCCGAACGACGGCTCAGTTATTGTTGATACTGACAATATGAAGATTGTCGATTACAACACTACGGAGACTACCAAGCGTTACTTCACCAAGCTGAACGAGGAGTACAACAAGGGCGTGATCGACTCTGAGTTCGCAACGCAGACCTATGACGAGTACATCGCAAAGCTTTCTACCGGCGCCGTTCTGGGTATGTGCGACCAGTGGTGGGATTTCGCCTACACGGTGAACGATGTATTCAAGCAGCAGGGACTGGATGAGCTGGGCTGCAATTATGTTCCGCTGGGTCTGACCATCGACGAGGGAATGGATCAGATGTGGCACACCTACGGTGACACCATGAACGTTTCCAACGGTATTGCGGTAACCACCAGCTGTGAGGATGTGGACGCAGCATTCCGCTTCATGAATGACCTGCTGGGCCAGGAAATTCATGATCTTCGCTTCTGGGGTGTTGAGGGCGTTGACTATGAAGTAGACGAGGATGGACTGTACTACAGAACGGATGAGCAGCGTCTGCAGGCAGCGGATACTGCATATCAGGCATCTCACTTCTGCGAGTATTCCTATTTTCCGCAGTGGCTCGGCACCAGCAGAGACGGCATCAATGCGATGCAGCCGGCATATCAGACCAGTGAGTTCCAGAATGGTCTGGCAGAGCCTCTGGTAAAGTGCTTTGACGCATACGGCGTAGACAATTATGTTGAGATGATCGGCTCCGTTGAGAAGGAGACCGGCCCCTGGTTCCCGATGTACTCTGTTTCAAACAATATGACAACCGATACGGCAGGCGGTGTTGCCTGGACCAAGATGGGAGAGGTTAAGCACGAGTGGCTGCCCAAGGTTGTTATGAGCTCTGATTTTGACAGCACATGGGATGAGTACATGGAGAAGTACGAGGCAGTTCATCCGGAAGACTTCATTGCAGAAATGCAGGAAGCTTTTGATGAGATCGTAGCTTCCTCTGAGAATTAAGACAGTAGATTTGAGAAAACGTATCTGATTGGCTCTATCTCAATTATCCGAGGGTGATCTCGATAGTGGGGACCCTGATGAAGGGAGCTGCCGGGCAGATACACAGAGCAAGGGAGCGGCGGCCTTTTCGGCAACGGAAGGGCCGCCGTAATGGTGGGGAGCATGGCTCGAGCAAAGAACAAACAGAACAACCAGCCGCCCGTAAAGATTACCTGGAAGGAGATCAAGCGTCAGCGCTTTCTCCTGATCTGTGCGGCTGCATATGTGGTGTACGGATTTATTTTCTATTATTTGCCTCTGGGCGGCTGGATCATGGCCTTCCAGAACTACAAGCCCAAAAACGGTCTCCTGGGATCCAAGTTTGTGGGCCTGGATAAGTTCAAATTCCTGTTCTCGGATGATACGTTCCTTCGAGTAATCCGGAACACGTTGGGAATGGGTGTCCTGAATCTGGTGACAACCTTCGTTATGGCAATTGTGTTCGCCATCCTGCTGAATGAGGTCCGCTGCAAAACCGGCAAGAAGCTGGTACAGACCATTTCCTATCTGCCGCACTTTTTGTCATGGATCATCGTAACAGGTATCTTGCATGATGCGATGTCGACCTCGGGCGTCATCAACGAGGTTCTGGTGAATCTGCATATCATCGATTCGCCGATCAATTTCTTTGCTAATCCGTCGTATTTCTGGCCGATTGTCGCGTTTGCAAATGTTTGGAAGGAAACCGGCTGGAATGCCATCATTTATCTGGCAACAATTACATCCATTGACCCTTGCCTGTACGAAGCGGCCTCAATTGATGGTGCAGGACGATGGGCCAAAATACGATACATCACCCTGCCGGGCATTAAGTCCACGATCATGATTCTCCTTTTGATGAACGTAGGAAATGTGCTGAATGCAGGCTTCGAGGTGCAGTATCTCTTAGGAAACGGCCTGATCAAGAGTGTTTCCGATACCATTGATATCTACGTTCTGACCTGGGGAATCAGCCAGAATGATTATTCTCTTGGTACGGCAGCAGGTATTTTCAAGAGTGCTGTCAGCATTGCGCTGATTATGATCGCCAACGGCATCGCCAAGAGAGCCGGTGAAGAGAGACTGTTCTAGGGGGTGATGAGAATGAAAATGAAGAAGAAAACCTCTCTGGAGGACAAGATCTTTACCATCTGCAATACGATTTTCATGGTCGCCTTTGTGGTTATCACATTGTATCCGGTGCTCAATACTCTGGCGATTTCCTTCAACGACGGTGTGGATGCGGTGCGCGGCGGAATCCATTTGATTCCGCGCAAGTTCACGCTGCAGAATTATAAGACAGTTCTGGGCAAGCAGAATATGCTGACAGGAGCCTACATCACAGTTTTGAGAACGGTAATCGGCACTCTTCTGTCGCTGTTCACGAATGCGCTGTTGGCCTTTATCGTGAGCCGCAAGAGATTCCTGTTCAAGGCACAGCTCTCACTGTTCTGGGTTATCACGATGTATGTAAACGGCGGAATGATTCCGGTTTTCCTGCTGTACAAGAATCTGCATCTGACAGGAACCTTCTGGGTTTATGTTATCCCCGGAATGATCAGTGCATGGAATATGCTGGTCATGCGTACCTATATGCTGGGACTGCCGGATTCCCTGGAAGAGTCGGCACAGCTGGACGGTGCAGGATACTGGACGGTGTTCATCAAGATTATTTCTCCGCTGTGTAAGCCGGTATATGCGACAGTTGCCCTGTTCGTAGCAGTGTACCAGTGGAATTCCTGGTTTGATGCGATGCTGTACAATCGTATGAAGACAGAGTACACTACGCTGCAGTATGAATTAATGAAGCTGCTCTCCTCAGTTATGCAGCAAAGCGGCAGCGCAGCCAATGCATCGGCAACGGCTTCGAGCAGCGCCGTAACACCGGTTTCAGTACGCGCAGCGGCAACGATTGCAACGATGTTGCCGATTGTATGCCTGTACCCGTTCCTACAGAGATATTTTGTGACAGGACTGACCATTGGAGGGGTAAAGGAGTAAGCACTCCTGGTGAGATACGAAACGTGGGGGACAAATGATCGGGACATGAGACGATCATTTGTCCTTTTAATATGAAACATTGGAACAAAATTCCTCACGAGAGCATGATCTCATCGGAGTTTTGAACCTTCTGACACTGGCATCATAGGAAGAGAGGATAAATAATGACCGCAGCACCAACATATCTGAATGTATTTCGTGAACTTGGCCACAGCGAAGAAGAGATCAGTGATCGGCTGGAACAGATCTGGCAGACCTTCTTCTATGGCCCGGAGGAGGAACGAATCTATCATCCAGTCGGGGAAGACATGGGGTATCTGGAGGATACCGGTAATCACGACGCGCGGACGGAGGGCATGTCCTATGGCATGATGCTCTGTGTGCAGACGAATCATAAGGAAGAATTCGATCGAATCTGGAAGTGGGCCTGCACCTACATGTGGATGGAGGATGGCGAGAATGAAGGGTATTTTGCCTGGTCCTGCGGAACGGACGGCAGCCGGAATTCCAACGGGCCGGCACCGGACGGAGAGGAGTTCTTCGCCATGGCACTGCTGTTCGCGTCCCATCGGTGGGGAGACGGCGAGGGAATTTACGACTATGCTGCCTGCGCCAGAAAGATTCTGAAGGCGTGCATTCGAAAGGGACAGAACGGCAGGCCGGGAACGACCATGTGGAATCTGGAGAATAAACAGATTCTCTTCGTGCCGGGGAGTGATTTTACAGACCCGTCTTACCATCTGCCGCATTTCTATGAGCTGTTCGCAGAGTGGGCGGACGAGGAGGATCGAGAGTTCTACCGGGAGGCAGCGGTGGTCAGTCGGGAGTATCTGGCTGTTTGCATGCACCCTGTGACGGGGATGAATGCGGAATATGCGGAATTCGATGGAAGGCCGATGAGCCGGCCGCTGCCGGGACGGACGGATCGACATGATTGGTTCTACAGCGATGCGTACCGGACGGCGGCCAATATCGGCTTGGACATGAGCTGGAATGCGGTGAAAAAGGGACAGGAGAAGGCGCCGGCAAGGCTTCAGGCGTTTCTGGATGCACAGGAGGATCCGTATCAGATCTATCTGGTGGATGGGACCTGCCTGCATGAGAAGGCACTGCATCCGGTGGGGATGCTGGCAGCTACGGCACAGGGATCGCTGGCGGTTCTGTACGATGAGACGGCATCCGAGGAAGATCGGAAACGGGCACTGGACTGGGCAGAGCGGCTCTGGCAGGAGCCACTGCGGAAGGGAGACCGCAGGTATTATGACAACTGCCTGTATTTCTTTGCCTTCCTGGCACTGAGCGGAAATTATCGGGTTTGGTAACAAATCAGAATAATGAAGAAATAGAACAATAAAAAAAGCCCGACGCTAATCGGATGTTTGATTAGCGCCGGGCTTTTGATTCATATTAGATCTCGTACTGGACAATTGATGCGACCATGATTCCGAAATATGTATCCATTGGTTTCACTCCTTTCTCCTCTGTTTTGAGGTGCTGTGTTGTTTTGTTATGTACGTATCATACCGGACTGTCCGTAACCGAAGCGTAACCGCGGATTGCAAAAGGAAAAGAGCGTTACAGACACCGGACGGCGCGGCCAGTGGAGATGTCCGCGCTGTTTGCCGAGTGTACTGCAACAGCAACGGCATAAGTTGAATAAGATTTCGCATGTTCTGCGTGGTGGAAGGCGGGAGTTCGTGGTAGGATTTAATCATGTATGAACGCAGCGGTAATTCCGGACAGAGCACTGCCGGTACAGGTGTATTGGGGGCGTTTGTGAAGGGGCCGGAATGGCTGCGGCAATGAACGGATTTATTAACAGAAGGGTTGGCCGGAACGGCCTAAGGAGGATGCAGATGAAGATTTATCAGGTAACAGATCCCGAATTCGCAGAATATGGCAAGGTAGTAACCGGTGTAGATGTACAGCCGATCGTGGATGCTCTGGAGGCACATACGCCCCTTCCGGAGGCAACCGATTATGTGGCAGAGGATCCTGCACTGCAGAGCCTTGAGGCAGCCAAGGCTCTGGCTCCGACTCTGTTCGGCGGCATTCCGGCACAGTTCGGCTGGTGCAATGGCCACAACACGAAGCTCAACTGTGTAGAGTATCACCGCAGCAGTGAGTTCAATCTGGGCACCGAGGACTTTATCCTCCTGCTGGGCAGAGAGTGCGACATTACCGCTGACTGGAAGCTGGATACCGACACCATCAAGGCCTTCAAGGTACCGGCAGGCGTTCTCGTTGAGGTATATGCAACCTCTCTGCACTATGCACCCTGTCATGTAGACCCGGCAAAGGGCTTCAAGGTGCTGGTTGCTCTTCCGCAGGGAACGAACGTTGGCACTTGCGAGACTGAGGGAAAGAGCGGAGAGGACAAGCTCCTGCGCATGACCAACAAGTGGCTCATCGCACACCCGGAAGCTGCTGAGGCACAGGACGGCGCATGGGTTGGCCTGGAAGGCGTGAACATCGACATCGCAGACAGCCTGTAATCTTTTTCTCTTTCCGTTATGGCAGGTGTAGTTTCATACTATATTTGCAAGTATCTATTCAGCAGCCGCATCTCGATTTTCCTGCGGAAAACCTCGATGTGGCTGGCCAGAGGGGCTACGCCCCTTGGCCACCTGACAATTTCAATCATGAATCCGTCCGCAAGCGGCCGATTCATGTTGAAATCGTCGGGTGCTGAACAGATATATTACAAATGGTTGGACGGAGATGAGTAGGCAACCAGCCTGAGGAATAAGCCACCTCGACCAAACGGAATAGAAAACGCCAGGAGTCGCACCTCCTGGCGTTTTCGTTTAACGTGAACTAAACTTTGCTTGCCTACAGTATACTCTTTGCTGTCAAGCACATGCCCGGTTGAAACTGACGGCGCAGGAATGATACGATACAAATCAGATGCAAGGAAAAGCACCGCGCAGATACCAGTCAGAAGCGGAGGCCGATAGAACGATATCTGTGTGGTAACACGGAGCAAGGGAAGATGGCGCACATCGTGCGCAGCGAGGGGAAACAACATGAACATGCAGGAAGAGAACTATACACCATGGATTGAGCAGCGGGCTGACCCGTA
>CAYLUU010000048.1:0-17492 GCA_964386925.1 uncultured Sarcina sp. | reverse complement strand
AGCAAAAGGAAAGCTGCGTAGCAGCGATTTTGCGAATGGGCTCTGAATAGTTACAGGTGTTTTTGATTTCAGACGGTTTGGCACAAAGAGCATAGCGGGTGCCGGATGGATGCCCGGTTCTTACATAATCGGCGTGCGGTAGAACGATCCTGGAACAAAGCGGACGAGGATACGAAAAAGAGGTACATCTGGATGTTGAAAGGGTGGCAATGGCGTCGCTGAAACGAGAAAGACGTTTCAGGGGGCATTGTCACCCCTTTTATATAAAAGGAGGAGAATATGATTAAGTATGTATTTGTCAGCGGAGGCGTGGTTTCCGGACTTGGAAAAGGAATCACGGCAGCTTCTCTTGGTCGACTGTTAAAGGCACGCGGATACCATGTCACCATGCAGAAGTTTGATCCCTATCTCAACGTGGATCCCGGAACCATGAACCCGATCCAGCATGGTGAGGTGTTCGTTACGGATGACGGAACGGAGACGGATCTCGATCTGGGACATTATGAGCGTTTCATTGACGAGAGCCTGAATCATAATTCGAACGTGACCTCGGGCAAGGTGTATTGGTCAGTACTGAATAAGGAACGCCATGGTGATTACGGCGGAGGCACCGTACAGGTGATTCCGCACATCACGAATGAGATCAAGTCTCGCTTCTATGCTAAGGCAGCAGATTCTAAGGCAGAGGGCACAGCCAAGGCAGGCGAGATTCGCCCGGAGGACGTTACGGTTGCCATCATTGAGGTGGGCGGAACCGTTGGAGATATCGAGTCGCAGGCCTTTTTCGAAGCCATTCGTCAGTTCCAGCAGGAGCAGGGACTGAACAACACCTGCATGATCCATGTGACACT
Organism: uncultured Sarcina sp.; assembly: GCA_964386925.1. GTDB lineage: Bacteria > Bacillota > Clostridia > Lachnospirales > Lachnospiraceae > CAG-791. Next base: position 16,641 of record CAYLUU010000048.1, on the reverse strand, counting down.
GGTGCCGTACCTGTATGGTTCTGCAGAGATGAAGACAAAGCCGACTCAGATGAGCGTGAAGTCGCTGCAGCAGATGGGAATCCGTTCGGATGTCATTGTCTGCCGCTCCGAAATGGAGATGCCGCAGTATCTGAAGGATAAGATCGCACTGTTCTGCAACGTTCCGGGCAGTCATGTTCTCCAGAACCTGAATGCGAGCAGCATCTATGAGGTGCCGCTGATGATGGAGAAGGAGCACCTTGCTCAGGCTGTCTGTGACTGCCTGGATCTGCCTTGCCCGGAGCCGGATCTCACCGAATGGAAGGAACTGGTGAACCGCCTGCAGAATCCGAAGAAGAAGGTGGAGATCGCCCTTGTCGGCAAGTACACGCAGCTGCATGATGCCTACCTTTCCGTTGTGGAGGCCTTGCATCACGGCGGCATCGAGAATTTCACGGAGGTCAGCATCCGCTGGGTGGACTCCGAGGAGCTGGAAAAACAGGGAGCCGATGCCATGCTCTCCGGAATTGATGGCATGATCATTCCGGGTGGTTTTGGTAACCGCGGCACCGAGGGAATGATTCAGGCGGCAGAGTATGCACGTGTGAACAAGATTCCTTATCTCGGCATTTGCCTTGGCATGCAGATGGCGATGATTGAATTTGCACGGAATGTGATCGGCTATACCGATGCCAACAGCTCGGAGCTTGCGCCGGATACGACACATCCTGTCATCGACCTTATGCCGGAGCAGAAGGATGTTACCAATCTCGGCGGAACAATGAGACTTGGCGCTTACCCTTGTATTCTCAAGGAAGGCAGCATGGCAAGCCGTCTCTACGGAGCAAAGGAAATCCAGGAGCGTCACCGCCATCGCTATGAGGTGAACAACGAGTACCGCGCTATTTATGAAGAAAAGGGAATGAGCCTTTCCGGTACCAGCCCGGACGGCCATATCGTGGAGATGATCGAGCTGAAGGATCACCCCTACTACATTGCAACACAGGCGCATCCGGAGTTTAAATCCCGTCCGAACCATGCGCATCCGCTGTTCGGGGGCCTTGTGAAGGCAGCAGGCGAGTATGCAGAGAAGGCAGGAAGGTAATCCTCCTCCGAATTTACGGAAATGTTTTGGAATGATTTGCTGGGCTAGAAAGGGGAATGAGCAACATGCAGACCTACGAGGAAGTACTGGATTTCATCGAAGAAGAGAATGTTAAATTCATTCGTCTTGCTTTCTTTGATGTATTCGGCGAGCAGAAGAATATCGCTATCATGCCGCAGGAGCTGCGCCGTGCCTTTACGGAGGGCATCTCCTTTGATGGCTCGGCCATCGCCGGCTTCGATGAGGAGCTGCGCTCCGATCTGTTCCTGCGTCCCGATCCGACGACAATTTCCATCGTTCCGTGGCGCCCACTGGACGGCGGTGTGTGCAGAATGTTCTGTGACATCTACAAGCCGGATGGAACCCCCTACGAGAAGGATACCCGTTACATTCTGAAGAAGGCTGTGAAGGCAGCAAAGGAAGCCGGGGTGAAGGTGTTCTTCGGACCGGAGCTCGAGTTCTACGCCTTCGAGCGCAACGAGAAAGGTGAGAAGACCGATATTCCGATTGATCATGCGGGCTATATGGCGGTCGGACCGGACGACAAGGGCGAGAACCTGCGAAGAGATATCTGCTTTGCACTGCTCGATATGGGAATCATGCCGGAGGCCTCTCACCACGAGCAGGGACCCGGACAGAATGAAATTGATTTCCACTACGGAGACGCGTTGACCACTGCGGACAATACCGCAACGGTGAAGTGGGCTGTACGAAACCTTGCAGAAACAACGGGCATGTACGCTGATTTTTCGGCAAAACCTCTGCGCGACCAGCCAGGCAGCGGCATGCACTTCAACATCTCGGTGGATCCGATAAAGGGAGCAGAGAACCAGAACGCTGCAGAGCTGTGCGATATGTTCATGGCAGGTGTCCTGAAGCATATTCGAGAGATTTCTCTGTTCCTGAATCCTACTGTGAAGTCCTATGAGAGACTCGGGCAGATGGAGGCACCGTATTATGTGAGCTGGTCGGAGCAGAATAGGTCACAGCTGATCCGTATTCCGGCAACGAATTCAGATCGGAAACGTTTCGAACTGCGTTCTCCTGATGCGTCGGCAAATCCGTATCTGTCCTTTGCTATGGTGATTTATGCCGGGCTGGACGGTATCAAGAGTGCCATGCATCCGGATTTGCCGATGAATGTCAACCTGTACAAGGCCGACCCGGATCTGACGGCGAAGCTCGAGAAGCTCCCGCTCCATCTGGATGAAGCCATTTCCTGCGCTAAGGGAAGCGAGCTGGTGCAAAAGCACGTTCCTACATCGGTGCTGGATGCGTATTGTGCGAGACGATGAAGATAGGGGACTATTTAGCGCCCCTCATCGGTTAATTCCTATTGTGAGTCTGTCTGAAAGCGGGAGATTCACACGGAAATCGTCAGGTACAGAGCAGATACAAGAAAAGGACGTAGGGCGATATGGCTTCGAGTACAAAGCGGAGCCGTGTTCTGATCGTGACATCAGGGCAGGACAGCTACACGGTAATCCGGAAAATCATAGAAGGAACCTGCGAGCAGGTGCTGTACGCGTCCTCCATCACGGAGGCCAGGCGTACGCTGGCTGACGGGAACATCGGACTGGTAATTATCAATACTCCGCTGCCGGATGAATTCGGACTGGAGTCCGCGCGGGATTTTGCAGAAGGCAAGGACATTGCGGTTCTGCTGTTAGTGAAGGCAGATCTGTATCATCAGGTGAGCTACAAGGTAAGAGGAAGCGGTGTGTTCGTATTGTCGCGGCCGCTGAAGGGACAGCTCCTCCTGGAGGCAGTCGGCATCATGGATGCCATGCGGTTGAAAATATTCACGCTGAACGAGCAGAATGAAAAGCTCCGCCGCAGATTGGACGAAATGGGATTGATCACCAGAGCCAAGTGCCTCCTGATCGAGAAACGCCATCTGACAGAAGAAGAGGCACACCGCTATCTGGAACAGGAAGCAATGAATCATTCCCTCACGAAACGTGAAGTGGCACAGGATGTCATCCGGGAGCTGGAAGATTAGAGAACTATACTTGGAAATTGGTATCTGTTATTGTAAAAATCTCAGACGCACAGCAGCTGAACAGATACAAAAAAGGTAATTGCACTGTCAGAAATTAATTTGCAATGAATAACAAACCGCTCGCTTCCGGCCAGTGATGGTTGGAAACGGGCGGTTTGTTTTGAAGGAAAATGAGATGCTCAAGAATATTGACGGAACGTGCGATTCAGAGTGATAAATCTGGACTGGCAGAACCGCTTACTTGCCAAGCTCGCTCCATTCATATTTCGTGGCGGTAGAGAGCGTTTGGAAATTATCCATTGTCCCGGAACCTTCGTAATAGTAGGATTGGCCGGCTCCGTTCAAGGTGATGCAGTACCATTCAATGGAGGATTTCGTCTGGTGGACCTTGGCATCGGACAGGTTGCCGGATTGATCCAGAATATCCCAAAGAGCCTGAAAGCCGCTGTATTTGCTGCCATTAACTAGAATACCGCCCGAGGAGCCGTTGTAGTTGTAGCATCCACCATTTACGTAATTGTAAGATTGCTTGTTCTTGGATACGAAAAGTGCGATGGTCGTTTCCTTGTTGCGGAATTCGATTGTTCCGTCATTGACTGCAGCGGACAATGTCGCTCGAATATTCCGAGCGGTTGCGAGATCGGCGGCACGCCGGGATTTTTCCAGTTGTCCGGTAAAGGTTGGGATGGATATGGCAACCAGTACGCCGATGATCGCAACTACAATCAGCAGCTCGGCCAGCGTGAAGCCGGTTTCGTCAGAATCTGATGAAACGGAATTTTTCAAGACAGACATTTTGGAGACGGAATCCTTTCCGAAGGAATTCCTTGAATCCATATGGCGCTGATTAACGGAATCACAATTACAGCCGGAGGCTAACCGGCTTCTCCCAATTTGCGAATACAGGTTCTTCATAACTGCTCCCTTCGTGTGCTCCCATCACACTGCGTTGCATGGTCTTATTCTATCACAAATTTAGAGAACTAAAACAAGAAAATGCCTGAATGTGAGAGAATGCGGCGAATGTAGTTGGGGTTATCGTTATGTTCTGCTCGTGAGGTATAATGTTCCATGCAAAGAAAAGCAGACTGATTCAATGAATTTACATTTATAACGGGAGGACTTAGAAATGTTCAGACCCATTCGCAGGAGCAAGAAGGAAATTGATATTGTAGCAGCTAAGGAACTGCTGCAGACCGCACGCATTGGTGTGTTTGCGGTAAATGGAGATGACGGCTATCCGTATGCCATTCCGGTAAACTATCTCTACGACGAAGAGACGAACCGGATTTATTTCCATGGGGCGCGTGCGGGACATAAATTCGATGCTCTGCAGAAGGATGACAAGGTGTGTTTTACAGTCTATGGTGAGGAGCACATTAAGGATCTGGAGTGGGCACCGTATGTTCAGAGTGTGGTTGTCTTCGGCAGATGCCGCCTGATGGAACACGATGAGAATGCAATGGAGCTGCTGCGGAAGGTGGCAGCTAAATATTACCCCTCGGCCGAGGCAATCGAAGAGGAAATCGAATCCGCCGGCAGAGGAGTACAGATGTATGAGATTACGATCGAGCACCTTAGCGGGAAGGAAATTCAGGAGAGGTAAGGATCAGCTCGGCAAGCTCTTCCGGCCTCGATACAATAGTTTGTGCATGATTTTCCTCAAGGAACTTCCTGCCGCGGAAGCCCCAGTCCACACTGATGCAATCGAGACCGGAATTGACGGCAGTCTGCATATCAATCTCAGAATCGCCGATGTAGACTGCCTTTGATTTATCATTGATTCCAAGATCCTTCAGAACTTTTTCTGTCATGTCGGGCGCCGGCTTTCGGCGAACGCCGACCATTTCACCGACGGAGAGATCGAAGAGGCCGTTGAAGAGTTCTTTCACCAGTGTCTGAACCGCGGCGTCCGGCTTGTTGGAGACGACAGCGGTCAGGACGCCTTCGGCCTTGAGTTGTCGGAGCACTTCAGGGATACCGTCATAGGGGCCGGTTTTATCATTACAGTGTGCCTCATAATAAGGAAGATAGATTTCCTGGATGCACTGCACTTCAGCGGCGTCAATGGTGGGAGTGATAGTGTCGTGATCGGTGCCGACCTGCAGGAGATCATCGGGACTGATCCCGTTTTCTGTGGCAAGTGCCCGCATGATGGCGACGGTAATTCCACTGCCGAAGAACTGCCTGACCAGATCTTCTGTGTAGTCACAGCGGTGACCGGTCTGACTCAATGCGTAGTTGATGGAATCCGTAAGATCGCTCAGCGGATTCAAGACTGTTCCGTCCATATCGAAAATTGCGGCCTGATAGCCCATGTGTCACCTCCCCCAATGGGTGTGCATCCCCGAACATCACAATTAAGATGCGGGTGCTGATAATTGCCATTATATTAGACTTGTGCGAAAGCACGTTACCTGGAATTCCATATAGTCTCTGCGTTCGGGGTAACAAACTCTGCCGGAACAGAGTATAATTCGAAACGTCGTGCAGAGCAATTGGCAGCAGAAAATTGTCTGCGGCCTGGACTTTGCATTATGCAGCAACAATTGAATGATACCGGGATCAGAAGCAGAGGAAGGAACATAGAAAGAGAAAGGAACACAGAATATGAAGTTTTCGGAAATGCCGTATAAACGCGTAGACTTTGAACAGGTGAAGGCAGACTTTACGCAGCTGGAGAACGAGCTGGGGAAGGCTTCCTCCGGTGCGGAACAGCTGGCTGTTCATGAGAAATTTTACAAATTGACCGGATCAGTCATGACACAGATGACGTTGACGGAGATTCGTCACGACATTGACACGACGGATGAATTCTACAATGCAGAGCAGGACTACTATGATCAGAACGGCCCGATCTTCCAGAACCTGTGCGTGTCCTACCAGCGAAAGCTCTTTGCGTCGCCCTATCGCGCCGAGCTGGAGGAGAAGATTGGCAAGGTTGCGTTCCGCAACATTGAACTTGCGATGAAATCGGTGGATGACCGTATTTTGCCCTTGATGCAGGAAGAGAACGCCATTCAGACAGAGTACAACAAGCTGCTCGCCACAGCGCAGATTGACTGGAACGGAGAGATCCTGAACCTCTCACTGATGAACCCGCATCTGCATTCCAGCGACCGGAATGTCCGAAAGGCTGCCTGGGAGAAATATACCGACTTCTTCCGTCAGAATCAGGAACAGCTGGATGACATCTATGACCGCCTGGTGAAGAACCGCACGAAGCAGGGGCAGGAGATGGGATACGAGAATTACCTGCCGCTCGGGGATGCGAGAATGGTGCGCAACTGCTACAGCCGAAGCGACATGGCGGAGTTTCGTAAGCAGGTAAAGCGGGATTTTGTTCCCTTCGCGGAGAAGCTTCATGAAAGGAGACGCAGGAGACTGGGGATCGATCACCTTATGTACATTGATGAAGGCGTGTATTTCCCGCAGGGAAATCCGGCGCCTATCGGGACACCGGCAGAGATCCTGGAGGCAGGCCGGACAATGTACCGCCAGCTCTCACCGGAAACGGGGGAGTTCATGGATTTCATGTGCGACAACGAGCTGTTCGATGTCCTTGGCCGCAAGACCAAGAAAACCGGCGGCTACATGACCTACCTGCCGGATTATGGTTCCCCTTTCATCTTCGCCAATTTCAATGGAACGAGCGGAGATGCAGATGTCATCACGCATGAGTGCGGACATGCCTTCCAGTGGTATCTGGTGAAGGATGATCCCATCCACGAGCATTGGGATATTACGATGGAGACGGCGGAAACCCATTCCATGTCGATGGAATTCTTTACGGAGCCCTGGATGAACCTGCTGTTCGGTGAGCGTGCAAAGGATTACGTGGACATGCATTTCGAGGATTCCATGGCCTTCATTCCTTATGGTACGATGGTCGACGAATTCCAGGAGATTGCGTACCAGAATCCGGGACTTACGCCGGCGCAGCGCAATCAGGCATGGCGCGATCTGGAACGCCAGTACATGCCGCATCTGGACTATACCGGGAATGACTACTATGAGGCAGGCGGCTTCTGGCAGAAGCAGCACCATATTTACGACTGCCCGCTGTACTACATCGATTATTGCATCGCCCAGACCAATTCCCTGCAGTATAAAGTCTGGATGGATCAGGACTTCAAGGGCGCATGGGAGAGCTACCTGAAGCTCTGCCGGCTGTCAGCCTCGGACTTCTTCGACGGACTCATGAAGGAAGCCGGATTGAACAATCCCTTCGAGGATGGCTGCCTTGCACATGTAGTGAAGAAACTGGAAAACAAGATTTAATTACTGCCGGGATGGCGGAAGAGACATTTCTACCACGGCAGTTCACCTGTCGGACAGTGGTGGACATTTCTGTCAACTGATTCTGGCCGGCGCCTTTACAGGAACACCTCCGCTTTCGGGCGGAGGTGTTTTTGCAAAGATTTCCTTGCACATTGCGGAACAATCCTGTATCATATATGCGCTATGTTCTGCGATTATGCCCACCTTTGCTCTCCTTAAGGATTAAGTTCCGGAAGAGAAAGCGGGATAAGGCACAATATGGTGGTACCTGTACACACAGCAAACGAATGCCGTGACATCACAAAGGCTCGGACCGCCTGCAGTTATTCTTTATCCTATCTTGCGCGGTACTGCGGTCTCCCTGTATGAAACGGTTTTCGGACACAGCGAGGTAATTGAATGAGCAACGAGATCAGGCTTCATCCCGCCGGCAGCGGCAAAAGCATTCGCATGAGCTATTCCCGCCAGAAGGAAGTCCTGGAAATGCCGAACCTCATTGAGGTACAGAAGGCATCCTACCAGTGGTTTCTGGATCAGGGTCTTCAGGAGGTGTTCGACGACATTTCTCCGATTGAAGATTACAGCGGGCATCTGTCTCTCTCCTTTGTGAGCTATCGGCTCTGCGAGGATGAGATCAAATATTCCATTGCAAAGTGCAAGGAAAGAGATGCAACCTACGCAGCACCCCTGCGTGCCAAGGTTCGCCTCTATGACAAGGAGAACAAAAAGGAAGTTAAGGAGCAGGAGATCTTCATGGGAGATCTGCCCCTGATGACCAAGACCGGAACCTTTGTGATCAATGGCGCAGAGCGTGTCATCGTATCCCAGCTGGTACGTTCTCCCGGAATTTATTACGGAATCGACAAGGACAAATACGGCAAGGAGCTTTATTCCTGCACGGTCATCCCGAACCGCGGCGCATGGCTGGAGTACGAGACGGACTCCAATGACATTTTCTATGTTCGTGTAGACCGCACCAGAAAGGTGCCGGTTACTGTTCTGATCCGTGCTCTTGGAGTGGGAACCGATGAGGAGATCATCGATATGTTCGGCGACGAGCCGAAGCTCCAGGGAAGCTTTACCAAGGATCCTGCACACTCCTACGAGGAAGGTCTTCTGGAGCTGTACAAGAAGATCCGTCCCGGCGAGCCGCTGTCTGTGGAGAGCGCTGACAGCCTGATCAACGCAATGTTCTTTGATCCCAGACGATATGATCTGGCGAAGGTTGGACGTTATAAGTTCAACAAGAAGCTGGCTCTGAGAAACCGCATCGTCGGTCACGTTCTGGCAGAGGATGTTGTGGATGAGGCAAACGGAGATGTTCTCGGCAGCGCAGGCGATACTGTTACCCGCGAGATGGCAGATGAGATTCAGAATGCTGCAATCCCGTATGTATGGCTTCGCACGGAGACCAGAGATCGCGTGAAGGTTCTCTCCAACCTGATGGTTGACATCACACATTTCGTGGACTGCGATCCTGCAGAGCTTGGAATCACCGAGGATGTTTACTATCCGGCACTGCGTGAGATCCTTCTGCAGTATCAGGACAACGAGGATCCGGAAGCACTGGCAGAGGCTCTTCGCAAGAGCGTTCGCGAGCTGATTCCGAAGCACATTACGAAGGAAGACATTCTGGCTTCCATTAACTACAACATGCACCTGGAATACGGCATCGGCACAGATGATGACATCGACCATCTGGGCAATCGTCGTATCCGCAGCGTCGGTGAGCTGCTGCAGAACCAGTACCGCATCGGTCTGTCGAGACTCGAGCGCGTGGTTCGCGAGAGAATGACGACGCATGATGCAGCAGAGGAGATTTCGCCGCAGGCTCTGATCAATATCAAGCCGGTACAGGCTGCAGTGAAGGAATTCTTTGGCTCCTCCCAGCTGTCCCAGTTCATGGATCAGAACAACCCTCTGTCAGAGATCACCCACAAGAGACGTCTGTCTGCCCTGGGCCCCGGCGGTCTGTCAAGAGACCGTGCAGGCTTCGAGGTTCGAGACGTTCACTATACGCACTACGGACGCATGTGCCCCATTGAGACCCCTGAGGGACCGAACATCGGTCTGATCAACTCTCTGGCATCCTATGCGAAGATCAATCAGTACGGCTTCGTAGAAGCTCCGTACCGCAAGATCGATCAGGACGATCCGAACGGACCGCGCGTCACCGACGAAGTTGTCTACATGACAGCAGATGAAGAGGATAACTACCATGTAGCACAGGCGAGCACCGTGCTGGATGAGAACGGCTATATCGTAGACAGCTACGCATCCGGCCGTTACCGCACAGAGACATCCTCCTATCCGAGAACTGCATTCCAGTACATGGACGTGTCTCCTCGAATGGTATTCTCTGTTGCAACCTCGCTGGTACCTTTCCTGCAGAACGATGACGCAAACCGTGCACTGATGGGTTCCAACATGCAGCGTCAGGGCGTGCCGCTGATCACCACAGAGGCTCCGGTCGTCGGAACCGGCATGGAGGAGAAGGCTGCAAGAGATTCCGGTGTCTGCGTGATCGCAGAGAAGCCCGGTACGGCAGTATTCGTTGACGGCACAAAGATTTCTGTAAAATATGACGATGGAACCTCTGAGGACATCGAGCTGATCAAGTATCTGCGCTCCAACCAGTCCAACTGCTACAACCAGAGACCGGTTGTCAACACAGGAGATCATTTCGAGGCGGGAGCTGTTCTGGCAGACGGCGCATCCACACAGAACGGCGTTCTGGCCCTGGGTAAGAATCCTCTGATCGGATTCATGTGCTGGGAAGGCTACAACTACGAGGATGCTGTCCTGCTCTCTGAGCGTGTGGTAAAGGATGATGTATATACCTCCATTCACATTGAGGAGTTTGAGGCAGAGGCTCGTGATACCAAGCTCGGACCGGAAGAGATCACGCGTGATGTTCCCGGCGTCGGTGAGGACGCACTGAAGGATCTGGATGAGGATGGTGTCATCCGTGTCGGCGCAGAGGTTCGTGCCGGGGATATCCTGGTAGGTAAGGTTACACCGAAGGGCGAAACCGAGCTGACGGCGGAGGAAAGACTCCTTCGTGCAATCTTCGGTGAGAAGGCAAGAGAGGTACGTGATACCTCCCTGAAGGTGCCGCATGGTGAGTATGGTATCATCGTTGATACCAAGGTATTCACAAGAGAGAACGGCGACGAGCTGGCACCTGGTGTCAACAAGGCAGTCCGCATCTATATCGCACAGAAGAGAAAGATCTCCGTCGGCGATAAGATGGCAGGCCGTCACGGAAACAAGGGTGTCGTTTCCCGTATTCTTCCGGTAGAGGATATGCCGTATCTGCCGAACGGACGTCCGCTGGATATCGTTCTGAACCCTCTGGGCGTGCCGTCCCGAATGAACATCGGACAGGTCCTGGAGCTGCATCTGTCATTGGCAGCCAAGGTTCTGGGATTCAACGTAACGACACCGAACTTTGACGGTGCTACACACGATGACATCACGAAGCTCCTGGAGATGGCGAACAAATACGTCAATTACAGCTGGGAGGAATTCGAGGAAGAGTACAAGGACAAGGTTGATCCGGAGGTTATGCAGTATCTGCACGATCATCTGGACCACCGTGAAGAGTGGAAGGGCGTTCCGATTACTCCGGACGGAAAGGTACAGCTGCGCGACGGACGTACCGGCGAGAAGTTCGACAATCCGACATCCATCGGCTTCATGCATTACATGAAGCTGCACCACCTGGTAGACGATAAGATCCATGCTCGTTCTACCGGCCCTTATTCCCTTGTTACGCAGCAGCCTCTGGGTGGTAAAGCACAGTTCGGCGGACAGCGTTTCGGAGAGATGGAGGTTTGGGCTCTGGAGGCTTATGGCGCTGCCTATACCCTGCAGGAGATCCTGACCGTGAAGTCGGATGATGTGGTAGGCCGTGTGAAGACCTATGAGGCCATCATTAAGGGCGAGAACATCCCTGAGGCAGGTATTCCGGAGTCCTTCAAGGTACTCCTGAAGGAGCTGCAGTCCCTTGGACTGGATGTACAGGTCCTCAAGGAAGACGGAACCGAGGCGGAAATCAAGGAAGATATCGACTATGGCGAATCCTCTATTTACAAGTTCGCGATGGCCAACAACTTCAAGGATTCCGGTGACACAGATCGTGAGTCTCTGGCAAAGGGCGGTATGTCTCTGCAGGAGTTCAATGCAGAAGGCGAGCTGCAGGAGGCTGAGGCAGATGAGGGCGAAGATGCCGATGAGGCAGATTTCGACGATGCCGACGATGATTTCAGTGATGCAGAGGAGTGATGATAGATGCCTACTACGAAACAGCAGAATTATCAACCCGTAACCTTTGATGCAATCCGCATCCGGCTGGCCTCTCCGGAACGCATCCGCGAGTGGTCCTATGGGGAAGTAACCAAGCCGGAAACCATCAACTACAGAACGCTGAAGCCGGAAAAGGACGGTCTGTTCTGCGAGAAGATCTTCGGACCTACAAAGGACTGGGAATGCAAATGCGGAAAGTATAAGAAGATCCGCTATAAGGGCGTTGTTTGTGATCGCTGCGGTGTTGAGGTTACCAAGTCCTCGGTTCGCCGTGAGAGAATGGGTCACATTGAACTGGCAGCACCGGTTTCTCATATCTGGTATTTCAAGGGAATCCCGTCCCGGATGGGACTGATCCTGGACATGAGTCCGAAGGTGCTGGAGAAGGTTCTGTATTTTGCCAATTATATTGTCCTGGATAAGGGCACGACAGACCTGGAGTACAAGCAGGTCCTGACGGAGCGTGAGTACCAGGATGCCAAGGAGCAGTGGGGCAGCAAGTTCCGCGCCGGAATGGGTGCTGAGGCTGTCAAGGAGCTGCTGATGGCAGTCGATATCGAGAAGGAATATCAGGAGCTGTCGGAGCAGATGGTGGATTCCACCGGCCAGAAGAGAGCTCGTGTGATCAAGAGACTGGAGGTTGTGGAGTCCTTCCGCGAGAGCGGCAACCTTCCGTCCTGGATGGTGCTGGATGCGATCCCGGTTATTCCTCCGGATCTTCGTCCGATGGTACAGCTGGATGGCGGACGTTTTGCAACTTCCGATCTGAATGATCTGTATCGTCGTATTATCAACCGCAACAATCGTCTGAAGAGACTCCTGGAGCTGGGCGCACCGGACATCATCGTGCGCAATGAGAAGAGAATGCTGCAGGAGGCGGTGGACGCCCTGATCGATAACGGACGCCGCGGCCGTGCGGTTACCGGACCCGGCAACCGTGCGCTGAAGTCTCTGTCTGACATGCTCAAGGGTAAGAGCGGACGTTTCCGTCAGAACCTTCTGGGTAAGCGTGTTGACTATTCCGGACGTTCGGTTATCGTCGTCGGACCTGAGATGAAGATTTATCAGTGCGGCGTACCGAAGGAGATGGCGCTGGAGCTGTTCAAGCCCTTCGTTATGAAGGAACTGGAGAAGCGCGGCATCTCTCAGAACATCAAGAATGCAAAGAAGCTCGTAGAACGCATGAATCCGCAGGTTTGGGATATCCTGGAGGATGTCATTAAGGCACATCCGGTTATGCTGAACCGTGCACCTACCCTGCACAGATTGGGAATTCAGGCATTCGAGCCGATCTTGGTTGAGGGCAAGGCAATTAAGCTGCACCCGCTGGTTTGTACCGCATTCAATGCCGACTTCGACGGTGACCAGATGGCTATCCATCTGCCGCTATCCGTAGAGGCGCAGGCAGAGTGCCGGTTCCTCCTGCTCTCTCCTAATAACCTGCTGAAGCCTTCTGACGGAGGTCCTGTGGCTGTTCCGTCTCAGGATATGATCCTGGGTATTTACTACATTACGCAGGAGCGTGAGGGCGACCTCGGTGAGGGTATGGCCTTTTCTTCTATGAATGAGGCGATCCTTGCGTACGAGAACAAGTACATCACGCTGCATTCCAAGATCAAGGTAAAGGTTTCCAAGACGGATGCGGACGGCAATGTCGTTACCGGTATGGTAGAGACTACGCTGGGACGCCTGATGTTCAACGAGATTCTGCCGCAGGATCTGGGCTTTGTTGACCGCTCCAAGCCGGAGAATTTCCTCCTGCCCGAGGTTGACTTCATGGTCAAGAAAAAAGACCTGAAGAAGATCCTTCAGAAGATCATTGACAAGCACGGCACCTTCAAGTGCGCAGAGGTTCTGGACCTGATCAAGGCTATGGGTTACAAGTGGTCCACCATTGCCTGCCTGACCATTTCCATCGCGGACATTACGGTTCCGCAGGAGAAGAAAGACCTGCTGGATGAGGCACAGAAGACGGTTGACCAGATTTCCAAGAACTACCGCCGCGGCCTTTTGACCGAAGAGGAGCGTTATCGCGCTGTAGTTGAGACCTGGACGAAGATCGATAACCGTCTGACAGATGCCCTGCTGCAGTCTCTGCACAAATATAACAACATCTACATGATGGCAGATTCCGGAGCCCGCGGTTCCAACCAGCAGATCAAGCAGCTGGCAGGTATGCGAGGCCTGATGGCAGATACGACCGGACGCACGATCGAATTGCCCATCAAGTCCAACTTCCGTGAAGGTCTGGACGTATTGGAATACTTCATGTCAGCACACGGCGCCCGCAAGGGTCTGTCGGATATCGCTCTGCGTACCGCAGACTCCGGTTACCTGACGCGTCGAATGGTTGACGTATCCCAGGAGCTGATCATTCGTGAGATTGACTGCTCGGAGGGCAAGGAAGTAATTCCTGGCATGGATGTGAAAGCATTCATGGATGGCAAGGAGAACATCGAGGGACTTAAGGACAGAATTACCGGACGTGTATCCTGCGAGGACATCAAGGATGCGGAAGGAAATGTTCTGGTCAAGAAGAACCATATGATCACCCCGAGCCGTGCGGAAGCGATCATGAGCCGCGGCGTGAATGCGAAGGGCGAGCCGATTGATCCGGTAAAGGATTCGATTAAGATCCGCACGATCCTGACCTGCCGCAGCCACCTTGGCATCTGCGCAAAGTGCTACGGCGCGAACATGTCGACCGGTGAAATGGTACAGGTCGGTGAGGCGGTCGGAATTATCGCAGCACAGTCCATCGGTGAGCCCGGTACGCAGCTGACGATGAGAACCTTCCACACCGGTGGTGTTGCCGGTGCCGATATCACACAGGGTCTTCCCCGTGTCGAGGAGTTGTTCGAGGCACGTAAGCCGAAGGGTCTTGCCATTATCACGGATATTGCCGGCAAGGTAGAAGTCAGAGACAGCAAGAAGCAGCGCTCCGTAGTCGTAACCAACAATGAGGACGGAGAGGCGAAGGAATATGCAATCCCGTACGGCTTCCGTATCAAGGTAATGGATGGTCAGGAGGTTGAGGCCGGCGATGAGCTGACCGAGGGTTCTGTAAACCCGCATGATCTGCTGAAGATCAAGGGCGTTCGTGCTGTGCAGGATTATCTGCTCCGCGAAGTACAGCGAGTTTATCGCCTGCAGGGTGTAGATATCTGCGACAAGCACATCGAGGTGATTGTTCGCCAGATGCTGAAGAAGATTCGGATTGAGGAGCCTGGAGATACCGGATTCCTGCCGGGCAGCCTGATTGACTTCCTTGATTTCGATGATGCGAACGAGAAGGCTGTCAGTGAGGGAGGAACACCGGCTGAGGGAACCCGTATTATTCTGGGTATTACCAAATCGGCACTGGCTACAGATTCCTTCCTGTCGGCAGCATCCTTCCAGGAGACCACAAGAGTTCTGACTGACGCTGCCATCCGCGGCAAGGTTGATCCGCTGATCGGTCTGAAGGAGAATGTCATCATCGGTAAGCTGATTCCTGCAGGAACCGGAATGAAGCGTTATCGTTACACGAAGCTGAATACGGACGAGCGGGTAGCAGCACAGCAGGCAGCATTGCTGGAACAGGATATCCTGGGTGCTGAAGAACAGGACGAACCGATAGCAGAAGAAGTTCCGGCGGAGGTTCTGGATTCTGTGGAGATCACAGATGAAGAAACGGAAGAAATTGTTCTGGATAACTGATGAAAATCCATTGACAATTTGAGATCGGATACGTAAACTTAGAGCGATGTGCGCAAATGCACATCGCTCTTTTGCTGTCTTTTTCCGATCAGAGGGGATGGCAAAGAGATAACACTACTGTTCTGTCTGGGTTAACAGACGGAATAAATCTAATAAGGAGGTAATCAGAATGCCGACATTTAACCAGCTGGTAAGAAAGGGACGTGAGGTTTCTGCAAAGAAGTCCAAGGCTCCCGCACTGCAGGTAGGATTCAACTCCCTGAAGAAGAAGCAGATTGCACAGCCTGCTCCTCAGAAGAGAGGTGTTTGCACCGCAGTGAAGACCGCAACACCGAAGAAGCCGAATTCCGCGCTTCGTAAGATCGCCAGAGTACGTCTGTCCAACGGAATGGAAGTCACTTCTTATATTCCGGGCGAGGGACACAATCTGCAGGAGCACTCCGTTGTTATGATTCGCGGCGGACGTGTCAAGGATCTTCCCGGTACCAGATACCACATTATTCGTGGAACTCTTGATACTGCCGGAGTTGCAAACCGCAAGCAGGCCCGCTCCAAGTATGGCGCAAAGAGACCGAAAGCTGCAAAATAATACTTTCTAAATGTATGGTAATGTTGGAATCTGGTTTCGATAGATTTCTGTACGGAAATCCTTCGCGGTCCTTTGGGGACAGCTGCATAGCAGCTGCACTCCTGAACCGGACGGATGACTGGAATTGGATCGCCAGCATGGACACATCAAATTAGTGAGTACCTGTGATTTATCCACTGGAGGGTGAATGAATGCAATGAGTCATTGCATGGGTTCATCTGACACAAATTGATAAGGAGGGAAGTATCATGCCGCGTAAAGGACATGTACAGAAGAGAGATGTATTAGCAGACCCCTTATACAACAGCAAGGTCGTAACCAAACTTGTGAACAGCATCATGCTGGATGGCAAGAAGGGTGTTGCCCAGAAGATTGTATATGGAGCGTTTGCTCAGGTAGAAGAGAAGGCTGGCAAGCCTGCACTTGAGGTTTTCGAGGGTGCAATGAACAATGTTATGCCGGCTCTCGAGGTTAAGGCTAGACGTATCGGCGGCGCTACTTATCAGGTACCGATTGAGGTAAGACCTGAGCGTAGACAGGCACTGGCACTGCGCTGGATCACGATGTTCTCCCGCAAGAGAGGCGAGAAGAACATGGAGGACAAGCTCGCAGGCGAGATTCTCGATGCGTACAACAACACGGGCGCTTCCGTAAAGCGTAAGGAAGACATGCACAAGA
>CAYLUU010000047.1:5568-17507 GCA_964386925.1 uncultured Sarcina sp. | reverse complement strand
ACGAATCTGATTCTCCAGATAACGCAGATAGGAGAAATGCATCAGGTACTTGTAATTCACGAACAGAACAAAGGTCGGCGGCTTGACGCCTGCCTGCGTTGCATAGAAAATGCGCAGCATCTTGCCCTTGTCAGACGGCGGCTGCTGCATGACAGCGGCCTCTGTCAGAATCTCATTCAGAACACCCGTCTGAATCCGCAGATTCTGGCTGTCCGATACCATGTCCACCATGTCATAGATGGCGTTCATGCGCTGTCCTGTTTTGGCAGAGATATAAAGAATCTCCGCATACGGCATAAAGGACAGTGTCTGGCGAATCTTCTTCGTAAATTCTTTCATCGTGGAATTGTCCTTCTTCAGGGCATCCCACTTATTCACAGCAATGATCACTGCCTTGCCGCGGTCGTGCGCGATTCCGGCAATCTTCGCATCCTGCTCCGTCACGCCGTCCTCGGCAGAAATCACCAGGAGCGCAATGTCCGATCGCTCTACCGCTGCCACGGCACGGAGCACCATATAATGCTCCAGCTCCTCAGAGATTTTGTTCTTGCGGCGAAGACCGGCCGTATCGACAAAGATATAATCCTTCCCCTTATGCCGCACCTTCGTATCAATGGCATCGCGCGTGGTTCCTGCGATATCCGAAACAATGACACGATTCTCTCCGATCAGACGGTTTACAATAGAGGACTTGCCCACATTCGGCTTGCCGATGATGGCCACACGAACGGTATCATCCTCTTCGATGTCCTCGGACCCTTCCGGGAAATGCTTCACCACTTCCTCCAGAAGATCGCCGATCCCGGTCTTGCCCGCAGCAGAGACCGGGATGGGATCACCGATTCCAAGGTTGTAGAATTCATAGACATACGGCTGCATCTGCACCGGCTTGTCTACCTTGTTCACCGTCAGGATAACCGGCTTCCGGGAGCGGCGGAGCATATCCGCCACCTTGCTGTCTGCATCCTGCATTCCGGACTGAATGTCCACCAGGAAGAGAATGACATCTGCCATGTCAATGGCAATCTGTGCCTGCTCCCTCATCTGGGAGAGGATCACATCCTGGGAATCCGGCTCGATTCCGCCGGTATCAATCAGCGTGAAGCTATAGTTCAGCCAGCTGGCATCTGCATAAATACGATCACGGGTGACGCCGGGCGTATCCTCTACAATTGATATTCTCTCTCCTGCAATGGCATTGAACAGGGTGGATTTGCCCACGTTGGGCCGACCGACGATGGCAACAATGGGTTTGTTTTTCTTTTTAGACATAATATTGTTTCATTCCTGTTTGGGCGGGTTCCAAGATCAAAGTCCCTCACGAGAGCAAGTTCTCAAGTTCTCATCAAAGCTCTGCATCTTTTAACCCAGCTATCATCAATATCTGCGTTCACTTGTTACAGCTCCTGCGCAGGAAGTCATGGTCGCTTCTGCACAGCTAAGCCTGCATTATACCATACCGTATTCCAATCTGTCCCTGTTATGCCGCCTTTTCCATTTGCTCTCCCCGGATTTGTGGCTGCCGTTCACTCGCCGGACATGTGTGGACAGGGAAGAGTGCCCGGCTGCTTGCTCTCATCGGCTTTTGGGGTCTTTCACCCCTGGCAGCATCAAAAGGAAGCACACAGCTAAAAGTGCGCAGGAAATCCATATCATTCTCCTGTCCGCCGCTCTTTGGATCAATGCCCCGCCGGCTCCCGCGCCCAGAAGAAACGTCAGAATAACCACGCCATATTGCATGGATTTACGCAGTGTTTCCCGGTCGCCTGTTCTCGTATAGGCGCTCAGAGCCTCCATTCCGCTGCGCATATTGCCGATGCACATTGTGCTCGCATAGGCATAGCCGTTCACCTTGCGAAAGGCCTGCACCTGCATCGCACAGGAAAAGGAAGTTAAGGCATTGGCAATGGGATTGATGGTGTCATTCACCGGCAGAAGACCAACGATCAGAAGGAGGAGCACTTCAATGGCCACGATCAGCTGTCTCCAGTGAAGCCTCTTCTCCTGCTGAAACCGTCCGCGAATCTGCTCTGCAGTGAACACGCCCATCGCAAACGCCACAATCGGGAACAGATACCGCAGCGCTTCTGCGAACTCTCCATTGAACAGATGTGCTCCCATCAGGACAATATTGCCTGTCTGCGCATTGGCGAACACCTTCCCGCGCAGAAAATAGGAATATGCATCCTGCATTCCACCGGACAGCGTCAATGCAATCATGACACCGGTTGTCTCCGACATCTGAAACGTTTTTTTCTGACTTATCATTCTGTTTTGATCCATTCCAGTTTCTCCGAACCAGTGCATTATCCGCATAAGGAAACAACCATTTTCCGTTGGAACTGAGCGGATTATGAATATTTTAAGGGCTGCCGAAACTATGTACCCTTCCAAATCTATCGCAGGTGTAAGAATTCCTTTAACAGACACCAGCCGTATTTGGCATTCGTTACAATGTAGCGGCTGGCCAAACGCTTGGGGTCCTGCATCAGGCGATACAGCCACTCCATGCCAATCTTCTGGCACCACAAAGGTGCCCGCTTCACCGTATCCGCATAGAAGTCAAATCCTGCCCCGACTCCCAGCATCACACCATTCAGCTTCCCCTTGTGCTCAGCCATCCAGCGTTCCTGCTTGGGTGCGCCCAGACCTATCCAGATGAGTGCCGCTCCGGATTCATTGATTCTCCGAATCGTTTCCGCATCCTCTTCTTCAGTCTCCTTCCGAAACGGCGGAGACACCATTCCCGCAATCCGAATGCCAGGGTAACGCTTCGGCAGCTTCTCCCGCAGCTGATCAATCGTCTCCTGCGTCGAACCGTAAAAATAATGACTCACCCGACCATCCATAGTTGCACGGAACACAGCATCCATAAAATCCGGTCCTGCTACACGCTCCGCACGGTAAAATCCCTTGCGCTTCTGGTACTCCGCGATCGGTCTTCCGTCCGGGAAGGTATATGCCGAACCATTCAGAATTCCCCGATAAGAAGCATCATCCTCTGCCATCATCAGCGTATGCACATTGGAAAAGCATATGTACTGCCCGCCCAGACAAGGCAATGCCCCATTTTCTTCCTGCTTCTCCAGAAGATCCAGAACCGAAAATGCTGCAGTTTCAACATCAGAAACCGCATATTTCACATCGAAGACTTCACAATAATCCGACAGGAAATCATATTCCGCAATTGCAAAGGGTCCGAGGCTGCGAATCATCTTCTCCGGCAGTGCCCGTCCATGCCCGAACAGCGCCACGCTCACCGGAATCCGGTGCTCTCGGAGAACCTCCGTCATTGCCTTTTGCTTCTCCGTTTCCTGTTCCGGCAGATAGAAATACGCATGAAACGGATGCTTCTCCATCTCCGTAAGAGACACCCCATTTTCCCTGCAAAATGTTCTCTCTGCCCCCTTCAGCCATTCCCGGAAGCAGCCCTGGAATTTCTGTTCTTCCTCTCCCGGATCCGTGTCAATACGGAAGGTCGCAGAGATCTCTGCATCCTCCGGCAGTGACATTGCAAATCTTTCTCTTGCCAGAGTCTCCTGCGCACTCGTTGTGATCAGCAGATAATGTGCCCCCAGGTGCCACAGCTTCCGTTCCTTCAGAAGATACGAGCGCAGCAGCAGCCGGCAAATGCAGGTGAACAGAACATCAAATACAATGATATAAAACAGCGCCAGTCTCGAAATTCGGAAAAAGGATCGCGTGAATGCCAGCAGCACAATCAATCCGGTATATTGAAAACATTTCTCCCGTAGGACCCTCATACAGTTCTCAACCGGGTCGAACTCCATAATGTTGTACTCGTGCCGCTTGGCTCTCCGATATGTGTTCCAGAAGAGATAGAGCAGAATGTCCAGAATAAAGACCGTGCTGTAGAGCTGTATCATCCACGGGACGATGCGGCTCCACATCCGCAGGTAGATTCCCAGCAAAAAGGCCGCTGTTGTTGCTGCCGTATCCAGGAAAATCGTCATTCTCCGTATCGCTTTGTGCGTTCGTAAATGCATTTGCTATCCCATATCCGTTTGGAGAAACGCCGTAATCCGCGATCCCCGTCAGAAACTGATTTCTAAAAAACAAAAGGCTACCGCTGTCCTGTATCCCCCGCATTAACATATGCATTCGCATAAGTCAAACGCACAGATCATAAAAGACAACTGTAGCCATTCTAGCACAAAAGATATCTTGTATCTATTTTCGTATCCTATCTCGAGATGACACCGCTCGTTGACCGGAGCGAATCCATGTTTGCCCCGGCTATATTGTGTCTGTGTACACTCAATGAAGACTTCCGTCACGAGGCATTCTCTGCCAGGATCTGATCCAGGGACGCAATGGAACTTGTATGAGAGCGAATCACCCGCGTATTCCCGGCCGTTTCATTCAGGGCATATTGAACCATCTTGTGGGAAACCGTATGTGTAAACAGAATCATCAAATCCGGTGAACCGATGCGGTCCTTCATTCCTCCCTTGAACTTGCAGAAAACCTTGGCATCACAGCCGTGACGCTTACATACCTCTTTGTAGCGGCGCTCCATGCATTCGTTGCCGCCGATAATAACAATACTCATCGTGCCTCCTTAAGCCGCAGATCCGCATTTCAGGGTCATACCGAATGCAGGGCGCGGTGTCAGTTAGTCTCATATAACTTAATCAGAGTTTAATATGGCTAACTCAAAATGTCAAGAGGGTCCTGCACACTTACTCCACATGTCAGCGACAGGGGGACAGGGGATGCGCGTCTCCCCTGTCGCCTGGCTCTCGGATGTTCCATTATGAAGCGTGTTACTGACCTATGTATTATATTGCTTCACCCGCAGCGTCTTCCCGTCCGTGTGAAACGTGATTTCTCCGCAAAACCTGGTATCGAAAATCTCCTGTACCCCCGCGTCCTTCAGTCTCTGCATAGTCTCCTCTCCCGGGTGTCCGTAGCGGTTCCCCTCTCCGCAGGAGACAAAGGCATATAGAGGCGCGAATTCCTTCAGAAATGCCTCACTCGTTGCACCGTTGGAGCCATGGTGCGCCACGTGCAGGAGCGTTAGTTCAGACGAAAGTCTCTTCTTCGCCGCTCCGTTTCCTGACGATTCTCCCGACATTTCTCCCTCCGTGTCTCCTTGACTTCTCCTGATCGCCTCCACATAGGTCAAAAGACGCTCCTCTCCGCCGCCCTCCAGATCTCCATTCAGCAGGCAAGTGAAATCCCCATAGGTCAGATACATCGTCACAGACCGTTCATTCGGCTCTGAATAAGTGTTCTCCTTCTCCGGATGAAGGCACTCCATCCGCAGCTTTCCCTTTTCCAGTATGTCTCCCTCAGCCAGATACCGGATGGGAACATTCTGTTGTTTTGCCAGCTGTTCCAGTTCTGTGTAGCTCTCCGTTTTGGCACTCTCTGCGGTAGACGGCAGGAGCAGTGCCTTGATTCGAATTCCGCTGTCATCGGCTTCCAGCAGCTCGGTCACCCCGCTGATATGATCGGCGTCTTCGTGCGTCACCAGGCAGATGAGATCCTTCACGCAGTAATATTGCAGCAGCGGGATTACCTGATATTTTCCAACGCTGCTCTTGTCCGTACTGCCGCCGTCAATGAGAATATTCTCGCCTTCTGCCTGCAGGAGCATCCCGTCCCCTTGTCCCACATCTATGACATGCAGAGACAGTCCGGAATGAAATCGAAGGCAGAGCACGATCACACCTGCTGCCATCAGCAGTATGCGGAGAGCTTCCCCCTTTTGCCGCATTCGATCAGCCAAAATCGTGCTTTTTCCAGGCTCCTCTTGCCTGCATTCTTCCTTTCGTCTATGCACGTTTCCTCTTGTTGTCCGGCATTTCCGGTCGTACAACATCCGATTCGTAAAGCCGGCAGCCCGTCGATTCATCCATCGAATCACCGGCTTTTCCCAGTGCGGCGACAATACCACAAGCAGCAAAATTCCCAAATACAATACGACCTGCCAGCCGGCCGGGGCCCCCAGATTTACATTTCCCCATGGCAAACGCCCGGTCAGAAGACACAAACCTTCGTAAAAGGTAAGAACAGCTGTCGGCACATATCCGGCAAACGTTCCTAAAAGCGGTCCCACAGGCCCAGCCAGGCTTCCCAGAAGGAGCACCAGGATTCCGCTCGCCATAACAACACTCATCAGAGGAATAACTGCCAGATTCAGCAGCAGTGAATAGATCGGAAAGGAATAATAGAACATCAGATAAATCGGCAATGTAGCAAGCGTTACCGCCAGCCCACGCATAAGCCTTGTTCGGAACACCGGCATGAGTACCGCAATTCCCAGAACGGCGCCGAAGGAAAAAAGGAATCCCGCATCCAGCAGATACAAAGGCTCCTGCAGCAGCAAAAGTATGCCGGCTACAGCTAAAGCCGTCTGCAGATCGTACGTCCTTCGGAATACCCCCGCCAGAATATGAAGACAGAACATCACGATTGCCCGGAAGGCCGAAGCTCCCATTCCGGTCATCCATCCATAGCACCACATACCTGCGATGACAAGGACAGCCGGCAATATTGTATTCCATTTCCCGCTGAAGCCCGTCTGCTTACGAATCACTCTGACGGAACCTGCGCATTTGTGTATTGCATCCTCTATCCAGTGCATGAGCTTTTGCAGCAGGCGATGCAGTCCCATTCCCAGGAGCGATATATGCATTCCGGAGATTGCGAGAATGTGCACAATTCCGCTGCTCTGGTACAGGCTCTTGATCTCCGGATCCAGCGTCGCCTTGTCTCCCAGGAGCATAGCCTTCAGAATGCCTGCTGACTTAGCAGAAAGACAGGTATCCAATACACCGGACAGTCGGCGCTTGCACCGATACAGAGCTTCCTTTCCCTGATTTAGCCTCCGTATCAATCCCGGAAGCAGGAATTGATTCCGTCCTTCTCTCAAGTCTTCGACTTCCGAAGTACCGGTCCGACTCCCGGAGAAATCACGTTTCACAATTTCCGCCCCGGTCAACTGCGCACTGTATCCCCGGGTTCGGTAATACTGCTCCAGATCGAATTCACCGGAATTCGTTGCAGCCCGGAAGCTGCGAAGCTTTCCGCCTGCCTCCAGCTTCATTCCGATCTGCAGAGAATCGTCGATTTCTTCTGCATTTTCCAGCGTTCCGTCTCCGAGCCGGCATAAAAGCCGGTGCTCCAGCTTCGTTCCGGACTCCGGTATTCCCGTCTTTTGTACCGTTACACCTTCCAGCGTTACCAGCAGCGTTACCGTTCCCTCCTCAGAGGTCTTGTATTCTCTTGCAGCAACAACGCCCTCCGCTCTCACCTGCTCTCCACTCACTGCAGTCAGATCCTCCGCCGCCGGAGGACAGATCTGCAGCAGCACAAAAACAACGAGAACATAGACCATTGCTGCCGCGCATAATGGTCTTCGCATATTTTTCCTTGTTCGTTTATGTAATGTTGGGGCGATTGCCCCGTTGACTTTAGGGGAGCGCCAATGAAAGCGCTTCCCTTGACTTAGAGTCCTCTTATTCTTCGTGGTCCTTGACCATCGTCAGGTTCCGCTCAAAGGCAGAGGACAGACTGGTTTCCATGAAATTACGATCTGATTTACCATCAATGGTGATTTGAACAGCCTGAACGGAGGATAGCTCCGTCAGCGAATTGACAAGCGAATAGATGGCCACCTGCGTCGTTACATTATACGGTTCTGTCAGAAAGGTCTGATCAAAATTCACATAGCAGACGCCGTCTCTGGTTGTCACCGACAGGATCTGCGCAGAGGGATTCATCGTTGCGAATACAACGTCCGAATTCGGTCCCTTCAGTACCTGCTCCACCACCAGGCGTTCCATAGAGATGTTGCTGTTGTACACGACATCCCGCCAGGTATCCACCAGCTGGTCCCCTGTCTCGTTTGCAAAATACAGATGCAGCCGAACCTTTTCGTAGTTACCGATTTCCTTATCGGAATTAAAGATAAACATGTCGGACGTCTCCGCACCGACAGGATCCCCGTTCGAATCCTTCAGTGCCTCCCCTCCGCACAGAAACGAAACCGAATCCACGCCGTCTATCTGACAAAGTGTCGTCACCATAGCCGCCCGCGTCAGAATCTCCCGCGTCCCCTTCAGGTCCTTATAATCCTCCGACAGGGAAACCGTCAATGCCCCGTCCTGCAGCTGAATTCCCGTAATTTCAAAATTCTGGACCGGCGGAATATGTTCCACATCGCCCGTCTGCTCCGCCAGCTGCGTCAGCATATCCTGTGCAATGTCCTGCGTTCCCATTTCATCCAGGCTTCGCCCATCCCCGGGCTTATAGCTCTGCGAGCTAAGCGAAGACAGATTCTCATTCAGATAATACAGCTTCAGATTCTCTGACGAAGCCGACGCATCGGTTTTTGCTTTCTCTTCGGCACATCCTGCGAGCAGCATTGCGAACAGTACCAGCATCGTCAGAACGGTTATTTTTCTATTCAGATTTCTGCCCATTTCCTGCATCGTTTGCCGCCCCCGCT
Organism: uncultured Sarcina sp.; assembly: GCA_964386925.1. Lineage (GTDB taxonomy): Bacteria > Bacillota > Clostridia > Lachnospirales > Lachnospiraceae > CAG-791. The sequence continues at coordinate 9,028 of CAYLUU010000047.1, read as the reverse complement.
GCCGCATACGTCAACGGAATTGTCACCATGAAGGTGCTTCCTTCATTCTCTTCTGATTCTACTGTAACGCTTCCCCTGTGGAGCAAGACAGCGCTCTTTACAATCGACAGTCCCAATCCGGTTCCGCCGATTTCTCTCGACCTTGAGGAATCCACTCGATAGAAGCGCTCAAAGACTCTTCCCTGCGCCTCCTTCGGAATGCCGATTCCGGTATCCCGGACGGACACTGCAAACTGCTTGTTGTCTGCATCCAGTGTTACTGTCACACTCCCATGTTCCCGGTTGTACTTCACAGCATTCTCGATCAGGTTGGTAAGAATCATTGTCATTTTGACCTCATCCACCTCTGCCCGGACCTCTCGTTCGCTGACGTAGACCAGCTCTACATCCTTCTCCTGTGCCAGCGGCCGGACGCGCTTTAGCACCGTTTCTACCAACGCATTCATATCCGCCTGACGGACCTCCATGGACACCTGTCTGCGATCCATGCGCGACAGATTCAGAAGCTCTGTAATCATCTGATTCTCCCGGTCCAATTCTCCATTGATATCCTGCAGGAACTCCCGGTACATCTGCGGCGAAACGTCCTCTCCCATCTGCAGGAGAGAATCTGCCAGAACCTTCATACTCGTCATCGGCGTCTTCAGCTCATGCGACACATTGGAAACGAATTCCTGTCTGGACTCATCGAGTGCCCGCATCCTGGCAATCACTGCATTGAAGGCCGCGACAATATTCTGCGTTTCCGGGCAGTCATCCACCTGCACACTTGAGGACGTATAACCCGCCTGCACATCTCCAAAGGCCCGGGTCAGTTTCTCCATCGGGCGAACCAGAAAGGCAGATGCCAGAACAGCCACCGAAAACACGGCCACCGTCATGAACAACAGCAGCAAATTAGCCCGCCTTCCCAGCACCTCCAAGGTTGCCGCGATCGAATCCGTTGAGACACTCACCAATAGAACACCCCAGACCGTTTTCTCCTGCGATCCCGTGCCGGAATAGTCCTGATTTTCCAGAGACTTGGTCTCGCTGATGGGCATGATGACTTCCAGATACCCATCCTCTTTGACATAACGCGTCGTAATGGCGCGGCTCCCGTTCTGCAGACACCGCACGACATCATCCGATATGATGGTCTTGCCGGTTGACATAGCAAAGGTGTCCTTCACCACCTTCAGATTTCCGTCAATGACCAGAACCCGTCCGTCATAAAAGGATGCAAACTGTGTCAGCTCTGCATCCACAATCGCCGACGAAGGATCATTCAGATAGTCGTAGGTCAGTAGATGATTGGCCAGAATCCGCAGCTGCGTCTGCACCTCACTGGTCCGCAGATTGATCACGCGTGTCTCGTAGTTAGACAGGATCACGCCCCGCATGACAACGCACGGTACAATTCCAAGTGCGAAAATGATCAGAAAGATTCGAAGCCGCAGACTGCGCAAAAAGGACAGCCCATGAATCGCATTATGTAGGATGCCCGGCAGCCGTTTCAGACGGTTCCCGAGATTCTGCAGCTGCTGCAAATGATCCCCCTTTAGCTATGCTGTTCCTGATAGTAATACCCAACGCCCCACTTCGTCTGCACGTAGCGTGGCTCCGACGGATTCGGTTCAATCTTCTCCCTAAGGCGCCGGACATGCACATCCACGGTCCGCTCATCACCGGGATAATCCTTTCCCCAGATCAGCTGCAGGAGCTTCGCACGCCCGTATACCTTTCCGGGATTCGTCACCAAAAGCTCCAGAAGCTCGAATTCCTTGCCGGTTAAGCTGATCTCTTTGCCCGCGATCACGAGTCTGCGATTGTCCTTTTCCATTCTCAGATCGCCGCGCCTTATAACGCTGCTCTCCTGCGCCACCGCCTTCGCTGCCTGCATTCTGCGCAAAATGGCTTTGATTCTGGCCTTGACCTCCAGAATATTAAAGGGCTTCGTGATATAGTCATCGGCCCCGTATTCCAGGCCCAGAATCTTGTCCATATCTTCACTCTTGGCCGTCAGCATGATAATCGGCACATCCGAGAACTCCCGTACTCTCCGGCAGACATCCGTCCCGCTAAGGACCGGCAGCATCAGATCCAGGATGATCAGGTCATAGGAACCATTCTGAATCTTCTCGAGCGCCTCCCCGCCGTCATAAGCCGTATCCACCTCATAGCCATCCTTCTCCAGACTGAAGCGAATTCCCTTTACAATTAATTTTTCATCATCGACAACCAGAACCTTTGTTGCCATGCTGTTCTCCTTTTCTCTGTGTCGTATGTATTTCTACATAGCAGGTGCTTTGGGCAATTTCATTTGTATTTATATCACTCGGTTGTAATCTGGTCCTGCAGCTTCTCGTAGGTGGCATCTCCGATGCCGGATACGTTCTTCAGTTCCTCCTTGGAGGAAAAACATCCGTGCTCCTGCCGGTATGCCACGATCGCCGCAGCCTTCGCTTCTCCGATTCCATTCAGCGTCATCAGTTCCTGCTGGGTCGCCGTGTTCAGGTTGACAAGTCCGCTGCCCGCCGTCTCTTCCCCTGTATTGTTCCTGCTCCCATCATTCGAAGAACGAACACTGACGGACGTCCCTGCCGATCCCCCTGCGCTCTCTGATACAGGAACCGACTCCCCTCTTTGATACGCCTCTTTCTCTTCCTCCGTCCAGATATAAATCTGTTCCCCATCCAGCACGTATCTGGCCTGATTGACACAGGTCTCATCCGCTGTCAGTGTCAGACCGCCGGCCATTCGGATGGCATCCACTACCCGGGATCCCTCCGGCAGCTCATAGACCCCCGGTTCTTCCACTGCGCCGCACAGATAAACCGCAACGACCGCTGATTCCGTCTCTGCCTCAGGCTCCTCCGCACTTTCCGTTCCGAATGTCTCTGAGCTCTTTGCCGCGGTTCGGTTCTCCATTGCAGCAGTCTCTGCAGCATCTTGGCTGCCATCTGCAGATGCTCCATTCGGATCATTTGAAGCAGCTAAGCCAGCCGACATATCCGATCCTGGCGAATCGGACGCCGCAGTGTTCCTGTTTTGCGCAGCATCTTCCGAGGCAAGAACACTCGCAGGCTCCCCATTCAGCTGCAGCTCCTCACCGCGCCCGCAGGCTAACATCCCGGCATCCACGATAGCCACCATAGACACCGTCAGCAGAATCCTCCCCCGCTTTCCGAGTTTCTTTCGCCTCCGCCTCCGATGCCGGACATCTCGTATCTTCACTTGTAAAAAATGCATCATGACCTCCCTGTCCATTCCAGGGGCCCCGTCATGTATTCTGCATTGTAACATAAAAAGCTTCCGGGAAACTCCCGGAAGCTTTTATACTAAGAACTTCTGTACACCTGCTACAGTTTCACGCGCCAGACAGGAGCGGACATCTCCGCTGGCCACCCCTGCCTAACGCCCATATAATGGCGTACACCATTTCAAGCCGCGAGGAGAAATTCGCGAAGGCGATTTCTCC
>CAYLUU010000047.1:0-5468 GCA_964386925.1 uncultured Sarcina sp. | reverse complement strand
ACCTTATTCCCCACCCGTCAATTCACTCTGAATATCCACATACGTCGGATTCTCAATCGTTTCCACATTGACGTCTTCCTGCCCTGTCATCTGAATCAGCAGCTGCTGACACAGCTCGCGAAGCTGCTCGTTCGCATCCTCACCGTCCCAAACCTTCGAGAAGGTATTCTCCAGGAGCATCCAGAAATTCGATGCCGACCGCAGCTTCGTAATCGGTGCCGAATCCGTATACGCATCATAAAAGCCGGTCATATGATCATCGCTGTAGGAATAGGCCGCCAATGCAGAGGCCTTTCCGGTCCGATCAAAGAAATCTCCCATTCCGTCGAACAAAAGATACTGCGCAAATGCATTTGCTGCCTCCTGCTGGTCTGAATAACCATTGATAACAAGGCAGTTGGTAATGGAGAGCGTTTTTGTTTTCAAATCACTCGTCAGATCCGGAATCTGTGTGACCCCGTAATTGATGGTGGTGCCGTTCTCCTTCTCATATTGCGCAATCTTCTTCACGCTGTCCGATGTCGCCAGTGTGAAGACAATCTTCCCCGCCGCAAAATCCTGAATCACGCTGTCATAATCATCCGATGAGGAATCAATCGAAAAGAACTGATTCAACTGCTGGTACACCTGCAGACACGAGATCAGCTGCTGGTTGTACACGTGCAGCTGGCTGGTATCGTCGCCATACTGTCCGCCGATATCCATATAATTGCCCAGGAAGCAGTAATTGTAGAAAATATCACTGACATCCCATTTCAGCACCGCCGTCACATCCTCCGGCGCATCATAGTCGTTGGCCAGCGTGATGACGTCAACCATGGTCTGCGGCACCGTCTCTTCCAGCGTCTGTCCGGCGTTATCTGCCATGGACTGCAGGTAATCCACGTTGTACAGGAAGGCCGCCGCCTCAAAGCTCATCGGATATGCAATCACCTTGCTCTGATACGTTACAGCATCAATGGCCGCCTCGCAGAAGGTATGATTGTCTCCGAAATGCTCCGTATCTGCCACCTCTGTAGCCAGCCCGGACAGCCACAGCCGCTCCAGCATGTCGTTGCTCGCAAGGAACAGATCCGGATAATCCTCATCGGCAACAGAAGCATCATAAATCTTCTGCAGATAGTCCGTATCGTCGATCAGCGTCGGCTCCACGCGGTATTCATTCTGGCTGTCCGTGTAGGCAACGCACACACCGTTCAGATAATCCGTCAGCGCATCGTCTGTGTACCACAGGTTGATGGTCGTCTTGCGGGAAAACAAGGACTCCGAGCTGCTGCCGGCGTTCTCATCTCCACGCATTGCCACATATACAAGTCCCGCTCCCAGGAGCAGAACCGCCAGAATGGATAGAAATCTGCCTTTTAAGTTCAAGCTGTTGTTACCTCACCGATTACCGGATCCAGAATGGAAATCATTTCGTCAATATCGTCTTTTGTGATCACGAGCGGCGGAACAAAGCGGAGAATATCGCTTCCTGCGTTGATCAGGATCAGACCATGTTCCATCGCCTTTGTAATCACCGGTCCCACCGGACGATCGAATACCAGGCCCTGCATCAGGCCGCTCCCTCTGCGCTCCAGAATGCAGTCATACTTTGCACAGAGCGCATCCAGCCGCTCTTCCAAATAGGGAGCTGTCTCGCGCACATGCTCTATTATATTTTGTTTGCGATAGAGTTCAAGGACCTTGCACACCGCTGCCGTTGCGAAGGGATTTCCGCCATAGGTGGTCCCATGGTCACCTGCCGCAAGGCTTGACTGCGCTACCTCCTCAGTCATCAGGAATGCCCCTACCGGCACGCCGCAGCCAAGTGCCTTGGCGGTCGACATGATATCCGGTTTAATGCCGAATTTCTGGAAGGCATACATATAGCCGGTCCGCCCCATGCCGCACTGCACCTCATCCAGAATCATCAGAATGTCATTCTCATCGCAGAGCTTTCGTACTCCCTCCAGGAATTCCCTGGTTGCCGGCACGAGGCCGCCCTCACCCTGCACGGTCTCCAGAATGATGCCTGCCGTATTCGGTCCGATCAGCGCCTTCACCGAATCCAGATCATTGTACGTCGCAAAGCGCACATGGCAGGGCATTTCTCCGAACGCCTCACGATAATGCGCATTGCCGGTTACGGAAAGCGCACCATAAGTTCTCCCATGGAAGGAATGCTCCATGGCAATGATCTCCTGCTCGTCGCCGCCCTTTTTCAAGAACGCATGCTTCATCGCCGCTTTCAGCGCGCCCTCTACAGCTTCCGCGCCGCTGTTCGTAAAGAACACGCGATCCATTCCGGACACTTCCTTGAGTGCCTTTGCAGCCCGAATGGCCGGCTCGTTATAAAAATAATTCGATGTGTGCAGAATCTTATCAATCTGCTCCTTCAGTGCATCGTTATATTCCTGATTGCCGTAGCCCAGTGCAAAAACCGCAATCCCCGCCACGAAATCCAGATAGCGCTTTCCGTTTACATCATACAGATTCACGCCCTCGCCGTGATCCAGAACGATCTGGTAACGGTTGTAGGTATGCAGAAGATCCTGCTCTGCTTCCTGAATCAGTGCTGTCATTTTGTCTTCCATCGCTTCACCATCACCCTTCCAGCTGATCGCCGTCCTCATAGAACATCGTGCCGTTGCCTCGATTCGTAAAGATCTCCAGCAGAATACTGTGAGGAACTCTTCCATCCAGGATATGAACTCTCTTTACACCGCCGCGCACCGCATCGGTGCAGTTGGAGAGCTTCGGCAGCATGCCTCCGCCGATGATTCCGTCCGAAATCAGCTTCTCAGCATCCGACACGCTGATTCTGGAAATGAAGGAGCTCTTGTCTTCGAAATCACGATACAGCCCTTCCACATCCGTCAGATAAACCAGCTTATCTGCGCCCACTGCCTTGGCAATTGCGCACGCCGCCTCATCCGCATTGATGTTGTAGGTGTCAAAATTCTCATCCAGTCCAATCGGCGCCACAATCGGCAGATAATCGTTATCCAGCATATCGAACAGAATCTTCGGATCGACGTCTGTCACCTCGCCCACGTAGCCGATATCCTGCCCGTTGGAGTAGCGCTTCTTCACGCGAAGCATGGCACTGTCCTTGCCGGAAATGCCGACTGCCTTCACGCCGAGCTCCTCCACCATAGTCACCAGATTCTTGGACACACGTCCCAGAACCATTTCCGCAATCTCCATGGTCTCTGCATCGGTCACGCGGAGGCCGTTGATGAACTGTGCCTCCTTGCCGGTTTTCTTCACCCACGATGAAATCGCCTTGCCGCCGCCATGCACAATGATCGGCTTAAAGCCAACCAGCTTCAGCAGTGTCACATCCTGAATCACGTGCCGCTGCAGTTCCTCGTCGCTCATGGCAGAGCCGCCGTATTTGACAACAATAATCTTCCGGTTGAATCTCTGAATATACGGCAGTGCCTCGATCAGGACCTCTGCCTTCCGCTGTGCCTCATCCAATTCCTGAATCATGATCTCTTCCTCCCTTTCCCGTATCAGGAGCGATAATCCGCGTTGATCTTGACATAATCATACGTCAGATCGCACCCCCAGGCCGTTGCCGCAGCATCACCCATGTGCATATCGCAGAGAATGATTACCTTCTCCTTTCCAAGGAGCTCGGTCGCCTCCTCCTCGGAATACTCAGCAGCGCTTCCCTTAGTGAAAATAAGAATTCTCCTGCCGTCTGCCTCGAACGACAGATCCACATTCTCCGGATCAAACTGTGCGCCGGAATAACCCAGTGCACATAGAACACGTCCCCAGTTGGCATCCTTACCGAAAATGGCAGCCTTTGTCAGATTGGACTGAATGACCGACTTCGCCAGAATTTTCGCATTTGCAACCGTATCTGCATGAATGACCTGCGTCTCAATGAGACGAGTCGCACCCTCACCGTCGCCTGCCATCTTCATAGCCAGCGTCCTGCAGACGAACATCAAAGCTTCCAGGAAGTTCTCGTAGTCCTCCCCTTCCTCGGTGATGACCGCATTCCCGGCAAGACCGTTTGCGAGCACCAAAAGTGTATCATTCGTAGACATATCTCCGTCTACCGAGATCATATTGAAGGTATCTTCCACCACCTCTGAAACAGCCTTCTGCAGCAAGGACTTCTCAATGGCAGCGTCTGTTGTCAGGAATGCCAGCATCGTACACATACCTGGATGAATCATTCCGGAACCCTTTGACATGCCTCCGAGAGTCACGGTCTTCCCGCCTGCCTGGAAGGTCACTGCAATCTCTTTATTCACGGTATCCGTGGTCATGATGGCCCTAGAGGCGGCTTCCCCCGCCTCCCGTGTTCCGGACTTCTCTGCAGCCAGCTTTTCGATGCCGCATTTCACCCTGTCCATCGGGATTTGCATGCCGATGACACCGGTGGATCCCACCAGAACAGCCTCCGGCTCGATGCCAAGGACACGTCCTGCCTCCTCTGCCGTCTCCCGGCAGATCTTCATACCTTCCTCACCGGTGCATGCATTTGCAATTCCGGAATTCACCACAACCGCCTGTACGCTGTGCTCTGTCTCCCGCACAATGTGACGATCCCAGAGAACCGGCGCCGCCTTCACCACATTGGAGGTAAAGGTTCCCGCACTCACGCAAGGTGCTGTACTGTATACCAGTGCCATATCGGTACGATTGGCATATTTAATTCCGGCAGCAGCTGCTGCCGCCTCAAAGCCCTGCGGAGCGGTAACTCCGCCATTGATCTGCTGATAGCTCATATTCTTTCCTCGTTAATTGTCTATACTCAATAGCACCTGCAGATGCTATGCCAGCGACTGCCTATGCGTTCTTTTTACTCCTGCACCGACACGAATCTTGTGATGTTCTTTTCGTTCAGGATGAAATCGTAGTAGCAGAAATCTTCGCGTTTCTTCCAGCCGATGCTCTTCCAGAAGGCGTTTCCGATCTGGTTGCTCGTAAAGGCCACCAGTGACACCTTGTTGATTCCCATTTCCCGCAGTGCACGCATACAATAGCCGACCATCTGTCGTCCGATTCCCATCCGTCGATAATCCTGTGCCACGCAGACATGGTACAGGGTTCCCTGCCGTCCATCACTGCCGCACAGAATCGATCCTACAATTCGGCCATCCGTGACTGCGACCACCGAGGTTTCCGGGTTGCGGCAAATGAATCGTTCCACATCCTCCGGTCCATCATCAAGGGCACGGATTCCAAACCCCTGTATGGTCAGCCAAAGGGCACGCACTTCTTCGTAATCTGCCATCCGCATTGGCCGTATGATTACATGTCCTTCCATTATTCTCTGTTTCCTTTTCCTGATATGCCTCCCTGCAGCAACTGGTCCTGACAAAGCTGTCGCGCGCTGTGGACGCGAGCAGGCTGTGACAGCACCAGACTGGCCTTTGGCCACGCGAAGAATCTGCCTGCCTTTCAGGTTTAGGGAAACGCTGATTAAAGCGTTTCCCTCGCCGGATTTGCGCTGCGAAGCA
>CAYLUU010000046.1:0-17916 GCA_964386925.1 uncultured Sarcina sp. | reverse complement strand
GCAGTGCAGCTCGCCTCTGGCCAGCATGGGCTTTAGCATATTGCCGGCATCCATGGCACCGTCCGTCTTGCCGGCTCCGACAATCGTGTGCAGCTCATCAATGAACAGAATGATGTTGCCATCTGATGCCTTCACATCATCCAGGACTGCTTTCAGTCTTTCCTCGAATTCGCCCCGGTATTTGGCTCCCGCTACAAGAGATCCCATATTTAATGAGAAGATCTTCTTATTTTTCAATGATGTCGGAACGTCTCCGGCAGCAATACGCTGTGCCAGTCCTTCGACGATAGCGGTCTTGCCGACGCCTGGCTCACCGATGATCACCGGGTTATTCTTGGTCTTGCGTGACAGGATCTGAATGACGCTGCGGATCTCATCATCACGGCCGATGACGGGGTCCAGCTTTTTATCCTTTGCCTTGGACACCAGCTCTTCGCCGTATTTTTCCAGCGTATCATAGGTGCTCTCCGGATTATCCGAGGTTACCCGCTGGTTGCCGCGTACAGTCTGCAGAGCCTGCAGGAAAGTTTCGCGGCTGATGTTGTATGTACGGAAGAGCTCCTTCATGGAATGATCCGCGTACTGGATCATGGCAAGGAACAGATGCTCCACAGAGACATATTCATCGCCGAGCTTTTTTGCCTCCGCCTCCGCTTCTGTCAGAACCTTATTCAGCGGATTGCTGACATAGGTCTGCATGTTGGAGCCGCTGACTCTGGGCAGAGCCTCTACCATTTCCTTCACGCGGCCTGTAAATTCCTGCGGATCCGTTCCCATCTTCTCAATCAGCCTGGCAATCAGGCTCTCATCCACGGTCAGCAGGCAGTACAGAAGATGCGCCTGCTCCATCTGCTGGTTTCCGTACTCACTGGCCAGTCCATTGCAATTCTGTATCGCTTCTATCGATTTCTGGGTGAATTTCTGAATGTTCATAGTTACCTCCCTCGGATATAAAAAGATGACTGATGTCATATATGTTTTATTTGTTCTACGACTACTATAACATCAAAAAAGACCCTGTCAACAAAGGCAGAGTCTTTTCTTTCTTAAGAAATTATAAACGATTACTGTAGAGACGCATCCTTCGGCGCACCATCCGTGAAAATTTCCTGATTGGCTGCTGCACCAGCTTCCCTCGCATCCTGCTCCACTTCATTCACAGGTTCCTGATGGTGCGGAATAGTTGTATAACCTTCCATCGATGCTGCCTTCTCCGCGTCTCTTAGCGGCTGCGAAAGGTTTTCCTCTCCCTCCTTCCGGAAGGGCTTCCGGCTTTCTTTTTCCGGTGCAGACGCCTCCTCATTAAGGGGTCTTACCTCCGCGTCCTCTCCCTGCCCTGCATGCACCGCCGCAACGGCCTCCATCGGCTTCTCGGCTTTCCCCAGCTGGAACATCATCCAGATGTCGGCAATTCCATCAGCGATCAGCGTTACCGCCATGATCGTCATCAGGAACTTCTCGAGTATCACCGGATGAATGATGAAGACAACGCCAAGGGCCACCTCAAGCGCCGCAATCACGAGTGCAATGGCAGTACCGCCGGAACGCTGACGCATAATGCGGATGCTCCCTGACAGATCCACCAGACCTGTCACCAGCACCACCATGCCGATGATGGTCGGCACCAGTGAAGCCAGAAGACCCGGATTAAAGAACAGATACATTCCCATTACCACAGCAACTACACCGCCGAAAAGACCAATGGAATTGCCGTAAACATGACTTCCTCCCAGAAGGAACATCACCGCAATGACAATGCCGATGATAGCAATGATCGCCGCAATCGTCTTGCAGATCATCGTCAGTGCAGTACCCGACCAGAGCAGCAGCACAACTCCCAACGCAATCAGGCAGGCAGCCTCAATCAGTTTATTCGTCTTCTCGATCCGAAGTGCATTCCGAATCTCCCGTTCAATCCTATGATCCATATCAACCTCCACTAACAAAGTTCTTCGATTCTCCCCAGAATATCGTCCCGGCCTTGCTTGGTCAATCCCGAGAACGGAATCACCGTCAGTGAGACCTCCTGCCCCACTGCACTCTTCTCATGCAGCACCTTCTCGATGTTGGCAACTGCTTTTGCCAGCTGGCTGCGCTTAAGCTTGTCTGCCTTCGTCGCCACAATGATCGGCACAAAGCCATTATGAACCACCCAGTCGAACATCAGCACATCATCCGCAGAGGGATCATGCCGGATATCCACCAGCAGGAATACCGCCTTCAACGAATCACTGGTATGCAGATAATTCTCGATCATGGTGCCCCACTGCGCCTTCACCTCTACTCCTGCGGTAGCATAGCCATAGCCCGGCAGATCCACAAGGTACAAGGCATCATTCACGTTGTAATAATTGATGGTCTGCGTCTTGCCAGGCTTTCCGCTGGTCCTTGCATAGCTTTTTCGGTTCATCAACGCATTGATCAGGGTTGACTTGCCGACATTACTCTTCCCGGCAAAAGCAAACTCCGGCCACGTATGGTAAGGAAGCTTACTGGTAATGCCGCAGACAGTTTCCAAATTTACTGTTTTAATTATCATTTCACGATCCCTTTCTGGTATCTTCATTGCTGTTCCATAGTAAAACAAAAAGGCGTGCAGCACAATCTCTCATGCTGCACGCCTTTTTATACTGTACGTTGCTGCTCACTTGCCGGACAGCTCAGCCAGCCTTTTCGCTCTCCAGGCTGCCTTCCGTACGGCTGCCATCCTTATATACCAGAATCGGCTGGCCCTTGCCTTCTACAGCAGCTTCCGTAACAATGCACTCTTTCACATTTTCGTCCGAAGGAATGTTGTACATCACATCCATGGTAACGCGCTCCATGATCGAGCGAAGACCGCGGGCTCCGGTTTTGCGTTCCACAGCCATATCTGCAATGGCCTCGACCGCCTTGTCCTCAAAGGAGAGCTCTACACCGTCATAATGGAAGAGCTTACGATACTGTTTGATCAGTGCGTTTTTCGGCTCGCGCAGGATGCGCACAAGTGCGTCTTTGTCCAGACCTTCCAGCGTAACCACCACCGGAACACGTCCGATAAACTCCGGAATCAGTCCGAACCTGACAAGATCCTGCGGAACCACTTCCTTCAGCACCGAGCCGATATCCTTTGCTTCCTTTTCCGCAACAGACGCATTGAAGCCCATGGAACGATAATCTGTCCGCTCATGGATAATCTTATCCAGACCGTCAAAAGCGCCGCCGCAGATGAACAGAATGTTGGTGGTATCAATCTGAATCAGCTCCTGCTGCGGATGTTTGCGGCCGCCCTGCGGCGGAACCGATGCCTCTGTTCCCTCAATGATCTTCAAAAGGGACTGCTGTACACCCTCACCGGATACATCACGGGTGATCGATACATTTTCGCCCTTCTTGGAGATCTTATCGATTTCATCAATATAGATGATTCCCAGCTGTGCACGTTCAATGTTATAATCTGCCGCCTGAATCAGCTTCAGCAGAATATTCTCGACATCCTCACCGACATAACCAGCTTCCGTCAGCGTCGTTGCGTCTGCAATGGCAAACGGAACATTCAGAAGCTTTGCCAGCGTCTGAGCCAGATATGTCTTGCCGGAACCCGTCGGCCCCAGGAGCAGAATATTCGACTTCTGCAGTTCAACCTCTGCATCCTCATCATTCTGCAGTTCCTTATTGCCCACAATGCGCTTGTAATGATTATAAACAGAAACTGCCAGAACCTTTTTGGCTTCATCCTGTCCAATCACGTACTGGTCCAGAAAGCTCTTGATCTGCGCCGGCTTCATCAGGTTTACATCCTGCTGCGTCAGCCCGCTCTCTCCGTATTCTTCCTGCTCCTGCGGATTCTCCTGATCGTTAATGATGTCTCCGCAGATTTCAATACACTCATCACAGATATAAACCCCATTGGGTCCCGCAATAAGCTTTCGTACTTCGTCCTCTCCTCTTCCGCAGAAGGAGCAGCGGCGAGGGGGCATCATTCTCTTGTTACTGCCTGCCATGTTGGCTCACTTTCTGTAGCGGTTCAGCACCGGTTTGCATATTCTGCGCTCTGCGCTGACTTTCCCGGTTCTGAATCGTCACTGTACTCTCTCAATGGTACCCTTTATGCGTTTTTAAGCGCATCTTCGACTTCTTTGCGTGTTGTGTAGATGTGATCAATCAGTCCGTACTCCAGTGCTTCCTGGGCAGACATCCAGTTATCACGATCCGTGTCGCGACACAACTCTTCATACGTTCTGCCGGTGTTCTCCGCCAGAATATGATTGAGTCTTGCACGCATCTTCTCAATGTGCTTCGCTGCAATCAGCATATCGCTCGCCTGTCCTTCGGTTCCGCCGGAGGGCTGATGAATCAGAATCTCCGAGTTCGGCAGGGAATATCGCTTTCCCTTCGTACCGCCGGCCAGCAGGAAAGAGCCCATGCTCGCTGCCATGCCAATGCAGATCGTCGACACGTCACACTTAATGAACTGCATCGTGTCATAAATAGCCATACCAGCCGTTACCGATCCTCCGGGGCTATTGATATAGAACTGAATATCCTTCTCCGGATCCTCTCCTTCCAGGAACAAGAGCTGTGCAACGATCAGCTCTGCAGACTGATCTGTCACCTGATCACCCAACACGATAATACGTTCCTTCAACAGTCTCGAAAAAATATCATAAGAGCGTTCTCCGCTTCCGGTCTGCTCAATGACATAAGGTACCAGATTTGCCATAGTTTTCCTCCAATTCTATCTGTGTCCGCCTTCAGACACACATTTGTAATCATAAACAAAGACCTTGCTGTTCGCAAGGTCTTCGTTCTAAGTTATGTTTAATTTATAAATGCCCAGTACCTGACAACTCAGCACAAAATGTCCGCCTGCAGACGATCTCATGATGAAACCGGCAGAGGCAGTCCACTTATTCAGGCTTACTCAGCAGCCTCTGCAGCCTCTTCCTTCTTCTTTGCAGCGGTCTTTCTGGTCTTCTTGGGCTTCTCTTCGCCATCCTCTTCTTTCGCAGCCTTTGCCTTCTTGGTCTCCTTAGCATTCTCGGTTACGAAATCAGCAGCCTTTCCGATGCGGACATCCTTCTTCATGTCCTCCTTCATCTCGTCTGCCTCGAAGATCTTCTTTACATTCTCCAGCGGAGCATGGTAACGATCTGCCAGCTTCTGGTACTCCTTCTCCAGATCCTCCTCGGTAACCTCGATGTTCTCAGCATCAGCGATTGCCTCCAGAACCAGACTGTTGCGAATTCTCTGCTCAGCCTGCGGCTTCAGCTGCTCCAGGAACTGCTCTCTGGTCTGACCGGTATACTGCAGATACATCTCCAGCTGCATGCCCTGATACTGCATGTTCTGTGCAAACTCATTTGCCAGATTCTCCTGCTGTGTGCGGAGCATTGCCTCCGGGATGTCAATCTTAGCATCCTCAACAGCAGCTGCAACTGCCTCGCTCTGCTTTGCATTCTTCTGCTCTTCTGCCTTGCGAGCCTCGATGTTCTTGCGAATGTCTGCCTTGTACTCCTCCAGTGTGGAGAACTCGGAAACCTCATCAGCAAATGCATCGTTCAGATCCGGCAGAACCTTGCTCTTAATGCTGTTCACCTTGCAATGGAAAACAGCCGGCTTTCCAGCCAGAGACTCCTCGTGATAATCCTCCGGGAAGGTAACCTCAACGTCCTTCTCCTCGCCGATGTTCATACCTACCAGCTGCTCCTCAAAGCCCGGAATGAAGGAATGGGAGCCAACGGTCAGGTCATAATCGGTTGCTGTACCGCCATCGAATGCAACGCCGTCAACAGAGCCTGCAAAGTCGAGTTTGATCATATCGCCGCCGGCAACCGGACGATCGGTTACGTCCTCAATCTTGCCGTTTGCATCCTGCTGACGCTTCAGCTCGTTCTCTACCTCTTCATCGGTTGCTTCTACAGGCTCCTGCTTGGTAACAGAAACGCCCTTGTATTTGCCCAGAGACACCGGAGGCTTTACAGCAACCTCTGCGGTATAGATGAAGCTCTTTCCTTCCTCGATCTGAGTAACCTCGATCTTCGGGTTGGAAACGATGTCCTCGCCAGACTCCTTTGCAGCAGCCTCATAGGACTCGTTGATGCAGCGATTTGCAGCATCCTCATAGAAAATAGCTGCGCCGTACATTTTCTCAACGATCTTGCGAGGTGCCTTACCCTTACGGAAACCAGGGATGGAAATGCGATTCTTCTCCTTCTGGTATGCCTTCTCAATTGCCTTGCCAAAATCCTCAGCGCTCACCTCAACAGTAAGCTTGGCCATGCTATTCTCGAGCTTCTCAACAGTAACGCTCATTGTTCTGATTCCTCCTGATGGTCATTGTCACTTTGTTCTGTCATAAACAGACAATTTAAGAGTATACGCAAAACCCGCAGATTTTGCAACTATATCCGCATTCCTGCGGTCACATTTTGCAGTCTGTCCCTGCAAGTTCATCCGGTCCGCGGCAGGTTCTGACACTAAAGCCGGAGAAGATATCCTGCCTCACTGTTTCGGCATCCAATGGATTTTCTCCAGAATCGGCACCAGCTTTCTACCCCCGGGAATGTTCTCAAGCGTTGCCCGGTCAAGCGTTCCGGAATGCACCAATGTGTAGGCATACACCAGCACAGCATCGAACAGTGCAAAGAAAAGTGCAATCAGATTTCGGAAATAAAATCCCTTTGACACAGACTCCAGCGGCTCCAGGATCTTATACAGAAAGTCATACAGGATTCGTGCCGCAACTCCCATCACCACGGAGCAGATCAAGGGGCGCAGGTAATACAGCCGCACATTCTGCCTGATCTTCAGGAACTTTCGCAGGCAGATCTGATTCACCACAAAGATCATCGCTGAATACACGATACTGACAATAACCAGTGAGGTAATCCCCAAATCAGTTTTCAGCAGCAGTACAACCAGCAGCACCGTCTGAACCACCAGCGCAATTCCCGCAGATACCAGCGGCAGATTCATCTTGCCGATAGACTGCAGCGCAGCATTCGTGATGGTAGAGATGGAATAGGTAATGACCGTCACCCCCAGCAGGGCCAGCAGGCTGGATGCCAGATCCAGTGAACTCTTCTGCGGGAACATCAGCATCGTGATAGGCTTTGCCAAAAGAGTCAGTCCCACTGCCGACGGAAACGAGATCAGTGCCGTTGCTCTCACCGCATTCTCAACGCGCCCTCGTGTCTCCTCCATATCGCCTTTGGCATGTGCTGCAGAGATCCCGGGAATGATAGCAGAACTCACCGCGGTTGCCAGAGAGATCGGGATGTTGGAAATCACCACTGCCTTGTTGGAGAAAATCCCATACAACGTTGTAACGCTTGTTGCATCCTGATGCCCGGCATGGATCATCACCTTCAGATAAATCGTCTGATTAAGCGACGTTGTCAGATTCAGAATGACACCGCTGAGCATAAAAGGCGTGAGCACCATGATGGTTTCCTTGAAGAATTCCCGGTACTTTTCCTTCTTTCCGGTGGTGTCGCTGGCAATAATCTTCTTTGCCTCTGTCTGATCCCAGCGAAAACAGTACAGCATGAACGCCAACGCAATGAATACACCCGCACCGGTTCCCAGTGCCGATCCCATAGCTCCCAGCTGTGCCTGCCTCGTCGGATCATCTCCGGCGAACATGTGCATCAGGATCCAGGCTGCCAGAATGCTGACAACCGCATTCGCAAATTGCTCCAGAATCTGCGAAATGCTGGTGGGAATCATACTCCCTCTCGCCTGAAAATACCCTCGCATCGTTCCCAGTATGCCGAACAGGAACACCGTCGGTGCGAACACCCGAAGAACGCTGACCGCCACATCCGGCACAAGAAGACCTGCTCCAAAATATAAAAGCGCACTGCCCGCCAGTCCTACCAGAACGCCGTACAGCAGTGCGCACCGGAACACCCGTCTTGCATTCCGATACTCTCCCACTGCCATTTTCTGCGCCATCAGCTTGGAAATTGCCGACGGCATGCTGTAAGACGAGACCATCAGAATGATGGTGTATATGTTGTAAGCGGTTCCGTAATACCCGTTTCCTTCATCACCAATGATGGCGGTCAGCGGTGCACGATACAAGAGCCCGATCACGCGGACGATCATGCTGGCCGCTGCGAGAATCCCCGCCTGCACCAAGACGTTTCTGTTCCGTTTTTTTGCCATATTTCCTGTTTCCTGTTATCCGATCAGCCAGTCATACATCTGCTGATACTGTCCGGCAGACACCTTCCAGGAGAAGTCTGCCGCCATTGCGCGATCTACTATGTGGTTCCAGTCGCGCTTCTTGTCATAGAATATCTTCTCCGCATAACGAACGGCCCGCATCATCTCGTGGGCGTTGTAATTGGTGAAGGTAAATCCGGTTCCTGTCTGTTCAAACTCGTTGTACGGCTGCACCGTATCCTTCAGACCGCCTGTCTCGCGAACAATCGGCAGTGTTCCGTAGCGAAGTGCCATCAACTGACTAAGCCCGCAGGGCTCGAACAGCGAAGGCATGAGGAAGGCATCGCTTGCCGCATAGATCTTATGGGACAGATCCTCCGAGTAGTAGATGTTGGCTGCCAGCTTGTTCGGATATTTTTCATCAAAATACCGGAACATATTCTCATAGCGGTCTTCTCCGGTTCCGAGAACCACGACCTGCATAGCATCCTGTGAAAGCATCTCCTCCAGCACATATGCAATCAGATCAAAGCCCTTCTGATCGGTCAACCGAGAGACAATGCCCACCATGAAGCACTTGTCATCCTCTTCGAGACCCAGCTCTTTCTGAAGAGCCGCCTTGTTCTGCTTTTTCACCTTGCGCCAGTTGCCGGCATCATAAGGATGCGGGATGCGGGTATCCGTCTTCGGATTGAAGGTATCATAATCAATACCGTTCAGAATACCGCGAAGGTCATGCGCACGCGCATTCAGAATGCCGTCCAGACCTTCTCCGTAATACTGGCTCTTGATCTCCTCTGCATAGGTCGGGCTCACCGTAGTAATCGCGTCGGAATATACAATGCCGCCCTTTAGCAGGTTAGCATCCTTATAAGCCTCCAGCTTGTCCGGTGTGAAATAATATCCGGACAAGCCTGTGATGCTCTCCACATCCTTCACGCCCCATTTGCCCTGGAAACGCAGATTATGAATGGTCATAACCGTCTTGATGCCGCGGAAAAACTCATTTTCCTGGAAACGCTCCTTGAGATACACCGGAATCAGACCGGTCTGCCAGTCGTGGCAGTGGATCAGATCCGGGCGGAAGCCGATGGTCGGCAGCGCCGACAGAACTGCCTTTGAGAAAAACGCATAGCGTCGAATCTCGAACAGTGCATCATCCGTATAAACCGTACTCGTATTGAACAGATCCTCGTTGTCGATAAAATAATAGGTGACCCCGTCCACCTGTGCCCGCAGGATACCGACATACATGTTCTGCCAGTCAAAATCCATGTAAAAGCTCGTGACGTATTCCATCCGGTCCTTCATATCCTGCTTCATGCAGGCATATTTCGGCATGATGACGCGGACATCATAGAACTCCTTGTCAAGCTCCTTCGGCAGCGACCCCACAACATCTGCCAATCCCCCCGTTTTGATAAAAGGAACGCCCTCCGAAGCTGCAAAAAGAATATTCTTCATAATTCTCTTAACCCCCTGTTTTTGAGAAAACATTCAGACTCAACCATTATACCCCATCTCCCGGCATTGAAAAAGGCGGGAAAATGATCTCTCATTTCCCCGCCTGTTCATGTAGCCTTTCGGATCGTCCGAAGTAATCTCAACTTGTTCTACACAGTCTGCGCACAATCTTCCGCAAGTCCGCGTATTCTTCTGAACACTTACTTTGCGTAATCCGTCACTCTCGATTCTCGGATTACATTGACCTTGATCTGTCCCGGATATTCCAGTTCGTCTTCGATCTTCTTGGAAATATCATGGGCCAGCAATACCATATCGGTATCGTTGATCTTCTCAGGAACTACCATTACACGAACTTCTCTGCCTGCCTGGATGGCATAAGAATTACTAACCCCTTTGAAACTGTTGGTGATTTCTTCCAGCTGCTTAAGTCTGGAGGTATAAGTCTCCAGTGTCTCTCTTCTCGCTCCCGGCCTTGCCGCAGAAATGGTATCTGCCGCCTGCACAATGCAGGCAATCAGGCTGGTGGGCTCCACATCACCATGATGCGACTCTACTGTATTGATGACAATTGCGGATTCCTTGTACTTGCGGCACAGTTCTGCGCCGAGCTGTACGTGTGATCCTTCCATCTCATGGTCAACCGCCTTGCCGATATCATGCAGAAGACCTGCACGCTTCGCCATGCGCACGTCCAGTCCCAGCTCGCCGGCAAGAATTCCGGACAGCTGAGCGACCTCAATGCTGTGCTTGAGCACATTCTGACCATAGCTGGTACGGTAGCGGAGCTTTCCGAGCAGACGAATCAGTTCATGATGAAGGCCATGTACGCCAACCTCCAACGTAGCTGCTTCGCCCTCTTCCTTAATAACGGACTCCACTTCTTTTTTGGCCTTTTCGACCATTTCTTCGATCCTGGCCGGATGAATGCGGCCGTCCACAATGAGCTTCTCCAGAGCAATTCTGGCAACCTCACGACGGATCGGATCAAAGCCGGAGATAACAACAGCCTCCGGGGTATCATCAATGATGAGATCCACGCCGGTCATCGTCTCGAGAGTACGAATGTTGCGTCCCTCACGTCCGATGATTCGTCCCTTCATCTCATCGCTCGGCAGCTGAACCACGGAAATGGTGGCCTCTGCAACATGATCGGCAGCACATCTTTGAATGGAGCTGATCACATATTCACGAGCCTTCTTGTCCGCTTCTTCTTTTGCCTCCGCCTCAATCTCCTTGATCATGACGGCGGAATCATGCCTTACAGCATCTTCTACAGTTTTTAAGAGGTATTCTTTTGCCTGTTCCGAGGTAAGTCCTGAAATTCGTTCGAGTTCCTGTGTACGCTGTTCGCCAAGCTTTGCAACTTCGTCCTGCCGTTTGCGCAGCGATTCCTCACGTGATGCGAGCGACTGTTCCTTGCGTTCCAGTGCATCGCTCTTCCTGTCGATGGCTTCTTCCTTCTGCTGCACTCTGTGCTCGTTGCGCTGAACCTCATTACGTCTGTCCTTGATTTCCTTATCAAGGTCGGCCTTGGTTTTCATGTTCTCTTCCTTGGCCTCCAGAAGAGCCTCGCGCTTCTTGCTCTCAGCAGTTGAAAGTGCCTCCTCGATGATCGCCTTCGCCTTCTCCTCTGCGCTGCCGATGGTAGCCTCGTTCTGCGCTTCAATGCGCTTTCGAGTCTGCTTCGACGTCACCGGAATGGCAATGGCGAGTGAGATAATAACCGCTGCAATGACAATAACTGCAGTCAGCATATTACAGGAGCACCTCCTTATTCAGTTTGCGCTGCGTTCCGTCATCCTCGCGACGGATCCCTGCCGAAGACGGGCAGGAGCTCCAGGCATATCGCTTGGTTTGACAGAATACAACAGGTCAATAGTACCCCACTTGGTCTGTCCATGTCAAGGTTGCAGCACTCTCCTCACTGCGTCGCAGGAATACCCTTTTCGCATCAGCGAAGCCATGATTTTCTGCCTTTCCGACCATTCCAGCTGCTCCGGATCAATCTTCTTTTTATCTATAAATGCACGTATCTGCTGCTGTTCCAGTTCTTCGGTTCCTCCGGCATTTTCTGCCTCCCAGGCCGCAAAGGCTTCTGCAGCAACTTCTTCTGCCACGCCTTTTTGCAGAAGTTCCTGTTCTACACGCCTTTTGCTCTTACGCGCCAGATGTCCCCGAAGGTAGCTTTCCGCATAGCTGCGATCATCCACATAATGAGCATCCCGCATGGCTTCTACGGCACGGTCTGCAATCTTCTCTGTAACGCCGCTTTGCAGCAGCTTCTCCCGCAGTCCCTTCTCTGTATAGCTCATCCCCTTCAGGAGGTCTCCGCATTTGCGGATGGCTCTCTGGTACATTCCCTTTTCCAGTTCCTGCCAGATCGTTTCCGGAATCTCTTCCTCCAGTCTCAGGCCATATTCTGTTATCTCCCGATTGGGCAAAACCAGAGTCTGCTCTTCGTTTATGCAGACTCTGGTTCTGGTCTTTCCAACGGGTGCAAGTTCTGTCACGAGATAGGTCATCACCGCTCTCACCCTGTCATCTTATGATGCTGATACTATTTGTCAGAGCACGTTTTCAATAATGCCCTCGAAGCCGCCCAACGGCACCTTCTCTTTACAATGTTCTCCTTCGCTCACACAGCGTTCTCAGGCCGTCTCCTCAGTCTCTTCTGCAGCAGCCGGCTTGCGTGCGCCTTCCGGATCCAGTCCGTAGTGCTCACGCACCTTCCGATCAATCTCATAGAGGATATCGCCGTGCTCCTCGAGATATTTCTTAGCGTTCTCGCGCCCCTGTCCGATCTTATCGCCGTTATAGTTGTACCAGGCTCCGCTCTTTACCACAATGTCACTGTTCGCCGCCAGATCCAGAACATCCCCCGTATAGGAAATTCCCTTACCGAACATGATATCAAACTCCGCTTCCTTAAACGGCGGCGCAATCTTGTTCTTGACAACCTTCACTCTGGTACGATTGCCGACCACCTCACCGCTCTGCTTGATGGATTCAATGCGGCGGACATCCAGACGAATGGAGGAATAGAATTTCAGGGCACGTCCGCCGGTCGTCGTCTCCGGATTGCCGAACATCACACCCACCTTTTCACGCAGCTGGTTGATAAAGACTACCGTGCAGTTCGATTTGGAAATAACCGCCGTCAGCTTCCGCAGTGCCTGGCTCATCAGGCGAGCCTGCAGACCGACATGTGAATCTCCCATGTCGCCGTCAATCTCCGCCTTCGGCACCAGTGCTGCTACCGAGTCGATGATCACAATATCAATGGCACCGGAACGAACCATGGTCTCTGCGATTTCCAGTCCCTGCTCACCGGAATCCGGCTGCGAGATATAAAGATTATCAATATCTACACCGATATTACGCGCATAGACCGGATCCAATGCATGCTCTGCATCGATGAACCCGGCGATTCCGCCGCGCCTCTGAATCTCTGCCACCATATGCAGGGTCAGCGTTGTTTTACCGGAGGATTCCGGTCCGTACACCTCAATGACGCGTCCCTTTGGAATGCCGCCCAGTCCCAGTGCAATATCCAGTGCCAGCGAACCGGTCGGAGTCGTCTCTACATTCATTGCAGTCGAAGGATCGCCGAGCTTCATCACAGCTCCCTTTCCGTACTGCTTCTCAATCTGTGAAATTGCTGCGTCCAGCGCTTTTAAGCGCTCCTCATGATCCATAGCCATATAAAATAAGCTCCTTTTCTCCTGTTGCAAGGTAAGCCCTTTGCTCCGTTAACGAACATCTGTTCTGTTTTAAAGTATAGCAGGTAATATTCCGATGTGCAAGAAGTAACCGCACTGAGCCGTGCGCAGCAGATGCCATAGAATTGCTTTCACTCGCCAGACAGGAGTGGGCGGCGTGGAATGTTCCGCCGGCCGCTTCTGTCTGGCGTCTGTACAGTAATGTTATAGAAAACGGTCGGTTCACAATCCGACGAAAGAATTATAGCGGATCCCCCGCCATTACACAACAAAAGTCAGCAAGCCGACCTTGGACAGCTGGAGCTCCGCCACAATAATTCCCATCATTTCTTTCTGCTGCGGCGTAATGCTCGCCAGCTCTTCCGGCGACAGTGTCCTCTCTTCGTAGGAGGTCTCTACTTTTCCCAGGAAGCCCTTCTTCGTCTGCGGAACATAAATCCGGATTTTCGCCTTCAGCTGCCGATAAACCCGGCAGCTCTCGTCCTCCGGCTTCATGTAGTACAGGTGGCTTTCCAGTGTGGTATCCTGATCCACCTCCTGCAGCAGGATCTGTTTGATGATGCAGCGGTATTTATAACTCACATCAATGTTGTCCAAAAGATCCCGGTAGGTATAACGAGATCCGATCTGCAGCAATGACAAACTATCCAGAATGTATTTATAATCCTCTGTTCCCATCGTTCTACCGTTTTTCTTACTCTGCACTCGTCTGATAGTCCAGACTCTCGATCTTGTTGCCGGTTACACGAATGGCATCCAGTATCTCTTCCTCTGTTACCTCGCCTTCGGCAGCCAGCTCTTCCACGGTCACCTTGCGGCGCAGCAGTTCTGACAGCTCATTTGCCTTTTCCAGTACCTTGTTCGCCCGGTCAGCTGCGTCCTGGTCTGCCGACACAGCATCAAGGTTTTCAGCAATCAGATCCTCCATGGCGTTCATAATCCGTTCGCCCAACGCCCCTTCGACTTCGTGAGGTCCCTCCAGCGGTGCCAGAAGCTTTGTTCCGCGTACCAGCGCTTCGTTCCCGGCTCCGATCAGATCCTCCATGTAAACGCCCTGCCCGGCATACAGCTTTGCAATATCCAGCACCTTCGGCAGCATCCATTCCGACAGCATTCGCTGTGCGTCCGCCTCTCCTGCCATCGCACGGATTTCAGCCGCCTCCAGCTCGCCGTCTGTGGGCTGTTCAATGGCATTCACCATTGCGCTGTAATCCTCCAGATAGTTGTGTTCTTCCTCGGACAGCTTTTCGTCGGTTTCCAGAGGAACATCTACGCCGATGTTGTTAGCAGCCAGATAATCCTGTACCAGCTTCATCTGGCTCTCATCCAGATGAAGCTCCGAGAGCGCCTCTTCCAGCTGCGACTGCTCAATCACGCCGCGGTTCTTGCGGGCCGCATTCACAACGCTGCGCAGGATATCCTGAAGGCGGCGTTCCTGATCAGCCGAAGACTCTGTCTGATTCTGCTCCGTATTCATATTCTGTGACATACTTTCCTCCTTGCCGTACGCAATTCTCATCTTTCCTTTGCTGCGCCGGTTTTGACGTGCACCTTCTCACGGCTCTTTGTCCTCTACCGGCTCCACCGTCACCGTCTCTTCCGTCAGGATCGGTCCCGCACCGTTCACTGCATGCTGGTGATGGAACAAATGCTCCTGACAGAATTCATAGGTCCCCCGGCATTTGGAGCAATACCGAAACTCCAGTGTCGGATCATCCAGCTCTGTCTTACCGCAGATTGCACAGCGATGCCGATTGACACCTGCGTTTCCCTGCGGATGCATCTTCGCAGCCTGTGTCCCCGATGTCTGGCCGGATGACCCGCTATTTCCGGACGTTGTTCCGCTGAAGCGGCCGCTGCCGCCGTTCCAGGCATTCCCGGCGCCGCTGCGGTTTTGTTTGCCCTGATTCGCAGAATGCCGAAAATCCGATCTCCTCTTCATCTTGCCTGGGGTAAAACGGGTGATCTTGCTCCTTCGAAGGAAGAAAATCAGGAAGTTCATCAGCGATGCGCCCATCGCAATGCAGATATACCATCTGCCCGCAGCCGCCATCTGTATGAAATCAAATCCCAGAAGGACGCCGTATACAATGCCCATCCACTTAACCTTTATCGGGATAATAAACCACAGCAGTACCACTGCATTCGGGAAGGTTGCCGCATAGGCAAGGAAAATGGACATATTCACGTAATACGTGCTGAAATATCTGGCCAGCACAGCAAACCCCGCCTGCAGAACCTCTGCATCCGGCTTCACTCCTGCCACTGCAAACATCCCGTAATAAACCAGCATTGTCACAAAGGCACCTACAATCGTGATGAAGATGCCAAGCCAGATATAGGCATTATATGCATAGGTTCCCCAGGTCTGTTCCAACGATGTCCCGATGGAATAATAGAACATCATCGCAATCAGGATAAAGAACAGATTGCTGGTGCTCGGCGGCACCAGAACCCAGGTCAGAAGCCGCCAGATCTGTCCGTGACAGATCGCATACGGATTCAAAGTCAGATAATCCAGAAAGGACGAATTAATGAACTGGAGTAGATATCCAAAGCCGTAGCACAGAATGATCACCAGTGACAGATTGGGAATTGCATATTTTTTCAGAAGTCTCTGAAAGGGATTGTTTTTCTGATTCTTGTTGTTCATAAAGCTCCTATCGCTTTGCTGCCGGCCGGTGTCTGTGGCATCATTCACAGGAAGCAGCCCGGCCGCATCACTTTTATACGAGCCTTAAGTCTACTTCACTGTTTCCCCCTTCCGCAAGGCTGATCCGGCTGTTTTCCTTGATTTTACACATTTTTCAGAAATTGTTGCCTCGCCCTTCGTTGCGTTTTAAAGGGTACCGACTTATAATCGCTGACGATACTTTTCGATAAACACATATATTAAAGAAAGATCAGCCGCTGCAGCCGGCTGCAGGAGTTTACAACGTGATTTCTACCGATTATACCCTTGGAATTGATATTGGATCCACCACCGTGAAGGCAGCGCTTCTGGATGCCGACCGAAATCTGCTCTTCGGCGATTACCGCCGTCACCACGCGCAGATCCGCGAGACGCTGCACGATATTCTCGAAGAGATTCAGGCGCAGCACGGCGACATCCGCATTCACCCCGTGATCACCGGTTCCGGCGGTCTCTCCCTTGCTAATTATCTCGACATCCCTTTCGTACAGGAGGTTGTTGCCGAGGCTGCTGCCATTGAAGTCCTGGCGCCGAAAACCGATGTTGCCATCGAGCTCGGCGGTGAGGATGCCAAGATCATTTATTTTGAAAACGGCAACGTCGAGCAGCGCATGAACGGTACCTGTGCCGGCGGTACCGGCTCTTTCATCGACCAGATGGCATCTCTCCTGCAGACCGATGCCGCCGGTCTGAACGAGTATGCCAAAAAATACGAGTCCCTCTATACCATAGCAGCTCGCTGCGGCGTGTTCGCCAAATCCGACATCCAGCCCCTCATCAATGACGGCGCACGTAAGGAGGACCTTGCTGCCTCCATCTTCCAGGCTGTTGTCATCCAGACCATCTCCGGTCTTGCACAGGGAAAGCCAATCCGCGGTCACGTTGCCTTCCTCGGCGGTCCGCTTCACTTCCTCACGGAGCTGAAGGCCGCCTTTATCCGTGAACTGCATCTGGATGAGGAACACACCATCGAGGTTGAGAACTCCCATCTCTTCCCTGCCATGGGCTCTGCCTTCCAGGCGAAAGAGGACAATTCTATCCTTGTAAGCGAGCTCCTCAAGAAGACCTCGCAGCCCATGCATATGGAATTCGAGGTACAGCGCATGGAGCCCCTGTTCGCAGATCAGGAGGCCTATGACAGCTTTGCCTCCCGTCACGGAAGCCACTGCGTACAAAGAGGCGACCTTGCATCCTACAATGGCAAGGCGTTCCTCGGCATCGATGCCGGCTCCACGACGACCAAACTCGCCCTCATCGGTGAAAATGGTGAGCTCCTCTGGTCCTTCTATTCCTCCAACAATGGCTCCCCTATCAAAACAGCCATCCGCGGCATCGTGGATCTCGATCAGCAGCTGCCTTCCGGCGTCACCATCGCCGGCGGATGTTCTACCGGCTACGGTGAGGCGCTGATGAAGGCCGCTTTCCGGCTGGACTGGGGTGAGGTTGAGACCATTGCACATTATTACGGTGCCTCGTATTTTGACCCGCAGGTGGACTGCATTCTGGACATCGGCGGGCAGGATATGAAATGCATCCGCATTCGTAACGGTGCCGTCGATTCCGTTACACTGAACGAGGCCTGCTCCTCCGGCTGCGGCTCCTTCATTGAAACCTTTGCCAAGTCTCTGGATTACTCCGTTGAGGATTTTGCAAAGGCAGCACTGTTTGCCGAGAATCCGATCGACCTCGGTACCCGCTGCACGGTATTCATGAATTCCCGCGTAAAACAGGCACAGAAGGAAGGCGCTTCCGTTGCAGATATCTCTGCCGGACTTGCCTACTCCGTCATCAAGAACGCGCTGTTCAAGGTCATCAAGCTCTCCGACCCGAAGGATCTCGGCGCCAACATCGTCGTACAGGGTGGAACCTTCTACAACGATGCCGTAC
>CAYLUU010000045.1:0-18190 GCA_964386925.1 uncultured Sarcina sp. | reverse complement strand
AGAAGTTATACTTCTCGAAAACGACGGCTCCCCCAAGCACCGTCGTTTTTGCTTTTTCTGGAGAAATAGGAGTGGACATCTCTGCCGACCGCTCCGGATGGAATCTGTACAGTATAGAGCTATCGTCTCAGTCTGAATGGTTGCGCTTTGCCGTGTTTGTGCGCTATAATCTGCCTTGTAATATTGTTGAATTTTTGTCAATCAAGAATTCATACATTGCATTCAAGGGAAAGGTGGTATTGGATATGCCTATTGTTACCAGTAAGGAAATGTTTAAGAAAGCGTATGACGGTGGCTATGCAATCGGAGCTTTCAACATCAACAACATGGAAATCGTTCAGGGTATCGTAGACGCAGCTGCAGAGCTGAAGAGCCCTGTTATTCTGCAGGCTTCCCAGGGCGCAAGAAAGTACGCTAACTCTGTATATCTTGTAAAGCTGGTTGAGGCTGCTGCTGAGCTTCATCCGGAAGTTCCGATGGTTCTGCATCTGGATCACGGCGCAGACTTCGAGGTTTGCAAGGACTGCATCGACAACGGATTCACCTCCGTCATGATCGACTACTCCGGCCATCCGTTCGCTGAGAACATCGAGGTTTCCAGAAAGGTTGCTGAGTATGCTCATGAGCACGGCGTTGTTGTAGAGGCTGAGCTGGGAACTCTGGCAGGCCAGGAGGATGCCGTATCCGTAGAGGCTGACAAGGCATTCTATACTCATCCGGAAGAGGTTGAGGAGTTCGTTGACAAGACCGGTGTTGATTCCCTTGCAATCGCAATCGGAACCTCCCACGGCGCATACAAGTTCAAGCCCGGCACCGATCCGAAGCTTCGTCTGGATATTCTGGATGAGGTTGCTAAGAGACTTCCTGGATTCCCGATCGTTCTGCACGGATCTTCTTCTGTTCCGCAGGAATATGTTAAGATCATCAACGAGCACGGCGGAAAGCTGGTTGACGCAATCGGCGTTCCGGAGGATCAGCTTCGTGAGGCTGCAAGACGCGCTGTCTGCAAGATCAACATCGATTCCGACCTTCGCCTGGGCATGACTGCTGGTATCCGTCAGCACTTCGAGGAGCATCCGGATCACTTCGATCCTCGTCAGTATCTGACCGATGGCCGCGCAAATGTTAAGGCAATCGTTGAGCACAAGATCAAGGATGTACTTGGCTCTGTGAATGCCATCTAATACGATTTGGCAGAGGCACTTATAAAGAGTTAACCATGGGGCCTGCAGCGGCTGCTGCAGGCCCTGTTCTGTCTGTAAAACAGGGAAGAAAGCAAACAATGAGCAAGAATAAGCAGAAGAACAGTATTCGTATTGCAGCTGTGCTGTTGTCGGCGGCCGTGTTGGGATTGTCCGGCTGTGCAGCAGCCAAGGAGAACGCGGCAGAGAGCACTACCGCTGCAGCGGAGGAAAGCTCCGTGAGCACGGAAGCAGTGACAGAGGAGAGCAGTGAGGATACAACAACTGCTGCAGATGTCGAACAGGAAACGGACGAGGCACCGGTTCTGAAGAGAGTGCGGATCACGGCGCATGAAACGGACCGGGATCAGAATTATATCGTCAATTATGACGAAACAGGCAGAGTGATTTCACTGGGGTGCTATTATGATACAGAAGAGGCACCGACAGATCCTGACAAAGATTACACTATCTATGTGGAATACAACGAAACCGCAGATGGCGTTGAGGTAGATGCGCACTACCGCGAGGAATTCCTGGACACCTACGCGGAGGATGATCCGATGTATCCGACAGTTGAGGAAGTGACCGCTACAGATGGGAAGCTGAGCCTCCTGCGTGCGGGATATGACGCGCTGTTGCGAGTTGCCTTTGATGAGAATGGCCTGCCGACACATTGCATGGAGTCGCAGGAGAGCGGAGATTACGCCATTACCTACACGCAGAACGAGGACGGAACGTATTCCTTTGAGAGCGCAGAGTTCGAGGTACCGGGATATTTTGATGACGATACCGAGGATAAAACGGTTGAGAATACGGCAACCGTGGACGGCGAAGTGACGTATTGGGAATAACCATATAGAAGTGGAGGAGCAAATGATTTACAAGACATCCGGTACCTGCTCGACGAAGATCGAGCTGGAAATTGACGAGGATCACATCATTCGCAGTGTCGCCTTCACCGGTGGCTGCAATGGTAATCTGTCCGGTGTGACGAAGCTGGTGCAGGGAAGAAAAGCGGAAGAGGTTGCGGATCTTCTGGAGGGAACAACCTGTGGTTTTAAACCCACATCATGTCCGGATCAGCTGTCCCACGCCATTCGGGCTGCTCTGGCAGAGATGGAATAATTGTTATAAATCTGAAGGAACACTGCATGAATAAGAGAATCGTACTGACCGGCGGCGGAACAGCCGGTCATTGCACACCCAATCTGGCACTGCTTCCGCATCTGCAGGAGGCAGGCTATGAGGTAGCATATATCGGATCCATCACCGGAATCGAGCGGAAGCTGGTGGCGGATTACGGAATTCATTATGAGCCCATCGAGACGGGAAAGCTGCGCCGGTATTTTGACCCGAAGAATTTCTCGGATCCGCTGCGTGTAATGCGCGGTTACCATCAGGCACACAAGTTCCTGAAGGAGTTTGCACCGAATGTCATTTTCTCCAAGGGAGGTTATGTCGGCGTGCCGGTCGTGCATGCGGCGCATTCCCTGCATATTCCGTGCATCATTCATGAATCTGACATGACACCGGGGCTGGCGAACAAGCTGTGCGCTCCTTTTGCAGAGAAGATCTGCTGCAATTTCCCGGAGACGATGAAGAGCCTGCCGGATGCAAAGGCAGTGCTGACGGGTACGCCGATTCGCGATGAGTTATTTCATGGTGACCGTGCGAAGGGATTGGAGTTGTGTGGATTTGACGAGAGCAAGCCGGTCCTGATGGTGGTGGGCGGCTCGCTGGGGGCAGCCTCCGTGAACAAGACGGTTCGCGACAATCTGGATGCACTGTCGGAACGCTTCCAGATCGTTCACCTGTGCGGCAAGGACAAGATGGACAATCTCCTGCTGACACGTCCCGGCTATCGGCAGTTCGAATATGTGAAGGATGAGATGAAGGATCTGTACGCAATGGCAGATATCGTGCTCTCTCGTGCGGGAGCCAATGCCATCTGTGAGCTTCTGGCACTCAAAAAGCCGAATCTCCTGGTGCCGCTGCCGACCGGGCGCGGCGATCAGAAGCTGAATGCTGCCTCCTTTGAGGCGCAGGGCTACAGCGTGGTGGTTTCGGATGACGATCTGCCGGATGTGATCCTGACGAAAATAGATGAGCTCTACGCAAATCGTGCGCAGTACACGGCGGCGATGGAGAAGAGCTCACAAAGCGATGCCACACACATCGTACTCGACCTGATCGAGCAGGCGGCTAATTCACGTTGAAATTGCCGGGTGTTAAAACTACCATGCCTGCTCGCACAGGCGCCACAAATAAAAACAGGGTAACTATTCAGCCCCATCGAGATTCCGTTCGGGAATTTTGATGGGGCTTTGTAATGATGTGATTGAGTTACGCTTCGGTTACAGGTAATCCCTTATGATGCGTGCATAACAAAACAACGCAACCCACATAAGTGGAATAAGGGAGATTATAAAAATGAAAATGGATTTTGTGGTAATGATGATTGTACTCAACGTAGCAATTGCAGCGATTGTCGTAGCGAGCAGAGTGATTCAGGCAGCAAACCGCAAGAACTGTACGGCGAGCACAGCCGCGAAGGTTGTTGAAAACGAAGGGGTGCAGCTGCTCGGGAAGAGACCGTTTTATGAATATCAGCTTGGGAATTGTGTGTACCGCAGCAAGGCAGCATACAGCTCGGATCAGACACCGGAAGTTGGTTCCTTCGTAGAGGTACATTACAATCCGATGAATCCGAGTCAGTCCTATCTGGCTGGTTATGATGATAAGAATCTGAAGAGCGTGATGTACACGATGTGCACGGCGGGAACAGCAATGTTCTTTATCAACACGGCAATCGTGATGTCCGCATTCACAATTTGATTCATCTGTTGCTGTAAGGTTCGAACAGCGACGGTTAAACAGATATAATCTGAGGAGGCAGTTATGTGCAGAAGACCATATGAATTCAGAGAAGAGTTCTTTCCGACGACAAAATTGGCGTAAAAATCAGCCCGGCGTTTTATCCGTGATCGGTAAGGCGCCGGGCTGTTTGGGATTTTTACAGTAAAGTATCTATTACTATAAAATCCCGGACAGCGGCTGCGAGAATGCGCGAGCAGGCATGGTAGTTTTAGTACCAGATGAGGAGAGAATCGTGCAGGAAAAGATAAAGGTATACATTGCAGATGTTTCCATATTGATCGATCCGTCATGGTACGAGAACGCTTCTGCCAGGGTGTCGGAGGAAAGGCTAAGAAAGGCCGAAGGATATCGCTTTATGAAAGACAAAGCGTTGTCTCTTGGCGCAGGGATTCTGCTGAGATATGCGCTGAAAAGTGCGGGAATCGATTCGGCGGAAATGGCAGTAACCGCTAAGGGGAAACCTTATTTGGAAAATCATTCGGAGCTTTCTTTCAGTTTGAGTCATTCCGGAACGCTCGTTATGTGCGTCGCTGCGGGAGTGCCCGTCGGCTGCGATGTACAGGAGGCAAAACAGGCGCCTCTTGAGGCTTCCCATCTGGTCTTTTCTAAGGAGGAGCGAGAGCATCTGGCGGGATTGAAGGAAGAGGCTGCGCGGGATTATTTTTTTGCCGTGTGGACAGGGAAAGAGAGCTTTCTTAAAATGACAGGAGAGGGTCTTAGCGGAAGACCGGATGAGTTTACCATCGCGCTGCCGCTTGGCGAACAGGAGATCCGGGAGAGTATGGTGACGTTCTGGGACATTCCCTGCGAGTGTGGGTATCGGGCTGCGGTTTGTGCAGCGGGGATTCACCGGAGGGAGGACCTTTCGGCAGAATATGTTGATCTGCGGGAGATTATGATGCAGACAGGAGGGTTATGCACGCAAAGCATTCCATCGCAAGATTAATATTGGGGATTATCGTTCTGATGACGCTGATGATGGCAGGCGTCATGACTGTGGTCAATGTTGTAGTAGCCAGCAGGAAGGCCTATTCAGCGGCACAGGAACAGGCTTACGACGTGGCCAGGAGTATGGCAAGAACCCTTTCGGGGTATTCGCTGAAAGAGATCAGAGAAGAAGAAGTCCTGCAGCAGATCATTTACCGGGATATGAAGAGCTTCGTTGAGGAAGAAGATCTGCTGTTCGTTTACATCGTTATTCCGGATGTTGAAAACAACACATTGGACTATTGTTACATAGAGGGCGCAGAGGACGTTCAGGACATCGTAAGTGATTTTCGAAACGACGAAATTCAGGAACGCAGTAAACTTTCGGATGAAATCGTTCGGGTAATGAACGGGGAGTCTGCACGGGAGGACTACAGACTGAACAATGAATACGGAAACGTAATTACCAGCTATGTTCCGATCTATGGCGACACGTTTCAGGTTGTGGCGGTTGCCGGAGCTGACGTCAGCGTTTCAGAGGTGATGAAGGAGCTTCTGGCAGACCTTTCGGTGAGACTTTGGTGGATTATTATCATCGGTCTGGTCAATGCTGTTGTGCTCTTTTATGTGATGAAAAAGCGTGTGATCGAGCCTGCACGCAGCATAAGCGAAGCCATGACATCCTTCGGACAGGAAGATCGATATGAGGTTCCGCAGCTGAACATAAAGAGGCAGGATGAGTTCGGACTGATCAGTGCAGATTTTATTCAGATGGCGGAAAAAATCTGCAGCAGTATCGACCGTATCCGGGAATACACAAAGCTGCAGAGCCGTCATAAATACGAGCTGAATGTGGCATCGGAGATCCAGCAGGGTTTTTTGCCGGCCCATCGGTACGAGGACGAACTGGCCGAGATCAACGCCTGCATGCTCCCGGCGAAAAACGTCGGCGGTGATTTTTATGATTACTTTGAAGATCACGGGCACATGGTGCTCGTTGTGGCGGATGTATCGGGAAAGGGACTGAGCGGAGCAATTTTCATGGCGGGGGCCATCAGTCTGGTAAGAGGCTTTGTCAAGGAGGGGCTGGAACCTCATGAAGTTCTGAGGGCGGTGAATCGGGAACTGGAGCACACCAATCCCAACATGATGTTCGGGACATTGTTCCTGGTTTATTATGAGAAGGAAACCGGAAGGATCCGCTATTCCAATGCAGGGCATAACCCGCCGTACATCGTATGTGACGGAAGATTGAAGACCTTAACGGATGCCGGCGGCGTTCCGCTTGGAGTTTTCGGTGAAGAAAATTACGAGACAGCGGAAGAAATGCTTCCTCTCGGGGCGACCTTGTTCCTTTACACGGACGGCGTGAATGAGGCTTTGGATGGAGAAGGCACGTTTTTTGGCATAGAGCGGCTCGAACGGGTTCTCAGAGAAGATCATGGCGGGAATACAATTGAGGCTGTCCGGAAAGAACTGAGAGAATTCATGGCAGGGAGCGAACAGGCGGATGATATTACGATGATCACCTTTACGTCACGCTCCGAGGAATTGCGTCTGCCGGCAAAGACGCCGTGTTTTGGCCAGCTGCGCGACTGGGTTCTGGAGGAAACGAAGGTACCGGAGAATATTCGGAAAAAGCTGTGCCTGATGGCAGAGGAGGTTTTCATCAACATCGCATCCTATGCATATGATGACGGACCGAAGGATGCTGCGGGTGATGCTCAGGAGGGAATCGTTGATGCTGAGAAGAGCGGGACTTTGGAGGAAACGTTGCAGAAAGACCCAGAGTGCATCAGCGGAAAGGTTCTGATTCGGCGGCAGATACAAGAGGATCGCTGCCTGCTGCAGTTTACTGACACAGGAAAGCCCTTTGATCAGAGCGACAACATTATTGATATTGAAGAGTACGATCCGATGGAACAGATCGGCGGTCTTGGCCGGTTTATGGTGGATTCCCTTGCCGATGAATGGCAGTATATTCACCTTGGAGATGAAAACGTACTGATGCTCTGCAGTTGTTTTTCCAAAGGGGATTCGGTCAATCGTGAATGATCCGCAAGTGACAGATTCATGTTGAATTTGTCAGGGACCAAACAAAAGACAAGAATAATGTACCGGGCTGTGGAATGGGACGCAGCAGGAAGGAAGGGTAAACCTATGTTAAAGATAGAGATACAGAACAATGACAATGAGATTATCGTCCTCCTGGAGGGGATGATCGACTCTACGGTATCCGATGAGTTCGCCGGGAAAATGGAGGAGGTGCTGGCTAAGAAGCCGTCCGTGATCGTTCTGGACTTTGAAAAAGCAGATTATATCTCCTCGGCAGGATTCCGAATCCTGTTCATGGTGGCCAAGGAAATGAAGAAGAATGAGGGCAGATTGATTGCACGTCATGTCTGCGCAGAGATACAGAATCTGTTCAGCATGGTTCACATGGATCATGTGATGGAGATCGAGTAAGTATTCAGAGCCAGGCAAATTAGTGTAAAAAGCGCATATCTATTTAGCGCACACGGGGGTAAAGCAATGAGTTACACACTGCTGCAAAATCAGACAGGAATATTCGGGGCAGAGGAGCTGGCCCAGGATGGATCCAATTACAACATCGAGGCAATGGTTCTTCTGGATCCTAAAGTGGATTTGGAACGTCTTAGGAAGGCAATCGAGGAGGTCGTGTCGGCACATCCGTATCTGAACGTTCGGCTCTGCCGTACGGAGGACGGAGATGTGCGGCTGGAAGAGCGCCCTGTGGAAAGCTATGAAGTGCCGGTCCTGGATGGTGAGAGGATCGAGACGCTGAAGAAGACACTGAACCGCAAATATGACTTTTTCCATGACCGGTTGTTCCGCTTTGAAATTTACAGAACGCCGGACGGAGATTATCTGTATACGAATGTGTCACATCTGATCTTCGATGGCTGGTCCTATCGGGTTTTCTTTGCGGAGCTCTCGAGAGCGTATCAGGGAGAGCCGCTTGTGGGGGAGCGCGGTGATATTTTCGCTGCGCACTGCAGCGAAGAGGCAGCACGCGGGAGTGAGGCCTTTGAACAGGAAAAGGCATGGTATGTAAACGAATTCGGTTCCTTTGCAGAGGTGGATTCGCTGCCTCTGGCTGACCGGGATGAGAAGGTGCAGCACGCGGAGACGGCCATCTTCCCTCTGGATGTTGATGTTCATGCGGTGGAAGAGCTGGCAGCAGAAACGAAAACGACAAAGAGCACGGTCTTTATGGCTGCCTTTGCGCTGACATTGGCACAGTTCAGCGGAGATTCCAATGTGCTGTTTACGACCATTTACCATGGGCGGCGGAGCGAGGCTGAGAAGAATGCACTGGGGATGTTCGTAAGAACTCTTCCTGTGGCGGTGGATACTGCTGCGGCAGGTACTGCTGCAAAGCTTCTGCAGACCCTTCGGGAGCAGAACATAAAGACGAGAGACAGCAAGGCCTACAGCTTTGTGGATCTGAGCCATGATCTTGGAATCCGGGATAATATTCTCTTTGCCTATCAGGGAGATTTTCACCGCTTTGCGCTGCAGACAGGGGAGTGCTCCATGGCAGTGAACCTGGAGGAGAATGCGATTCCGGGCGTTGATTTGTGCGTGCAGATTCTGGAGAATGACGGCGCTTGCGAGGCAGTGTGCACCTATCCGGGACATCGCTGCAGTGCATCGCTCATGGAGAATTTCTTTGAGAGCTATCGGACGATCCTGAGTGAGATGCTGGTGAGGGAGAATCTGGCAGATGTGGAACCTTCGAGCAGAGCGCAGCTAGAGCAATTGAATTCCTTCCTTCCCGCTTCGTTTGATGAGACGATTGTCAGCCGCAGCATGACGGACCTCTTCCGGGAATCCGTTCGCGAATATCCGGACATTCCGGCCGTTGTCTATAAGGAACGCCGGTATACCTTCCGGGAACTGGATGCGGCAACGGATCGGCTGGCTGCTGTCATTCTGGATCGCATTAAGGATAGAAAGAGCCAGGCACAGCCGGTGGTGTCCATCCTCATCTCCAGAAACGAAAATATGGTGATTGCACCCATTGCTGCAATGAAGGCAGGCTGTGCCTACCAGCCGCTGGATCCCGCCTATCCGGCAGAGCGCCTGAACTTTATGGTGAAGGATGCGGATGCGGCTCTTGTCATCGAGGAGCCGGTTTATGCGGGCGTTCTGAATGAATATGAAGGCGAGCGTCTCTCTACAGATGCGTTCGCAGCGATCTTTGCTGGTCCGATGCCCTCTGCGGCCTTGCCGGGAGCGAAACCGGAGGATGCCATGGTGCTGCTCTATACATCGGGATCCACCGGTGTTCCTAAGGGCGTGATTCTGGAGCACCGCAACCTTGCCTCCTGGTGCAGCTGGTATTCGAACAATCTGGATCTGAATCCCGGTGACAATCTGGCATGCTATGCGTCCTTTGGTTTTGATGCACATATGTCGGAGATGTATCCGGCACTGACCGGCGGCAAGACCCTGCACATCATCCCGGAAGAGATTCGCCTGGACCTGATTGCACTGAATCAATATTTTGAAGAGAATAACGTGCTCAGCACGCTGATCACAACGGCCGTTGCCACGCAGTTTGCAACGAACATCACCAAGAGCAGTCTGAAGTATCTGCTGACCGGCGGAGAAAAGCTGGCTTCCATCGATCCTCCGACGGACTATACACTGATCAACGTCTACGGACCGACGGAGACAACCATTGCCGTGACAACGAAGAAGGTATGTGAGAAGGAATTCAACATCCCGATCGGAAAGAGCAATGAGACCGCAAGACTCTATGTCGTTGACCGCAATATGCACAGACTTCCTGTCGGCGCACCTGGAGAGCTGATTATTGCGGGACCGCAGGTGGGAAGAGGATATCTGAATCGCCCGGAGCAGACGGCGAAGACCTTTATTACAGATCCCTTCGGAGATGACACAGAAGGACTCTTTGCCAGAGCTTATCGTACCGGTGATATCGTGCGTTTCCGGGACAATGGCGACCTTGAATTCGTCGGTCGGCGCGACCATCAGGTGAAGGTTCACGGCTACCGCATTGAGCTAAAAGAGGTTGAGAGCGTCATCCGTGAATTCGAAGGCATTAAAGATGTCACCGTGCAGGCCTATGATGATCCAAGCGGCGGCAAATACATCGCAGCCTTTGTCTGCAGTGACGAACCGGTTGATATCGAGGCCATGAATGCCTTCATTGCAGAAAGGAAGCCCAGCTACATGGTGCCGCCTGTCACCATGCAGCTGGATCAGATTCCGTATAACGTCAATCAGAAGGTGGACAAAAGAGCTCTGCCGGAGCCGGTCTTCAAGGCGAAGGAACGGCAGGGAGGCGTTTCGGCGCCGCTCAATGTTCTCGAGAAGAAGATCAAGGACCTTCTGAGCAAGATTCTGGGAACAGAGGATTATGGCATTACCGATGAGCTGACCTCCATTGGCCTTACCTCGATCAACAGCATTAAGCTGGCCGCAACGCTCTACAAGGAGTACGGCATTTCGATGAATGCCTTTGATCTGCTGGACGGAGCGACGCTTCAGACCATTGAGAACAAGATTCTGGAGCAGTGGGTGAACGCGGAAGAGGCAGAAGGCACGGAGGAGCCCTCGGCGCAGGCATCTGAAACGGTTTCGGAAAATCCCGCAGCTGCAGATTCTCTGCTGCGCTCGCCTCTTGGCTTTGCGCAGCAGGGCGTGTATTCGGAGTGCCTTGCAAACCCGGAGAGCACCTTCTACAACATCGATTACTGCATTCGTCTGCCGGAGGGTACGGACGAGGGAACGTTTCGGGATGCAGTGGCCGGTCTTTATGACGCCCATCCCGCTCTTCGGAGCTATTTTGCGGCGGATGAGACCCAGAACGTGATTCAGATTGAGATGCAGGATTTCACGGCATCGATTCCGGCAGGCGAGATCAAGGCGGAGGAGCTGCCGGAATATCAGAAAAGCTTTGTGAAGCCCTTTGACCTGTCCAAGGGACCGCTGGCCCGGTTCGAGATCGTAAAGGCAGATGCGCTGTACCTTCTGATGTCTGTGCATCATCTTGCGGCAGACGGTGCATCCGTTGATATCATGCTGAATGAGCTGTGCGATGCGCTGGACGGAAAGCGCATTGAGAAGGAAGCCTTTACGTGCTATGACTTTGCCAACGCGCAGCATCTAAGCGAGGAGAATGAGGCCTTTTTTGATTCGGTGATGAGTGGTGTCGAGGAGGCCTCCCAGCTGATTCCGGATGTCTATGAGAAGGATCCGGTGCACAAGGAAGGAATTGTTTCTGTACCGACAGACCTTTCACCGGTCATGAGCTATGCGAAGAGCAAGGGACTCACACCGGCCTGCGTCTATCTGGCGGCGGCATTCCTTGCTGTCTGCCGATACACCTGCGAGGATCAGGCGTCGATTGCGACAATTTCAAGCGGCCGCAGCGATGTGCGGCTGGCCGGAACGGTCGGCATGTTCGTCAATACGCTTCCTCTTGCCGTGCAGCTGCAGGCAGACGAGAAGGCAGAAACCTTCATTCAGCGCTGTGCGGAGCTGTTCAACGGTGTGATTCGGCATGAGCAGCATCCGTTTGCTGCCATAGCGGCCAAATATGATTTCAAGCCGCAGATCTCCTATGCATACCAGGTCGGCGTTTTGAACCAATACGAAACGCATCTCGGCGTGCTGGAAACCGAGGAGCTTGCTGCGGATCAGGCCAAGCTTCCGATTTCGATCCAGATTTTCGGAGATGAGAAGAGCGGCGGAATTGTTCAGATTAACTACGATACCGGTCTGTTCAGCCTGGATTTTGCCAGAGGTTTTGGAAAGAGCATCAGCCATGCAGCAGCAGAGCTGATTGCGAAAGAGTATGTGAAGGATGTCAGCCTTACGGATTCGGAGGACTGGGCAAAGCTTGATACCTATAATCAGCCGATGCAGCTGGATTATGACAAGACGGATTCCGTTGTGACAAGATTCCGAAAGATCGCGCTGGAATTCCCGGACAAGACCGCTGCAGTCTACAAGGATAAGAGCTACACCTACCGTGAGCTGGACGCATTGACGGACCGACTGGCGGCATACATTTATAAGAAGATGCAGCATGCGACTGGCAGAGATAACCTTGCAGAGACGGTTGTATCGGTCATCATTTCCAGAAGTGAATCTGTGTTCTTGCTGCCGCTGGCGATCCTGAAGGCCGGCTGTGCCTATGAGCCGCTGGATCCCAGCTACCCGCAGGAGCGACTGAACTTCATGGTACAGGATGCAGGAGCTTCGCTCCTGATCGCAGAGGAGAGTCTGTCTGGACTCGTCAGTGATTATAAGGGGGAAGTCCTTCTTGTTTCGGAGCTGATGGAAGGCGCTGCGGAGCTGGCAGAGGCCAAGCTTCCGCCTGCACCGAAGGCACAGGACCTTATGATCATGCTCTACACCTCGGGCTCAACCGGTACGCCGAAGGGCTGCCAGATTGAGCACGGCAACATGGTGGCCTTTGCCTATGGCTCCAACCATGAGGGCTTCTATACAACGGACGGATGCACGGCATCCTATGCGTCGTTCGGATTTGATGTGTGCATGTCAGATACCTTCTGCACGCTCTTAAATGGTGCAACGCTCTGCGTGATCCCGGAAGAAATCCGTATGAATCTGAATAAACTCGCGGATTATTTTAACGAGGCAGGCATCACACAGGTCCTTTTGACAACGCAGGTCGGCGTTCAGTTCGTACAGAACTATCCGCAGATGAGAACGCTTCGTTTCCTGGTGATGGGCGGCGAGAAACTTCCTGCTCTGAATCCGGAGAAGCTGAGCTATACGATCATTAACGGGTATGGCCCGACAGAGAACTGCTGCGGCGTTAGCCTGTTCCCCATCCGTTTCTGGGAGCCCAACGTTCCGCTTGGCAAGCCGATGGTGACGATTGCGGGCTATGTACTGGACAAAGCAGGACACCGACTTCCGGCAGGAGCTGCAGGAGAATATTGCCTGACGGGTCCGCAGGTGAGCAGAGGATACCTCAATCGCCCGGAAAAGACGGCGGAGGCTTACTGCGAGTCGCCCTTCAATGAATTCCGGATGTATCACACAGGAGACATTGTCCGGTACCGCGAAAACGGTGACATTGAATTCGTCGGCCGCAAGGACGGCCAGGTCAAGATCCGTGGCTTCCGTGTGGAGACCAAGGAAATTGAGGCAGTGATTCGTGAGTATCCGGGCATGCAGGACGTTACGGTCCAGGCTTACAGCTACGACAATGGAGGTAAGTACCTGGCAGCCTTTGTTGTGAGCGAGGAGAAGGTTGATGTTGAAGAGCTGAATCAGTTTATAAAGGATCGCAAACCGGCCTATATGGTACCGCTTGTCACCATGCAGCTGGATCGGATTCCGCTGACGGTGAATCAAAAGGTGGACAAAAAAGCCCTGCCGAAGCCAGAAGTGAAAAAGGCCGATTACGAGGCACCGAAGACAAAGGCGGAGGAGGATTTCTGCTCCATCTTCGGTCAGATTCTGGGAATTGAGAAGGTGGGCGCAGCAGACGATTTCTTTGAACTCGGCGGCAGCTCCATCAGTGCGATGCGCATCGTGGTCGCAGCAAGCCAGGCCGGGTACAGCATTGTCTACCAGAATGTCTTTGAGTGCACAACGCCAAGAGCCCTTGCGGCCTTTGCAGCAGGTGAGGAAACCGGCAAGAAGTCTGACGATACGAAAGGAACAGAATCCGGCCGCGACAGTGCGGCGGATACCTCCGGATGCGGCAGCTGTAAGGAGCACGTAGGGGAGACAGATCAGCAGAGTTCTTTCTACGGAGCCGGCACGACGGAGATCGGACGCGACGGGTATGACTATCGTGCCATCAATGAGCTCCTTCGCGGCAACAGCGCCAAGGCCTTCCGCAGCGGCAGGCAGCAGGCACTCGGAGAGGTATTGCTGCTCGGTGCAACCGGATATCTTGGAATTCACGTGTTCCGCGAGCTCCTGGACCGGACCGACAGCCGCATTTACTGCCTGATCCGTCCCAGAGAGGGCAAGAGCGCAGAGGAACGCTTCAAAGAGCTGCTGAGATTCTATTTTGAAAATGATTTTGCAGAGCTGTTCGGCAGCAGGATCTTCCTGATCGAAGGAGATGCGACGGATGCAAAGGCTCTGGAAGGGTTCCGCCTGGCAGGAGAGGATGCGGCAGTCATTAACTGCGCAGCCAGTGTGAAGCATTTTGCAAGAGACAACGAGATCGAGAAAACCAACCTGGAAACGGTCCGCAACCTGATTCACTGGTGCCTGCAAAATAATGCGCGGCTCATCCATGTGTCGACCGAGAGCATCTTCGGGCATCCGTCAGACGGCGTTCCGAGAGACGGCCTTGTGTATGACGAGCATATGCTCTATGTGGGCCAGATCTATGAGGACAACCAGTATGTGAGATCAAAATTCCTTGCAGAAAGACTGATCTACGAGAAGATCCTGAACGAAGGCCTGAATGCCAAGGTACTGCGTGCCGGAAACCTGGCACCGCGGAGCACCGATGGACGGTTCCAGATCAACGGAGCATCCAATAATTACATGAATACGCTGAAGGGCTTCCGAACGCTGGGGATGATTCCCTATGATGCCGCAGTGACGTCAACGGAATTCTCGCCGATTGATAAGGTGGCGGAGGCGGTTCTCCTGCTCGCCGGGACACCGCGTGAATGCGTCTGCTTTATGATGAGCAACAATCACAGACCGCTTATGGGCGAT
The DNA here is from genome assembly GCA_964386925.1 of uncultured Sarcina sp. Lineage (GTDB taxonomy): Bacteria > Bacillota > Clostridia > Lachnospirales > Lachnospiraceae > CAG-791. The sequence continues at coordinate 3,485 of CAYLUU010000045.1, read as the reverse complement.
GTGATCGACGGCATGCGGGACTATGGCTGCAGCATCCGCAATGTTGAAAATGATGAGTTTGCAGCAGCTCTGCAGGAGGCTCTGAAGGATCCGAAGACGTGCGATGCCATGAGACCGTTTGTGGCTTATTCGCTGAATGAGGAAGGCCAGGCATCCTCACTGGGGCTGGATGATCTGAGCGTGTCCTACACGGCACAGATCCTTGCCAGACTCGGCTTTAGCTGGCCGGTGTGCGGACAGGAGTATTATCATAAATTCCTGAGCGCACTGCATGGACTGCAGGATTAGGACATCAATTATGACAGAGTTATATCACGAACAATTTACACAGACTGCCCTGCGTCAGCCGGCGAATACGGCGCTGACTGACGTGGCAGGGAGTCTCACCTACCGGGAAGCAGATGAAATCACGAACGGCCTTGCCTTGTCTTTGGTTGAGGCAGGCCTTGCGCCCGGAGAGGCTGCCGCAGTTTTCGTCTCCAGACAAAAGGAAATCGTGGTGGGCGCCCTTGCCGTTATGAAGGCAGGAGGCGTCTACCTTCCGTTGGATGAAGGATATCCGGATGAGCGGCTAGCCTACATGCTGGATGATGCGAAGGTGCGGTTTGTTCTGGCAGACCGTACGCTGTATGAGAGCCGCAGTGAGGCCTTTGCTGGCAGGACGGTATTCTTTTTTGATGAGGCAAGAGCGATTGCGGAATATTCGCCGGTGAAGCGCACGCCGGAAGACCCTGCCATGATTCTGTATACCTCCGGAACCACCGGAAAGCCCAAGGGCGTCATTCACAGACACGCTCTTCTGATGGGCGTAAATGACTGGCTGGATTCCAATCCGGGACTTACGCTGAATCCGGAGAGCAGAATGGGAATTATGTCCGGCTATACGTTCATAGCAACGAATGTGTTCATGCTGGGAGTCCTGTTCGGCGGCGGAACGCTCTTCATAGCACCGGCCGAAGTCCGGCTCAGTACGGATGTGCTGTATCAGTACATTAAGGAAAATGGAATCACTCATATCTTCATGCCGTCCAGCCTCACGGCTGCAATGTCAGAAGACTATGACATGAGCGGCGTTGCTATCCTGTCCGGCGGGGAGAAGCTGCGGAACTTTACGCCGCTCTCGCCGGAGACCAGAGTGTACAACATGTACGGCAGTACAGAGCTCGCGACCATTTTCACGATTCGGGTATCCGGAAATGAGCAGGTTATGCCGATTGGTCATCTGACAAAAGGGGCGGAGGCGCTGCTGGTCGACGAGGAGCTGCATCCGGTGAAGGAAGGAGAGTCCGGCGAACTGCTGCTGCATGATGAGAGAATGTCGCAGGAGTATCTGGGACTTCCGGAGCTTACCAAAGAGAAATGGATCAGGATCGGCGGGCAGACGTATTTTCGCACCGGTGACCGAATGCGGCGGGATGAGAACGGGTGCTACTACATACTCGGGCGCATCGACAACATGGTGAAGCTGCGCGGCTTCCGTGTCGAAACGGGAGAGGTTGAGACGCAGGCGGCAAAGGGCTTTTTGGAGCTGGGATTTCCTGCCGGTCAGGTTGTGGTTGTTCTGAGGAACATCAATGGTATTGATCATCTGGTCTGTTACTACGAATCGGAGCAATCGGTGGATCCACGGAAGATTACTGAGGTAATCGCTGATTTTCTGCCGTCCTACATGGTGCCGGATCTGTGGTGCAGCGTTGCCAAAATGCCGCGGAACGCCAATGGAAAGGTGATTCGAGCAGAGCTTCCGGAACCGGAGCTGCCGATTCATCTTCTCGGCTACATTGACAGTGAAGCGGAGCTGCGTGTCGCGGAGGCGGCCGGATACGTTCTCAAGCTGGACGGAGCCATCGATCCGGATGACAGCTTTGTGCAGCTGGGCGGCGATTCCCTGCGCGCGATGGAGTTGTCTTCTGTGCTGAGTGAGCAGGGAATTCAGGTCAGCGGGGCGGATATTCTATCCCAGGAATCGCTCCGGGGGATTGCAGGAGCTGCGAGAATTCGCTATGAGAGATTCTGGAGTGCAGATGAGTATGAAGCGGTTCGGCGTGCCTATCTGGAGCACGGGGAGGCGATTGAACGGATTCTGCCGCTGGCACCGGCACAGGATGATATGCTGTGCCGGCAGCTGACCCACCCGGATCGGCCGGTTTCCGAGAATCGATTCCTGTTCGTTTATGAAAGCCGGCTCAGCGAGGATGTACTGCGCTCCGTTCTGGATGAGATTGCTGCGCGGCATGAGGAGCTGCGGGCGTCCATTGTCTGCAGAGATGTATCGGTATTCCAATGTGCCATCACGGATCGGAAGATTCCGCTGAAGATGATAAAAGGCTGCGGAGAGGACCTGTCATCGGTGCAGAAGATTCTGAACGAGGATACCGTAATGGCAGGCTATGACCTTCAGTTCTCACCGATGCTCAGGGTTGTATGTGTTGACCGCGGGCAGGAGCCGTCATGGCTCTTTGTTATGGTGAACCGGATCGTCTATGACGAGGATGCATTCCGGCGGCTCTTCGCAGAAATGACAGAGCTGCTGCTGGCTTCGTATCCGGAGGATCGTGAGCTGCAGTCCTGGTCTGAGCTCCTTCACGAAGCGATTGCGGAGAGAGGAGAATCCGGCAGCTCCGGCGCGGCAGGCGGCAGCAAGGCAGAGGCGAGAGAATCCGACAGCTACGCAACCATTGCGAACAACCCGGCGCAGGATGCTGTTCGGATTTATTCGGACAAACCGGCACGAAAGATTTTCTTCGTGCACACCGGCAATACCGGAAGCGCGGCCTATTATCAGCTGGCACAGAGAATTCGAAAGGATTATGCCTTCGGTGTTATCGAGCCGTACAATCTCTACCACATGGAGGATGCCGTATATGGCATTCGGAACATCGCGGCCAGATACATTGAGATTATGAAGCAGTATCAGCCTGTCGGGCCGTATATTCTCGGCGGATGGTGCTACGGCGGTGTGGTGGCTCATGAGATGGCCTGCCAGCTGGAGGCGGCAGGGGAGAAGGTGGAACACCTGATCCTGCTGGATTCCCATGCACTGGCGAGTGACGAGATGAGAAAGCTTGCGGCACCGATGCAGGCGTCCGTCAAGCGCAGCTATTTCGAGACAAGCCCGCTTTTTAAAGACCTCCGAGAGAATGGAATGCTGGAGGCGGTTGTCTCGAATGCGGCTCATGTGGCACAGGATCTGAATGCGCACGTTCCCGGAATGTATCATGGGGCGGTCACGTATTTTAAGCCGGACAGGAGGCCTGCGGCTGCAACAGGAGAAGTGCTGCAGTACTGGTCGGAAATGATGAACCGTCAGGCCGGAAATTACGAGAATTATTGCGAAGAGGATCAGCTCGAGGTGGTCAGTACTCCCGGAGAGCATGATGACATGATGCTGCCCGAGGCACTTGATGTCATTGTGCCGAAGCTGTATGAAGTGCTGGGGAGCCATCCGTTGTAACGGATAATCGGCTGATAAGAGAACAAAGGAC
>CAYLUU010000044.1:0-18602 GCA_964386925.1 uncultured Sarcina sp. | reverse complement strand
CAATTCTCTTTCCATACGCACCTTTTGCTTTCTGTCATGAGACTTGAATCGTTGCTATCCAATATGATATCTGTTTAGCCCCTGTCAAATTCGAGATGCGGGTGCTAAATAGATACCAAATATCCTTATCCAGCACCATTTCCATCATAAATCCGTCCATAAACGTACGAATGATAGAAACCATCAGGTGCCGAAACTGCGATGCCCGCTCTTGCAGACACCGCAGCAAATACCTTTTAATAAATGACTCTCCGAATGCATACATACGCACGGTATGTCGCCGAACTGTATTTGATGCCGGTTGCTGCCGTGCTGGCATGTACTACCGTTCCGTTTCCGATATAGAGAGCTACATGCCCGGGATAGCAGATGATGTCACCCGGCTGTGCATCCGCAAGCGAATCTACCGCGATACCGGCACTTCTCTGCGATACATCGGTACGACCGATAGAATATCCAAAGTGCGCATATACCAGAGAGGTAAATCCGGAACAATCCGTTCCTTCTGTCAGGCTGTTGCCGCCGTACACGTAGGGATTCCCAACGAACTGGCAGGCATAATTAGCTACCGTCTGACCGGATACACCATTCGAATTCACAGCTGCGGAAGACGAGCTGGAACTACTCTCCGAAGAGCTGCTCGAACTCTCGGATTCGGAACTGCTCTCCGAGGAACTGCTCGAGGCTGCAGTGCTACTCTCAGAGCTTGCCTTTCCGGCCGCTTCCTCCGCAGCCTTTGCAGCCGCTTCTGCAGCTGCCTGCTGGCGCTCCTGCTCTGCCTTGGCGGCCTCTGCCTCCACTGCTGCAGACAGCTGCGCATTCTGCTCCTTCAGCTGCGCCGCCAATTCCTGTGCCGAAGCCTTGGCCTCTTCGATCTGTGCACTGATGTCCTCATTCTGCGCCTTCAGATCATCAATGGTCTCCTGCAGCGCCTCCTGTTCTTCCTCCAGTCCGTGCTTGGATTCCTCCTGCTCAGCCTTCTCCTCTTCCAGCTCCTGCTGAACCTCGGCTACCTGCTTCTGAACTTCCTGATACTCCTCCAGCTTTTTGCGATCGTACTCATACAGCTGTTCTACATAGCCGACCTTGTTCAGTACATCCGAGAACGAACTGGCCTTCATCAGGATCTGTACGTAGGTGGTATTCCCTTGCTCGTACATATACTTGATGCGCTGCTTCATTGCCTCGTAACGTTCTTCTTCATCGGCCTTTGCTGCATCGTATTCCTGCTGTTTTTCTTCGATCTTCTCATCCAGCTCCGCAATCGTCTCTTCCAACAGCTGGATACTGGCCAGATTCTCTACTAGCTGTGAATTCTTCTGCTCCAGCTCCGCATTGATTTCATTCTCCTGCTGCTGAAGGCTGGCCGCTTCACTTTTGGCCGCATTCAGCTGGCTCTGGGTGGAGCTGGTCTTTTTTCGCAATGAATCCACGGAGGATGCATATACACTGGCCGGCATTCCGGCCGCAAGAACAACGGTGAGCGCTGCCGGCAGTACCACACGGTGCAGGCAGCGTTTCATTTCAGAACGTGATAACATTAAAAATCCTCTCAGTAAGATCTCCCATGCCTGCGGCATGGTCCTCTCTGAACATAACGGATTGATTTCTCCGACATTCTGCGCTATTTCCCAAAGGAAATCTGTGATGTAACCAGGCAGATATCGTAACTATTGCCGCGCTTTACAGCTCGCAGTTGCCTACCGTTCTAGGGAACGGAAGTACATCGCGAATGTTCTCCATTCCGGTCAGATACATAATGGCACGTTCAAAGCCAAGGCCGAAGCCGGCATGTCGAACTGAGCCATAGCGGCGCAGATCCAGGTAGAACTCATACTGGCTCTTGTCCATCTGCAGCTCATCCATACGAGCCTCCAGAATGGACAGATCGTCCTCACGCTGCGAACCTCCGATGATCTCTCCGATTCCGGGAACAAGGCAATCGCAGGCTGCAACCGTCTTTCCATCCGGGTTCAGCTTCATATAGAAGGCCTTGATTTCCTTCGGATAATCCGTCACGAATACCGGACGCTTGAACTCCTTCTCCGTCAGATAACGCTCATGCTCTGTCTGCAGATCACATCCCCAGAACACCTTGTTCTCGAACTCATCGTTATGCTGCTCCAGAATCTTCACGGCATCCGTATAGGTAATACGTCCGAAATCCGACGAAGCCACATGCTCGAGACGCTCGATCAGTCCCTTATCCACGAACTGGTTGAAGAAGGCCATTTCATCCGGTGCGTTCTCCATCACATAACGGATAATGTACTTGAGCATCGCCTCTGCCAGCTCCATGTCATCCTCAAGATCTGCAAAGCAGATTTCCGGCTCGATCATCCAGAACTCCGCTGCATGGCGTGTCGTGTTGGAGTTCTCTGCGCGGAAGGTCGGTCCGAAGGTATACACATTGCGGAATGCAAACGCATAGGTTTCCACATCCAGCTGTCCCGATACTGTCAGGTTCGTGGGCTTGCCGAAGAAATCCTGCGAATAATCCACGGTTCCGTCTTCCTTGCGGGGAATGTTGTTCAGATCCAGGGTCGTAACCTGGAACATCTCACCTGCGCCCTCTGCATCACTTCCGGTGATTTCCGGAGCATGCACATACACAAAGTCCCTCTCCTGGAAGAACTTGTGAATCGCATAAGCTGCCAGCGAACGAACACGCATCACTGCCTCGAAGGTGTTCGTGCGCACTCTCAGATGCGGCATCGTGCGCAGATACTCGAAGGTGTGGCGCTTCTTCTGCAGCGGATAATCCGGTGTAGACTCGCCCTCTACCTCTGCCTTCAGTACCTGCATCTCCAACGTCTGCTTCGCCTCCGGCGTTGCTACGATCTTACCGGTTGCAATGATGGCTGCGCTGATATTCAGCTTTGCCAGCTTGGAGAAATCCTCAATGTCTGCCGAATAAACCAGCTGCAGATTCTTAAAGCATGATCCATCATCCAGGGCAATGAATCCGATGGACTTGGAATCCCGGTTGGACTTAATCCAGCCTGCTACCGTAACCTCCTGATCGTAATATTTTTCCGGTTCTGCGAAAATATCACGAATGTCAACCAGCTTGTATGTGTCTCTCATACCTGTCTCCTGCTCTTATTCTGCTTCTGTAGTAGCCTCTGTGGATGCTTCCGTGGAAGCCTCCTCCGTCTCCTCTGTGCTGCTCTCTGTTGCTGCATCATCGGATGCCTCGGTGCCAGCATCGTCCGCCGCCTCATCGGTGCTCTCGGTGCTGTCTGTTGTCGAATCCTCGCTGTCCTCGCTAGGCTCCGATACAACTGCCTTCTTCTGCAAGAAGTCCAGCACATTCTGCAGCATCATGGACTCACGTACGGACTCGGCATCCTCGTTCTTCTTGAACTCATCAACGCTGCTGTAGCCTGCCTGTGCAGCATAGCTCGACAGCTGTGTATTGAACTCTGTGCGGGAGGGATTCAGATCCTCCTTATCTGCAATGGCCTTCATAACCAGCAGCTCCTTCGCAGATGTTGTAGCATTCTCTGTCAGAATTGCCTCCGGATCGTCCTCATCAGCTCCCAGGAAGGTCGTCAGGAAATCATCCAGCTCCATGCCGTACTGCGTCGCATAGTTCGTGTAGTAGGTCTTCATGGACTCTACCAGGCGGTCAATCATCTCCTGCGGCGGATCCTGCGGATAGGTGCTGTTCTCCACAACATAATCGGCGACCTTGCTCTGCACATCGCTGTCATACGTGCTCTGTGCCTGGGACAGCAGGCTGTCATATACGTAATCCCTGTACTCTTCCACCGTCGATACGTCGTCAATCGACTGGCTGGCAACCCACTCATCTGTCAGCTCCGGTGTTACCTTCTGAGAAATGGAATTCACCTTCACTGTGAAAACAACGTCCTTGCCGGCCAGATCCTCGCTGGAATAATCCTCCGGGAAGGTCAGGTTCAGATCAAACTCCTCGCCGACCTTGTGGCCGATAATTCCGTCCTCAAAACCATCAATAAAGCTGCCGGATCCGATGGTCAGGTCATAACCGGTAGCGCTGCCGCCATCAAATTCCTCTCCGTCCATCTTGCCGGTGTAATCAATATTGGCGATGTCACCCTCTTCTACATCGTCACGATCCGTAATCTCCTCATTGGTTGCGGAGCTGCTCAGCTGATACTGAATCACATATTCCAGATAGGTATCTGATACCGACGGAGCCTCTTCCTCTACCGGAATGGAACTGTAGTCGCAGGGAGTTGCATAATCCGAAGCCTTCACCCCGCTCAGATATGCCGCATTGCTGCCGGAGCAGCCTGTCATTACCACGGCCAGAAGTGTTGCTGCTGCCGTCATCAGTATTTTCTTATTCTTCATCACGGTTACATCCTTTCCCGAAGTCCATAGTAGATATCAGTTTAGCACAATGTCCAAGGCCATAAAACCCCTTTCCTTCCTTTTTCCTTGCCCTGCTCTCTGCGTAGGTGTTACAATGTAACTCTGTAATAAACCACAAAACGCAGGAGGAGCCTTTCGTGAGCACATCCCTTATTGTTACACTTATCATTATCGCCGTTTTCATCGGCATCATCGTCCTTCTGTATTTTCAGGGCAAGAAAATGCAGAAAAAACAGCAGGAGCAGGAAGAGACCGTTCAGGCGACCAAGCAGCCTGTCACCATGCTGGTCATTGACAAGAAGAAAATGAAAATAAAAGAAGCCGGTCTGCCTCAGGCTGTCGCGGATTCCACTCCGTGGTATCTGCGCCGTGCCAAGCTTCCCATTGTCAAGGCAAAGGTTGGTCCTCAGATCATGAATCTCGTTGCAGACGACAAGATCTTCGATGAAATCCCGGTTAAAAAGCAGGTTCGCGCCATGGTCAGCGGCATCTACATTGTTGAGGTGAAGGGCGTTCACGGTCAGAAACTTGAGAAGCCGGAACCGAAGAAGAAAAACTTCATCGGGCGCTTTATGGACAAGGTTCGCGAGGTCGGAAGCGCAGGTCCTGCTAAGAAGTGATCAAAAAGGTATCGCCATTCTGAGTCAGACAATATTAGCAAGCTTATTTTTGCAGATGAGTTCCGATACAGAAGATTTCATAAAAAGAGGTGCTGACGGAAGCATTGTTCCCGTCAGTACCTCTTTTTTATTTGTAATCAGCCAATTCACGGCTGCACAAAGTGCGTCAGGAATCGCTGAAATTCCGCGAATTCCCCCTGTTCCTTCAATCCTTCGAAGGCAGCCTCTGCCTTTTTCGAATCATCATATACAGCGAACACAGTCGGACCGGAACCGGTCATGATGCTGCCGAGTGCGCCGTGCTCCAGAAAGTACTGTTCCAATTTCCCGATGACCGGATATTCAGCTCCCGTTTTCTGCTCCAGAACATTTCCGAACAGCCGGCACATTTCCTTCAGATCGCCTTCCTGGATTGCCTTCACCATCCCGTCTACATCCGGATGACGAATTTCATTCTCCGGGATACTGTCATATTCACGGTAGACCCACGCTGTGGACACATCCAGCTTCGGCTTGCAGACCAAAAGTGTATTGGCCGGAGGCAGCGGAAGTCCGGTCAGTACCTCTCCGATTCCTTCCGACAGCTGCGTTCCTCCTACAATGCAGTAGGGGATATCCGCTCCCAGCGGAAGTGCCAGCTCGCACAGTCTCTCATCCGTCACGTCAAGCTCATACAGACTTCGCAGCAGTCGGAACACTGCTGCTGCATCTGCACTCCCACCGGCCATACCTGCCGCAATCGGAATTCGCTTTACCAGATGAATAGACAAGCCATCCTTTAAGCCGAACTCGCGGCGCATGACATCTGCTGCCCGCCACACCAGATTGGTCGGTCCTGCAGGAATCGATCCGCTGTCTGTTGTCAGCGTGATTTCTGTTCCTTCGTTTTTCGTAATGGTCACTGTGTCATAGATATCTACCGTCTGCATGATCATGCGGACCAGATGATAGCCATCCTCCCGCCTGCCTGTCACATCCAGGGTCAGATTGATCTTGCCGTAGGCCTTTCCCTGTATTTCCGCCTTGTTATTCATTCGTTTCCCTCAATACAAGTCATATCTATATGATGTGGATAGCAAAAGATCTCTTGCCTTTCGCTCAGTGCACCGCACCGATGATCTCTCGAATCGATGACAACTGATGTCTTTCTGCATATTCCTGCATTCCTTCGAGCACCTGTATGGTTGCCGACGGTTCATGGAAATTCGCCGCACCGACCGCCACTGCTGTCGCTCCTGCCAGCATCAGCTCTAATGCATCCTCTGCCGTCCGTACGCCGCCCATACCGATGATCGGAATCTTCACCGCATTTGCAGCCTCATATACCATACGGACTGCCACCGGATGAATCGCAGGTCCGGACATGCCGCCGGTTTTGTTCGCGAGAACGAACCGCTGGCGCTCCACATCAATCTTCATTCCGGTAATGGTATTGATCAGTGAAATAGCATCCGCTCCGCCGGCCTCCGCAGCCTTTGCAAGCTCCGCAATGCTGGTCACATTCGGTGTCAGCTTCATAACAACCGGCTGGCGGGCAATCTTTTTTATTTTGGATGTAATGTCGTAAAGGCTGTCTGTTCTGGTCCCGAAGGTGATCGCTCCCTGCTTCACATTCGGGCAGGACACGTTGATTTCGAGCATGTCTACTCTGCTCTCATTCGAAAGGCGCTCCACAACCTCCAGGTATTCTTCCTCGCTGTGACCGCACACATTTACAATAACCTTCGTGTCATAGTGCTCCAAAAAAGCAAGATCCCGCTCAATGAATACATCGATTCCCGGATTCTGCAGCCCGATGGCATTGAGCATACCGCCATAAACCTCTGCAACGCGAGGCGTCGGATTGCCGGGCCACGGAACATTCGAGACGCCCTTGGTTACCACGGCTCCCAGCCGGTTCAAGTCCACAAAGTCACTGTATTCCATCCCGGAGCCGAAGGTTCCGGAGGCAGTCATAACCGGATTCTGAAAGGTTACCCCTGCAATCTGCACAGACATGTCTGTCTGTTTCGCTGTCGTTTCTTTTTCCATTGCCATTCCCATGCTCTCTATCCTCAGCAGCCTGCACTCGTCAAATCATACTCAAAGCTATCTATTCAGTGTCGATTCAGATCTCCACATCCTCTGCGTTGAAAACCGGTCCCTCGCAGCAGATGCGCGCATTCTGTACCTGTGAATGTGCGTCCTTTTTGGTTGTTTTGGTGACGCAGCCAAGACATGCACCCACTCCGCATGCCATTCTTTCCTCGAGGGACAGGAAGGTCGGAACTCCCAGCTCCTCGCCGAGCTTTTTTACGCCCCGCAGCATCGGCAGCGGTCCGCAGGAGCAGATTGCATCACAGCACTCCTCTTTCTCCCCTGCTGCATCTGCGCATTTCTCGTCCCATCCAGCCGTAAGTCCTGCTCTTGCCGCCATTACAGCATTTCCGTGGAATCCAGCTGTTCCATCATCCGTGGAGACCACCAGCCGGCAGACCTTTCGAAATTCCTCTGCCAGGAACAGATCATCCGTACGATACCCCATTACAGCCGTCACCAAAGACTCCGGATGCTCCTCTCCATTCCGGCGATTGGCATCATACAGCGCCTGTGCAAGTCCCAGCATCGGCGGCGCACCGATCCCGCCTCCCAGGAGCAGAACCTTCTTGCCGGTCAGTACGCTCAGATCATATCCATTTCCCAGAATTCCCAGCACATCTGCCTGCTCTCCTGTCTTCCAGTTTGCAAATTCACGGGTGCCGTTTCCGACCACGCGGTACACCAGCCGCAGCTGCCTTTTATCTGCATCCCAGCCGCAGATGGAAATCGGACGTGGAAGAAGTCTTGCGGGATCCTTCGTAAACACCCCCACGAACTGTCCCGGTTTTACCTTAGCCGGTGCCTGCCCTTCCGGATATTCCATTGTAAGAGAGTAGACCCCATCCGAAAGTCTCGTAGACTCTATAATGGTTACTTTCTGTTTTGTCTTTTTCTGTGCCATATTTTCCCCCGTTCAGCCCTTCCAGAGATTCGGCGCATATTGCTGATAGGTTTCTGCAATAACGGCCTTTACTCTCTCCGGCAGAAGCTTTCGTTCTGCAATCGGAATGTCCTTCGTCTCAATGGGCTCTCCGAAAATGATGTGAATCGGTGTCCTGCAGACCTTCATCGGATGATCCTCCAGGATATTGCCCGTTCCGATGATGGTAACGGGAACGATCGGTGCTCCCGCCCGAATGGCAATCTTGAAGCTCCCGCCCTTGAATTCCCCCAAGGTTCCTTCCTCGTGAACTCTCGTCCCCTCCGGGAAAATCAATACAGAACTTCCGGCCTTCATTCCATCCGCCGCATCACTTACCATCTGTGCTCCCGCCCGGATGTCCTTCCGGTCCAGGAACAGACAGTGAATTCGCTTCATCCAGAAATGCAGCAGCGGAATCTTCCCCAGCTCCTGCTTGGCAATGATGATGAACGGGCGCGGCAATAAAGGTGCCGTCAGAATGATATCAAAGATGGAACGGTGATTTCCCACGAACATTGCCCCGTGGTCCTTTGGAATATTCTCTCTTCCTTCAATTGTAATCGGGCATCCCGTTGCTGCGCCCACCATTCGGAATCCCCAGCACACAACGGCATAGGAAATGTTGTCCGCCGCCTTCTGGGAAATCCGCTCTGTAATGCACACCACCAGCATTACCGGCAGTGAGCAGACAAAAAAGAGTGCTGCTGCCAGTATTGCCAGAATGGATCTTATGGATATTGGTTTCATGCTCTGTCCTCTTTTACTGCATTGTCGGAGCCTATATTTTAAGCTCTGTGCTTTCCCTGTTCTAAGTTGACATAATCACTGTGTCCCGCATATTCTCTGCCAGCACAACTTTTTCCTGCTCCGTTTCAAGCTGTTCTGCAAGTGCCTTTGCTTCCTCTTTCGTCGCCGCTTCATGGAGACGTTCCGGGCGAAATCCCATGTCCAGAATCCCGCTTTTCAATCCAAAGGCAACCTCGTCGCCCACGAGAATAACATGACTGCAGACCTCTGCCGCTGCGCGTCCGACACGATAATTTTCCTCTTCCTGCGCATCCCCCAGACGAATGAATCCGGAGGTCAGCAGAATCTTCTCACCTTCAAAGCGAGTCAGCATATGCAGCGCTTCTCTTGCCTGCTCCGGCTTCTCATTTGCGGTGTCATCAATCCACGTAGCATTCGGTGCACTCACCAGCTGCATCCGGTGCTCCGTCTGCGGAAGAGCTGCCATCCGATAGGTCAGCACCTCCTCCGGCATCCCCAGAATACGCCCTGCTGCAACTGCACCGATCAGGAACCGGATCTGCTGCTCCCCGATCCGAACGGCTGCATACTCCGCAGGCTCCCGGTTAGAATCTGTAATTGTGAATCGAACTCCCTCTGCACTGCAGGACAGAATGTTCCCTCTTACGTCACAGTCACTTTCCAGTCCAAAGGTTACAACATGGTCTGCGCACACCTTTTTGCAAAGTTCTTCGTCGTCTGCGTTCATCAGACACAGACCATGCTGTCCGAACAGCTCCGCTCCCGCTCTCTGCAGTCCCGCTGTCATCGATGTCAGCAGGACCAGCTCCGGATGAACGATTTCCGTTATGGCCTGCAGCTCTTCTGCCTGATTCGTTTTAACCAGACAGATCAGCATCTCCAATCCTCTGGTCTCCATGGAGCGAATCATCTGCGCCGCATCCACTGCGCTTTGAAGGATAATCTCTTCCAGCCGGCAGGCCATCTGCCCTGCCAGAATGAACTGCAGTGTTCGGCCCATCTCCTCCAGTTCGGATTCCGAGCCCCCGATCACCAGCATCACCTGCAGGCCCTTACGTTTATCCAGAAGTGCTCCCGAATTGCTTACATAATGCCTTCGCACGAACTCTTCCACCGGGCGGATCAGATAGATCATAATCGGTGCCGCCAACGGCTGCGCCGCAAAGGCTGCCGCGCACAAAAGGTGCACCTTTCGTGCCTGTGTTCCACGCGCGATCCAGCATATTGCCAGAATACCGCCCCACAGAAGACTCCACAAAAGGAGAAGGGCGCGCATCTTCCAGCCTGAATGCGGCATATCCGCAGCCGCTATACGAAACGGATGGCGGATTCTGGCCGGTCTGTCTGCTGTTCTGGCTTCTCCGAAATGCAGCCGTAGAAGGTACAGTGCCTGCATTCCCAAAAGGTACACGAGCAGCAGCGCCATGCCGAGTCCCTGATAGTTCATTGCAAGCGCTGCAGATGGAATCAGCACGAACAGCAGGGGCAGCCAGCGAAGGCTGTCCCCTATCAGTTTGCGCAAATAAGGTCCGTTCTTCCATCCTTCTTCGCGCAGCATATTCAGATAGTACCTCATCGTGACATACAATGTGATCATGTATGCCGCAACAAGGAATAATTTCATAAATTTCATTGTAAATTGTAAATCAAAGAGACCGCTTGTTGTAGTTGATCAGGCAGCCGTCCAGGATGATCTGCCGCTCTTCATCGGTCAAGGCTCCGAGGCTGACCGTGAACGGCTTCAGGTCTCCGTCTTTCACCACATATCCGGTAATCGGATCCACCTTATCTTCTACCATCTTCCGAATGTTCGGGAAGAAGAGATAATCCATCTTCTCAAAGGGAAGGTCACCTTCCGGGATCACAAAGGGCAGCATTCCCCAGTTAATCAGATTGCTGCGGTAACGCTTGGTGGCATACTCGCCGGCGATGTTCGCCCAGCCGCCCAGGACCTTCTGGCAGGACGCCGCCTGTTCTCTGGCAGATCCGTCTCCGGGCTTTACTGCATAAATAGTTGAGCCGATTCCAATGTTGGCGCGGCTGACCTCCGGATATTTTGCCCGAATTGCCTGCATGATGTCATGGAAGCCGGGAAGTGCCTGTCCGATGCAGGTTCCGGCTACCTGTGCCCGCTCGCCTTCCCGAACCGCTTTCGCCAGCTCCACATAATCCGGTGCCTTGCGGGAAAGTGTGAACTCCGCCAGCCCCTCCGGGTTGGAACGGTAGGAGGACGTTTCTCCGGAAGGGATCAGCTCATCCGTTGTTGTAACCGGATCATGAATCTCTGCTACCACGCGCAGTGCCAGATGTTCCGGAAGAGGCTGCATTTCCGGCCAGTCACGAATGTTCGGTCCCAGCTGCAGATTCACCTCCGGATCCGCCTTCCCATGAGAATCATAAACTCTCTTCTCGTAGATGCTCTTATCAAAATGATACTGATAGCAGGGAATGTCCTTATCCATGTCGGTTGCCGCCGTCAGGTATCCCTGGTTCGCAGCGGTTGCAGCAATGGAACGTGCATCCATCAGTGCCACATAGGAGATCTGCCCCTTCTGCGGCTTGGAGCCCTCACGGTTCGGGAAGTTGCGTGTGGAGTGCCGGATCGAGAATGCATTATTGGCCGGTGTATCTCCTGCGCCAAAGCAAGGTCCGCAGAATGCTGTCTTCAGAATTGCACCTGCATCCATCAGCTTCATCGCAACTCCGTTACGAATCAGTTCTGCATATATCGGCTGGGAAGCCGGATATACAGACAAGGAGAACTTGCCGCTGCCGATATTCTCGCCGTCCAGAATGCCTGCTGCCTCACAGATATTCTCGAAGCCGCCGCCCGCACAGCCTGCAATGACGCCCTGATCCACCAGGAATCGTCCGTTCACGACCTTATCCATCAGATGGGTCTCTACATTCTCACCGAAGGAAACCTTCGCCCGCTCCTCTACGGCATGGAGAATGTCTGCAAGGTTATGGTTCACTTCATCGATGGTGTATGCCATGGACGGATGGAATGGCATCGCGATCATCGGCTCAATGGTCGAGAGATCAATATCAATAACGCCGTCATAATAAGCGCCCTTCTCCGGCGTCAACGGTGCATAGGCATCCTCTCTGCCGTGGAGGGCCAGCCATTCTTTTGTTCTCTCATCGGTTTCCCAGATGGAGGAAAGACATGTTGTCTCCGTCGTCATGACATCAATGCCGATGCGGTAGTCCACAGACAGGTTGTGTACCCCTTCTCCAACGAACTCCAGGACGCGGTTCTTCACAAATCCGCTTTCAAATACTGCACCAATGAGTGCAATGTTCACGTCATGAGGACCCACGCCCCTTTTCGGTGTTCCGGTCAAATGTACAGCAATAACTTCAGGGCGTGCAATGTCATAGGTCTGTCCCAACAGCTGCTTCACCAGTTCCGGTCCGCCCTCTCCCATTGCCATAGTTCCCAGTGCACCATACCGTGTGTGGGAATCGGATCCCAGGATCATTCCGCCGGTCCTCGCCATCATTTCCCGTGCATATTGATGGATTACCGCCAGATGCGGAGGAACATAGATTCCGCCGTATTTCTGCGCTGCGGTTAATCCGAACATGTGATCATCTTCATTGATCGTTCCGCCTACTGCGCACAGCGAATTATGGCAGTTGGTAAGGACATACGGAATCGGGAATTTCTCCAGCCCGGATGCCCTTGCAGTCTGAATGATGCCTACATAAGTGATATCATGGCTGGTCAGCTGATCGAATTTGATCTGAAGCTTGTCCTCCCTGCCGCTGACATTATGTGCAGACAGAATCTTCCAGGCCATTGTCCGATTCCGGGCCTCTTCTTTTGTTCCTGTCAGGCCTGCCGCCTGCAGCTCGGGTGCTGCCGCTTCTCCATCCTCGACCCATTGTCCGTTCCCCAGATAATAGGCTCCCTTACCCCGCAATGTCACCATACTGTTCTCCTTTTTCAAATCACTGCGTACGTACACTATTGGTTCCATTCCTAAGCTCTCTTCTCTTCGAATGTCAACCTATGCAATTCGCCTCCGCAGACCTTCGCATGAATACACAAAAGCGCACAGAGCGGAGTATCTTTTCCGTTCTGTGCGCTCCTTATTAGATTGTATACAATCGCACCGATCTGTCAAATCCCGGCAGATTCTCTGCAGTCCTTACTTCTTTGCAGTTGTCTTTCCAGCAGGCTTTTTTTCCGCCTTGGGTTCTGCCTTCTTCTCTTCTGCAGGAATGAACACCTTCTCCAGCTTCCAGACTTCGTGTGCATACTCCTCAATGGTGCGGTCAGAGGAGAACTTGCCGCAGCTGGCAGTGTTGAGGATTGCCTTTTCTGCCCACTTGTCCTTGTCCTGATAGGCTGCTACCACTTCGCGCTGCGCAGCCGCATAGGACTCGAAATCCTTCAGGATGAAATAACGATCTGCAGGGCAGCCCGGATTACCCTTGAGCAGGGAATCGTACAGCGGACGGAACAGTTCCGGATTCTCCGGGGAATACATTCCGTTCACAAGCTGCATCAGCACCTCACGAACGTTCTGATCGTTGTTGAAGATCTCGCTCGAATTATAGCCGCCGTTGTTCTCGTAGTTAATAACCTCCTGAGAGGAAAGGCCGAAGATGAACATGTTCTCCTTGCCCATCTCTTCTGCCATCTCTACATTTGCACCATCCATGGTTCCGATGGTCAACGCGCCGTTCAGCATCAGCTTCATGCAGCCGGTTCCGGAAGCCTCCTTGGAAGCCGTGGAGATCTGCTCCGAAACATCTGCCGCTGCAAAGATGATCTCTGCGTTGCTGACGCGGTAATCCTCAATGAAAACAACCTTCAGCTTGCCGTCAATCGATGCATCGTTGTTGATGACATTAGCTACATTGTTGATCAGTTTAATGGTCAGCTTTGCATTCTTGTAGCCGGCCGCTGCCTTTGCGCCGAAGATGAAGGTGTGCTTGGGATAATCCATGCCCGGGTTCTTCTTCAGCTGGTTGTAAATGTACATCACGTGCAGAATGTTCAGCAGCTGTCTCTTGTACTCATGCAGGCGCTTTACCTGTACATCGAAAATAGAACGAGGATCTACCTCTACTCCGTTGTGCTCCAGAATGTAGTTCGCCAGACGAACCTTGTTCTGGTACTTGATCTGCATGAACTCTCTTTGTGCCTTCGGATCCGTTGCATAGGGCTTCAGCTCTGCGATATGAGACAGATCTGTGATCCACTCATCGCCGATATGCTCGGTAATCCAGGAAGCCAGCTGCTGGTTGGCATGCAGCAGGAAGCGGCGCTGTGTAATACCGTTGGTCTTGTTGTTGAACTTCTCCGGGAACATCTCGTAGAAGTCATGCAGCGACTCGTTTTTCAGAATCTCGGTATGCAGTCTTGCTACACCATTGACCGAATAACCGGCTGCAATTGCCATGTTGGCCATGCGAACCTGTCCGTCGTACACGATGCCCATCTTGGAAATCTTGTAACCGACATCTGCCCCGGTATTCGCATACTTTGCACGAATGTCATTCTCAAAGCGGCGGTTGATCTCCTCCACGATCTGGTAGATACGAGGGAGCAGGCGGGAGAACAGCTCAATAGGCCACTTCTCCAGAGCTTCTGCCATGATGGTGTGATTGGTATAAGCCGTGCACTTCTGCACGATGGACCATGCATCATCCCATTCCAGACCATACTCATCCAGCAGAATGCGCATCAGCTCCGGCACCGTCAGTGTCGGATGCGTGTCGTTCATCTGGAATACTGCCTTGGACGGAAGATCGTGAATGTCCTTGTTGCGGGACATGAATTTCTTCACAGCCAGCTGAATGGAGGCCGATACGAAGAAATACTGCTGCTTCAGACGCAGTTCCTTTCCCTGCATGTGATCATCGCACGGATACAGAACCTCACAGATATTGCGAGCCAGATTCTCTTCCTCAACAGCCTTCTGGTAATCACCCTTGTCAAAGGAATCCAGATGGAAGCTGTTCACCGGCTCTGCATCCCAGATACGAAGTGTATCCACAAAGCCATTGCCGTAGCCGATAACCGGCATATCGTAGGGAACAGCCTTTACCGCAGAATAACCTTCCTGACGGAACATCGTTCTGCCGTTCTCAACATAAGAGCTGACATATCCGCCGAAGTGAACCTCCTGCGTATATTCCGGACGGCGCAGTTCAAACGGATTGCCGTTCTCCAGCCAGTTGTCCGGAGCCTCAACCTGATAGCCATCCACAATCTTCTGCTTGAACATACCATAGTGGTAACGGATGCCGCAACCATAAGCCGGATAGTTCAGCGTTGCAAGAGAATCCAGGAAGCAGGCAGCCAGTCTTCCCAGGCCGCCATTTCCAAGAGCCGGATCCGGCTCCTGATCCTCAATCGTATTGATGTCAAAGCCCAGTTCATTCAAGGCCTCTGCAACCGGCTCATATGCCTGCAGGTTAATCAGGTTGTTGCCGAATGCTCTTCCCATCAGGAATTCCATGGAAAGGTAATACAGTGTCTTCGGATTCTTCTCATCGAATTCCTTCTGCGTGCGCATCCAGTCATCGACAATCTGATCCTTCATGGCATAAGCTGCTGCCTGGAAAACCTGCTCCTTGCTCGCTTCTTCCAGTTCACGGCGATACATGGTGCGAACGTTGTTCACCACGCTCTTCTTGAACAGCTCCTTGTCAAAGTTGATCTTGGTCTTCTTCATCATATTACTGAGTTCTCCCTCTCTTAATCCGTAGGTATCTCTCTGCCCTGATGTCTCGCCTCTGATGTAAGTTGGTGGTAATCGTTTCGTTTGTCTTTACTGCTTCTCCACACCGATGGTCAGCTTTTCGCCGTTGATGTCCCATTCCTTCTCGTTGGCAAGTGCAACATCCTTCTGAATGCTGTCTGCCAGAACCTTGGTGCAGATCGCATCGGATTTCCTGCTCGCGATCTCATACAGCTTATCATTGCCGGACAGAGACAGGTGAATGTGATCCATCACCTCAAAGCCGGAATCCTTGCGCATCGTCTGAATCTTGGAAATGATTTCGAATACAAAGCCTTCCTCGATCAGCTCCTGCGTCAGGTTGGTGTCGATGACGACTGTCATGCCGCCGTCTTCCTGTGACACATATCCAGGCTTCTGCGCCATCTCAATGAGGAGATCCTCCTTGGTCAGCTCCACCTCGGTGCCTTCTACGTCGAACTTCAGCGCGCCGTTTGCATTCAGCTCATCCATGGCCTTGTTGCCATCCAGATCCGCCAGAACAGCCTTGATGCCGCCCAGCTGCTTGCCATACTTCGGTCCTACCGTCCGCAGCTGCGGCTTGAATGCATAGGTTGTGTAAGCCCGCACATCATCTGCGAACTCAACACTCTTCACATTCAGCTCATCCTCAATGATCTCTTTGTAGAACTCACCGAGTGCCTGCTCTGCCTTAACATACATCTTCGCGAGCGGCTGGCGGTTCTTGCGGTTCGAAGCGTTCCGGCATGCACGACCCATCACAACGATCTTCAGGACTTCGTCCATATCGCTTTCCAGCTTTGCATCGATTCTGCTCTCATCTGCCTCCGGGAAGCGGCACAGATGGATGGACTCCGGCGCAGACGGATCTACGCTGCGGACAATGTTCTGATAGATTTCTTCTGTCATGAACGGAATCATCGGTGCAGCACACAGGCAGACATTCTTCAGTGCCGTATACAGCGTCATATAGGCGTTGATCTTGTCCTGCTCCATGCCCTTTGCCCAGAAGCGCTCTCTGCCGCGGCGGACATACCAGTTGGACATATCATCCACGAACTCCTCCAGAACAGCTGCAGCCTCCGGCAGCTTATAGGCTGCCATGTTGGCATCGGTCTTCTGAATCATGGAGTTCATCTTGGACAGAAGCCACTTGTCCATAACGGACAGCTTATCGTAATCCAGTGTGTATTCGGTCGGATCAAACTGATCGATCTCTGCATACAGCACGTAGAATGCGTAAGTATTCCACAGCGTTCCCAGGAACTTGCTCTGTCCTTCCTTTACGGCCTTGCCGGAGAAACGCTTCGGCAGCCACGGTGCACTGGCTGTATAGAAATACCAGCGAACAGCATCAGCGCCATAGGTTTCCAGGGCCTCCATCGGATCCACTGCATTGCCCTTGGACTTGGACATCTTGTTGCCCTCTTCGTCCAGAACCAGTCCCATAACGATGACATTCTTGAAGGCCGGACGGTTGAACAGAAGAGTTGCCTCTGCATGCAGGGAATAGAACCAGCCTCTTGTCTGATCAACAGCCTCGGAAATGAAGGATGCCGGGAACTGCTTCTCGAACAGTTCCTTATTTTCAAAAGGATAATGAAGCTCTGCATACGGGCATGCACCGGAATCGAACCAGCAGTCGATCACCTCCGGAACTCGCTTCATGCTGCCGCCGCACTCCGGGCACTTGATCTCATAGCGATCCACATACGGACGATGCAGTTCGGTATGCTCTGCCTCCGGATTGCCGGACAGCTCTGCCAGTTCTTTACGGGAGCCGACGCTGATCTGCTTGCCGCAGTCCGGGCATTCCCAGATGTTCAGAGGAGTTCCCCAGTAGCGGTTACGGGAAATTGCCCAGTCCTGAATGTTCTCCAGCCAATTGCCGAAACGGCCCTCGCCCATGGTCGGCGGAACCCAGTTGATTTCTTTGTTGTTGCGGACCAGATCATCGCGGACCTCGGTCATCTTGATGAACCAGGACTCACGTGCATAGTAGATCAGCGGCGTTCCGCATCTCCAGCAGTGCGGATAGTCATGCTCTACCTTCGGTGCCGAGAACAGAATGCCTCTCTCCTCCAGATCCTTCAGGACTTCAGGGTCACAGCTCACGGCGCCTGCCTTCAGCTCCGCCTCAGTAGGCTTGCAGCGCATTCCGGCGAACTTACCGGTCTCAGGCTTCATGCAGCCCTTCTCATCCACCATCTGGACGAAGGGAGCGTCATATTTTCTGCCGACACGCGCATCGTCCTCACCGAAGGCCGGTGCGATATGAACGATACCGGTACCATCGGTCATGGTTACATAATCGTCGCAGTATACGAAGAAAGCTTCCTTATGCTGACGGTCTGCAGCATCTTTTGCGCACTGATACAAAGGCTCATAGCTCTTATGCTCCAGATCCTGACCCTTGTAGCTCTCCAGCACTTCGTAGGCAGGTGCTCCGTCGGCCGCAAGCTCGCCCAGAACTTTGTCAGCCAGTGCCTCAGCCAGATAGTAAGTAAAGCCATCGGCTGCCTTTACCTTGATATAGGTGTCCGACGGGTTCACGCAGAGTGCGATATTGGACGGCAGTGTCCACGGTGTTGTGGTCCATGCCAGGAAGTAAGCATCTTCACCGGTTACCTTAAACCGAACGATTGCCGTACGGTCCTTCAGCGTCTTGTATCCCTGTGCTACCTCATGAGAGGACAGCGGTGTTCCGCAGCTCGGGCAATAGGGAACAACCTTAAAGCCCTTGTACAGCAGGTTCTTGTTCCAGATCTGCTGCAGTGCCCACCACTCCGACTCAATATAGTCATCGTAGTAGGTGACATACGGATTATCCATGTCAGCCCAGAAGCCAACCTTGCGGGAGAACTTCTCCCACATGCCCTTGTATGTCCAGACGGACTCCTTGCACTTCTTGATGAAGGGCTCGATTCCGTAGGCTTCGATTTCATCCTTGCCTTCGATTCCGATCTCCTTCTCGACCTCCAGCTCTACCGGAAGTCCGTGGGTATCCCAACCGGCCTTTCTCGGAACCTGCTCCCCCTTCATCGTATGATAGCGGGGAATCATGTCCTTAATGACACGCGTCTCAACATGACCGATATGCGGCTTGCCGTTTGCAGTCGGCGGTCCGTC
>CAYLUU010000043.1:0-19636 GCA_964386925.1 uncultured Sarcina sp. | reverse complement strand
TAAGGCGTGGGTCTGCAAAACCCTGATCACCAGTTCAAATCTGGTTGGCACCTCTATTGAGAAAGCCTCAGAGCTCTTTGGTGGAGTTCTGAGGCTTTTATTGTGTTTAAAATGATGAGAATTATGATAGACAAAGGTTGTCTTGATTTAAAACGAGCCGTAAAATTAAATCTGAATGTTTGAAATTTCTGTGAATTATACAGTGAAGAGTAATCAAATAAGTAAGCAATTTTGCTTATTTTTTAGGAAGGTTTTCTTGCATGAAACGTAGAATTTTGTCTCGTGTACTTAGTGGTTCTCTGGCGGTTGCTACCGCATTCAGCAGTGTTGCATCCAATGTTTATGCAGCCTCTAATGTATCGATTTCAAATGCATCAACTGCATCCGAGACGAAGGATTCCCAACAGTCATCCATGGAGCAGTTGGTGGAGGCTGCGCAGCAGATGGCAACAGCAGATATTACTGCAGAGGAGTCGAAGAGCAATAGCGGAAATGGCGTCGAAACTGACACCTCAACGCAAGGTGTAACAGCATCATCGTCAGAGAGCAGCTCACAGGGAACGGTTGGACAGGAGGAAACAAAAGAGTCAGCCGTTTCTTCTTCGAGTTCACAGAATACAGAGACAGTTGGATCTGCAGGATCCGGTACTGGAGATGCTGCGAAAGGCGGTAATTCTCTTATTTCTGATGTGACGCAGAATGCAGATGGGACTGTTACTGTTACGGATAAACTGGGCGGGAAATCAACGATTAATCAGGAAACGGGAGAGATCAACGTTGATGTATCGGAAAGCAAATCTAATTATATCTATAAAGAGGAGGATGCTGCCGATACTCCGGAGGGAGCAGAGTATCTCGGAACAGAAGAGAGTACCGGTATCGCAATGTATCGGAAAATCCAGAATGAGGTGGAATACTGGGCAGAGTCGCAGACAGCAGAGGACGAACTGGACCAGTTAGAAGAGTATGCACAGATGGAAACGTTGTCCGGCGATGATCTGGCCAGTGCCATGGCTGCGGCCTCTTCCTGGGATGCACAGGTACTGGAGGAACGGTACGATGCAGTTTATGACGAGAATGCTGTGATGACAGCGGATCTCTTGGATGATGAGGAGGAAATCGAAGAGGAAAACCAGGAAAGCGAGGAGGGCACCGAAGAAGAGCAGGAAGAGGAGCAGGAAAATACAGCAGAGCCGATTGGCTATGTGCTCAAGGAAGAATATCAGGATGTGGAACCGACCTATACTGACAAAATTTCCTTCAGCAGCGTTTCTACCGCTGCAGCCTTTGGCAGCGAGGATATCGCAGTAGCATCAGAAGATGGAGAGATAGCGGCGGAGAATACAGAC
This sequence comes from uncultured Sarcina sp., assembly GCA_964386925.1. Classification (GTDB taxonomy): domain Bacteria; phylum Bacillota; class Clostridia; order Lachnospirales; family Lachnospiraceae; genus CAG-791. The sequence goes on along the minus strand of CAYLUU010000043.1, from coordinate 18,287 downwards.
ACCAGTGATGATGCATGGGTATCCACCACGGTATGCTTTGTATCTGACGGGAGTCTGGCCATTCGGGTGACAGATGAGTCTGGTGTGGGAATTAATAATGCATCCGTAACTGTGAAAATTGATCAGGATGATCCGATCACGATGACTACGGGCAGTATGACGGATGGATCAACCGTGGGGGATGGTGTTGTCATTATCAATAACATTTCCGGAACGCATTCTGCATTTATTAACATCAGCGCACAGGGATATTGCGGAGTAACGCGTGTGGCGCAAGAGATTAAGGGAGGGGATGTCCTCACCTTTTCCCTGCAGGAGGCAAAAGAAGGAGAGGTTTATCTACGCGGCGTTTCAATCGATGGTGCGGATTGTTACGATGCGAATTTTGATCTCTATGTGTCCAAGAAGAACCTGTCAACCTACAACATTACAGCATTTGTAGAAAAGGCAGGGGCGGCACCATCTTCCTTACCGGATGTCAGCAACCTGAATCTGTGCAGTGATGTCAACATCGTTGATGGAGATTCAGCGAAATCTCAGACAGACTCGTCAGCTGGCGTAGGTGGATATCGCGCATATAATTTCTCAGGACAATGGAGCAGTTATAAAACAGTTTACGATGCTTTTAATGGCAGTAAGGCAGATATGCAGCCAGTGTTAGCTATTGGCAAAACTGTCTCCCTGCAGTGGACGGAAACTGCGGATGCAAGATGGTCCAACACCGATGCAACTGGTGAGGGACGATCCATTGCCACAAAAATCAATGTCTTAGAATCCTATAGTTCAGGTTCCTGGTATTCATGGGCTAAAGTGTTGGGAGGAGGTATTTCTAAAAAAGGAATTAATTATCAGGCAAACGCGGATTTGAACAAATTCGGAACGATAAACGTTTCCGGACTTATCCCAACAAATGTGTTTTCAAATCTGAATAAACGGAAAGTTAATTTCATCGTGGATCCTAATGGCTGTTTTTGGGCACAGTTTAGCGTGTGCTCGGATGACCGCAAGAGCTACAATGACAGGCATCAGAATCAAGAGGAACAGCAGGAGCAGGATATTTTGCAGCGGAATTTGGACAATCTGCCGCCTTTGGAGCAAATGAAATGGAGCAACCTGAAACAACGAGCTCGAAATAACTACAATAAGATGTTAGCGAACACGAACCAAGGTAGGTACGCATCGGTAGGAGGAACATGGAATTGGTCCTATGATTTTTCTGTTCTTTTGGGCGGAAGATGGAATTTAGCGAATGGGGGTGGAGAGGGAAAGCTCGGCTGTCGATTCACAGCGAATATATCAGGCACAGCATATACCTACCTGTTTTCTACGCCTATTTATGCAGGTGTTGAACTGAAAGGAGAAGCGGCAGCTGCAGCCGTTTTGGGCGTAAGTTTCGATGGAAATGGCGGTGCGGATTTTGAAGGTATACTGGAAATTTTATTCGCAGCTACCATTTCTGTATTTGTTGGAGTTGGTGCTCATGGTGGTATGGCATTTGAGGCATCAGGGTCTGTTGGATTTTTTGCATTGGCTAATTTATTTTGGCCGTCAAGATTTCGAATGTATTGGGGATGGAATGTTAGAGCTCAACTGAACCTTTATTTCATCAAAGTGACCTATAGTATTGCAAATAAAACATACAAGTTTTTTGACACGATGGAGGACAAATTAAATGATCCTACCGACCAATCCCCTTCCATTATCGGAGGTTATGTCCCTTTCCCGGTTGCAGCGGGGGATGAATCCGACTCGCTGAATGATACGGCACCGGTGGAGCAGGAGACAGAAGATTCAGCGTCTTTAGCTGTGGTCGAGGCGAAGGATGGAGATCAGGAGGTGACGATTGCTTCCGGTGGAACGGAGAAAGTAAACAAAACATCGGCAATTACAACGACACCGGCAATTGACAACAATGAAAAAGAACAGACAGTACTGGAAAATGTGACTGGTTCAAGCTCAACTGCATATGTTCCGGGACTGTTCGTGCGCATTGCAAATGTTAAGGACGAGGAGCATTTTGACGGAAATGTGGTTCCGAGAGTGACGATCGCCAAAACGGATGCATCGGGAATCACTTCCGATCCTATCGCGCTCCCGGCAACGAAGACTGCCGATGAGGAAGGCAACGACTGGTACGGATATGACTATTCATTTGATGTGTATGAGGGAGAGAAATATTACTTCCTTGTGATTTCAAGCTCTAACATCATGCCGAAAAACCACACAATTCCGGAGCTTGCGGAGGCGAACCGACTCCGACTGATCCTGCTGGACAAGGAGACGCTGGAGATAAAGCGAGAGAGTGTCCTTGAAAAGAGCGAATACAAAAAAGACAGCAAGAGTCAGGGGCGGAAGGATTATTTCTATACAGCACCTATTATCACCGGAGATAATCTGACAGAAGATAAGCTGACAGAGGAGGAAAAAAATCTTCTGAAGGGTAAGACCGGATATCTGGATCAGAGCGGATATTATATTGCCTCTCTGATCATGACAGAACCGTCGAATCTTACGGAGATGATACAAAGTGAGACGACGCAGGCCAATGTTGGTATGGGCCTGTATGTTTGCCGCGGCGGAAACTATGAAATCAGCAATCCGGATGCCTTTCAGGATTACATGTATGTTGGTGAGGCACAGCCGCGTCAGATTGCCTTTGCAAACACGGATGGACGAAATCCGCAGCTACTGTTCACAGAGCAGTCAAATCTGCAGATGCTGCATGCAATTGATTTGTGCACCAACGAGCAGTATCCCTTTAGTCTGCAGTGTGCGGAATGTACAGATATTGTGATGTCGGGGGACATCTACAGCCTGCAGCAGGTGGAGAATTGTGAGGATGGCGGTAAGGGCAAGGTATTTGCTGTCATTGGAGGAGTACTGAATCGCCTGCAGCTCTCCTTTACGGAAGATCACAAGATTGTCATAACCCCCAGAGAGATAGGCGGAACCACAGAAAGTGGAACTACTGTCATCATGCCGGAAGCAGACACTTTAAAACTTTTGTATGATGAAAAGACGGAAGCTTTATATGGGCTTGTTGCAACGACCACCTCGACCGGTATGGATGCAAATGGGAATATGTCACAGGATACACTGATTCGGGTTTACCCTGTTTCCGGTATTGACACGGATCAGCCGATTATCAGCGGTCCTTTCCCCTATACGATCAAGAACAGGCAGATGTTCCAGTTGTCTGCTGCCATCGAAACAGGAGAAAAGGATACCGATTGGGTTCTGCGCGTCATGTATCTTGCTGACGAGAAGCAGGAGGAGATCTCTACTTATAAGGAGGGAACCAGCGCAGAAGAGTATATTCCGGGAACCGTCAGTTCTACCTGTAATTTATATATGTGGGAGCTTCACGGAGGGCGAGCTGCTGCATTGACGAGCATGTCGGCAGAGGACACGGTCATCAGAAAATCAGACGGGTCCTTTAAAATGCAGCTGTCCCTGAAGAATTTAGGGACAGAACGTGTCAACTCAGTCACCTTCTGCGTGACCGATGATAAGAACAGTACGGATGGTGCACATTATGGCACCTACACGGTGACGCTTCCGGGAAATGGAATTGGATTGGGAAGCACAGCGACCATCGAGCAGGCGATTGACATCAAGAGCGGCTGGAGTGGGACAACTACGCTGTATGCAAAGATTATTCAGGTAAATGGAAAGGATTTATCGGAAGGCTTTACCCCGAATTGGGTCGAGGCAGATTCGCTGTTAAATAATGGTGCGTTCAGCATTTCAGTGAAGGAAGAAGGCCGCGGGGAGAATCCGGTGGCGCGTGTAACCATCGAGAACCATTCCATGGTTTCGTTTAAAAATGTTGCGCTGCTCGTAGAGAAAAAGAAAACAAACGGAAACTGGTATAAGGCAGCAGAGTACAACTTCAGTAATCTGAGTGATGCGAACGCAACCGGTGCAGATGATAAGGTCATGAACATAAACGTCCCGCTTAGGACAATATGGGATGATGTGGACGTCATTGAGGCACGGTTTACGCTGGTTGGTCAGAACGATGTCACGCTGAACAATGCCTATACGATCTCGGAAACCATACGACATGAGAATTACAGCAAGTATTTGATGGTTTATCTTCAGGCAGATGCGGCAGATGATTCAATGGGAGAGGTTACCGTCGATTCATCCAAGAGTGAGGCGGTAGCTCAGGTGTCGGAATCCGAGGAGGTGACGGAGGAGACACAGCAGAACTCCAATGTCTGCTATGTTCCCCTGAATACGGAGGTTTCTCTGAGTGCAAAGGCAAAGGATGGATATGTCTTTGACCACTGGGAAATTTATGGCTCTGAGGAATGGCTTCGTTATTCCAATGAGGCGGAGATTACGGTAAAGGCAGGTGCCAGAGCAGAGCTGGAGACTGCAGATGGTGAAAAAGAGATCATCTCGGAGGGCGCTCGCTATACCATGCGGGCTTGCTTCCGCGTGGACGAGACAAAGGCAAGGATTACCTTTGTTGCGCTGGAAAAGGTGACAACCGAAACGGAAGCGGAGGATGGAACAACTACAACAACCATATCCTACAGGAGCAACGGCTCGCTGCCGGAGAGCGTATTGACGCGGGACAACGGACAGACAGCCGAGATGGTGCCGGGAGCTCTTGGTGACGAGACCGCATATCTCCTGGAGGCTGGTGAAGGTATTCATCTTTCCGCACCGGAGGCGACGCCATCCAGGACGGAGAAGGTGTGGACCGACGATTGGTCTGTGGTGGGATTCTATAATTTCTCCTACGAAGACAGCACATACGTGATTAACGAAGAAACGGATGCACTCAGCCCAGGAGATTCTTCATCCGGTAAGTATGCGTTATCGTTGGAAGGTGGTACAGATCGATATATCGCGATTGTCTATGAGGTCAATCCGAATCCTCCCAAGTGGGTGACAGTCGATTACGGCGATGGCCAGTTGGACAAGAACGTACCGGAAGCCATTCTGCGGGCGGGCAGCAATAAGATCTGCTCCGGTGAAGATTTAAAGGACCTCCTTCCTCTGAATTCAGGACAGGAGCAGCTCACGGGCAGATACGGAAAGCTGTTGGGATACTATATCAGGACTTCTGCCGGTGAAGAAGCAGACGAAGAAGGCAGTACCGGAGAGAGTCAGGAGAGCAGCAGTTCGTCAGCAGACCAGGCAGCGGATGATATATCGGAAGAATATGTGACGCTCGATGCGCTCAGCAGTGCTGGATATGCATATGGAGAGATTCCGAGCGAAAATGCGGTAATAGTTGCGGTTTACGAGCCGAAGGGAGTTGTTAAGCTGCATGCCAATTATGGCGGCTGGGGAGATATTTCCTTCAGCACAAGTGGGGATGTTAAGGTCGATGAGACCGGAACGATCATTGCGCCGATTGGGACTAAGCTCACGATCAAAGCTACCCCGAAAAAAGGGTATGGCTTCATAAAATGGAGGTTCCTTGAGCCGGATTCCAGGGAATATGTGGATCTGGATAATTCACTAAGCGTAGAAGATGTGAGCACATATGAATATACGGTTGGTGAAGAAGGACAGTATGATCTGCTGGCGGTGTTCTCGCCAACCTATCAGGTGAATGTTATTGGAGGACAGGTAGATCAGAAATATTTCAGAGATGGATATGTAGAGGGAGATGAGATCTTTATTCTTGCAAACACGGCAAAGGCTGGCTACCATTTTGCAGGGTGGTTTGCGGATAGTGTTAAGGTGGAGAGCCAGGACTATATCACTGGTTTCGCAATGCCCGCAAATGATGTGACGTTGATTGCGCTTTATGAGCCGGATGTGCATACAATTACTGCCGGGGCATCAGGCCTCGGGGGGACAATATCGCCCACTGGATATGTGACCATGAAGGATGGCGAGGATTGCACATTTAAAATTCGGGCGAATGATGGATATGCCATTGATGAACTGACTGTAGATGGAGAGAAGATCGCTTCGGCAGCAGGCAAGTCGTATGACTATGAGCTGAAGAATGTAACGGACGATCACAATATCGATGTTAGATTTAAGAAGTATGGTCAGGAAGAAGAGAACACATATTATTTGACTGTACTTAACGCAGAGGGAGAGGGAAACTATGCGGCAGGAAAGCATGTCCATATTTCTGCATATGAGCCTGCCCCTAAGAAAAGGTTTGCAGGATGGAGTATTGTGTCGCCGGAAAATCTTTCTGAAGAAGAGATAAAAAATATATTTAAGTCTGGAACGGATGAAGCGGACACAGATCTGGTTATGCCTGCCTATAAATTAACGATTAGAGCAGATTATGAAGAGATATTCAGCATTTATGCCGTTGCAGGTGAGCATGGTCAGATTCTCTGCGAGAGTGATTATTACGGAGCAGTGACGGTTCCGGCCGGCGGCTATGAGACTCTGTCTGCGGCAGAAGAGGATACGCTGCGCTTTTCCATTACGCCGGATGCCGGATATGAAATCAGCACGCTGAAGGTGGGCGGAGAGACAGTGGATGCCGCGGAATATGCGAGCGGAACATATACACTGAGCGGTGTAACGAAAGATTCTATGCTGGAAGTGACCTTCCAGAAGGCAGAGGAGAAAACGGTCTATTACACCATCAATGCCAGTGCATCGGATGGCGGTTCCATAAAGCCTTCCGGGACAGTCAATGTGCAGAAGGGAAGTAATTACAGCATTACGGCTACGGCCAATGACGGCTACTATCTGGACTCGCTGACCGTCAACGGGAATAAGATCCCCCTTACCGCGAGTACGGAAGATGCACAGGATGTCGAGACGGATCCGGTGACGACCTATACCTATGAGCTGACGAGTGTGGATCAGGATTACACGATCCACGCCGAGTTTGCACAGCAGAAGGCAACAAAGTATCTGCTGACGGTGAATGATGGGAAGACAACGAAGTGCGGCGAAACGGAGGCAGGTAAGAAGGTAACCCTTACGGCTGCGGATGCACCGGAAGGAAAAGTGTTCTCCGGGTGGACCGGATTGGACGATGTAGAATTCGCGGACAAAACGGACAAGACCTGCCAGACAGTAAGCTTTATAATGCCGGACCGTGATCTGACGGTGACCGCTTCCTATGCAGACAAGGCGATTGAAACCTTCTATACACTGACAATAAATGATGGAAGCGGCAAGCAGTCCTACACAGAAGCACATAAAGTTGGAGAGGTCGTAAAGATTCAGGCGGCGGAACCTGCGGATGGTTATATCTTTACAGAATGGACCGGCTTGAGTGATGTGACCTTCACAGAAGAAACCGGCATTACCTCAGCATCTGCAAGCTTCGAGATGCCAGAGAAGGATCTGGTTGTCAATGTAAAATATTCCAGAAGGTCCTACCAGTTAACGGTGGAGAATGGAACCGGAACCGGAACCTATCTGTACGGAGCAATGGTTACGATCGCTGCCGATGCTGCACCGGAGAACATGAAATTCGCCGGATGGAGCGGATTGGACGGAGTTACACTGTCAGACGGCTGCAGTCTTACCGATGAGAAGCTTAGCTTTACGATGCCTGCAGGGGATCTGAAGGCTACGGGCTCCTACGAAGAGGATAAAACTGAAACGAAGGAGTGGTCCGTTCATTACACGATTGGAAACGGCGGAGCGCTGACTTATGGAAAAACGACGCTGAAAGGGGCTGGTGACATTGCAGTAACGGAAGGTAGTGATTGTACGCTTAAAGTTACTCCGGATGAAGGGTACGAGATCAGCTCGATTTATATCGATCAGACAAAGACGGATCCTGCCGTGCTGAAGGATGGTGTGTATACCTTCAGTCAGGTTACAGGAGATCATTACATTACGGTATTCTTTACGAAAAAGACAGTTTCCTATCAAATCAAAGCCACGGCAACGGATGGCGGAACGATTACGCCCGGCGGAACCAGCAGTGTGAAGGAAGGAAGCAGTCTTGCATTTACGGCAACGGCGAACGAGGGTTACTATCTAAAGTCGCTGATCGTGGATAAGAAGGATGTCCTTGCTGAGGCTACTGCACAATCTGAGCAGACGAGTACAGGAGGAACCGGGGGGCAGACCACAACCTATACCTACATATTTACGAAGGTAAGCGCGGACCATACCATCGAGGCTGTATTTGCTCAGAAGGAGTCGCCTGCCCAAAAGTATTCGGTAACTGTGACGAACGGAACCGGCGGCGGAACCTATGCAGCAGGAGCAAAGGTAACGCTATCCGCAAATCCGGCACCGGAGCATCAGAAATTCACCGGATGGAGTGGACTGGACGGAGTTACACTGTCAGATGGCAGCAGTGTTACCGATGAGAAGGTAAGCTTTACAATGCCGACAAGTAATGTGACAGCTTCCGCACAGTATGCAGTCAAGACGCACACCATTAAGGTGACGGCACCGGGAACGGGAAAAGGAGGAAGTGTAGTTCCGGAAGGGGCACAGATAGAGGAAGGAAAGGTTACCATTGAGGAGGGAAAGAAACTTCGCTTTATTATCACTCCGGACAGCGGATATGAAATTGACTCGCTGAAGATCAATGGAGCAGCAGTAGATCCATCTGTCCTGACAGAAGAACCGGATGGATCGTATTCCTACACCTTCTGTAATGTAACGGATGACTCGTCGAGCATAGAGGTCACCTTTAAAGAAAAGCAAATCAGCTATACCATTGAGGCCTCGGCAAGCGCGGGGGGGATCATTACGCCGAGCGGAAAGAACACTGTAAAGAAGGGAGAGAATCTCTCGTTTACGGCAACGGCAAATGATGGGTATTATCTGAAGTCATTGTCCGTGGATGGCAGCATTGTACCACTCAAGAGCAGCGCTGCTGGAAACGAAGATGTGCAGACAGGCCAGAAGGGGCAGAATTCGGAAGATGGTGAGGTTTATGTGCAGGAACGTCACTATACGATTGAAAACGTAACGGCGAACCGCAGCATCTATGCAGAGTTTGAGGTGCTCCCGACGCCGAAAACCTACACGCTGACACTGTATAACGGCAGTGGTGCGGCTGAGGTCAGGAGCTATGAATACGGTGACCTGGTTACGATCACGGCAGCCGAGCTGGCAGACGTTGATTTTGCTGGTTGGAGCGGACTGGAGGAGCTGGATAAGGACGACTTTGAAGACGGAACCACCAGCAAGGACCCCACAGTAAGCTTCCGTATGCCGGATTATGATTTGAAAGTTTCCGCGGTGTATGAGCAGAAAAAGTATACGCTGACCGTGGCGGACGGAACAGGAGGCGGACGATATACTGCAGGCAGCGTTGTTACCATTTCGGCAAAGGATTATGCCGGAAAGAATTTTGATGGCTGGAAGGGGCTGACGGGAGTAGAGTTCACGGATGGAACTACCAGTAAGGATTTCACGGTTAGCTTCAAAATGCCGGCAGAGGATGTGACGGCGAGAGCAAGCTATAAGGAAGCCACCAAGACCTGCACTATCACTGTGACGGCACCGGAGACAGGCGGAACTGTTTCACCGAGCGGAACCGTTACTGTTGCAACCGGTGGAAATGTCAGCTTCACCATTACACCGGATGATGGATATATCATTGACCGACTGAAAATTGACGGGGTAGAGATGGATGTGCCTGTTGAATCCGGTAGTGCATATACCTTTACGATGTACAGGGTGACCACCAATCGAAACGTGGAGGTTTCCTTTATCGAAGAGGAGAAGGCATATCATAGCCTGACGGTTTCCGGAGGAACTGGCGGCGGCAGATACAGAGTTGGCAAGCCGGTGACCATAGAAGCGAACGCAGCACCTGCGGGTCAGTATTTTGCAGGATGGCAGGTGTCTGACGGAGAACTGGATATAAAGGTCGGAAGTCTTAGCAGTAGTTCGATTGTCATTGCGATGCCGGATCACGATGTAACCCTGACAGCGACGTATAAAGATGTACAGATCGATCCGGTAAAGCCGGATCACGGCGGAAGCTCTTCCGGATCTGGGGCCGGAGAGTCCGGTTCGGGCAGTACAGATACGGCAGATTCCGGAGCTGGAAATTCAGGCTCTGCAGGATCCGGCGGGGGTAATTCTGCTGCCGGTTCGAGCCTGGATGGGAATCGGACAGATGACGGCACAGAAGGTTCGTCAAATGGATATTGGGAGGCTATTGATTCCAATGGAATATCAGGGCCTGAAGACGCTGCAACCGAGAGTACGACACTCGGAAATGCAGCCGCAGGGAGCACCGGGGAGGTATTGTCTGGGAATGCAGCTAATGACGAAAGCGAAGAGGCGCAGGGAGATCTGATTCACCTCAGAGCCGTGATGGTGTGGGATGATGAGGATGACGCGGACGGAATTCGTCCGACGAGCGTTCTGTTTCATTTGTATGCCGACGGTGAAGAAATTGCGATGCAGAAGGCGTCTGCAGAAACGAACTGGGTGGCTGATTTTGGAAAACGGTCAGAAATGAACGGTAATTTCTATATCAGTTACGCCGTGACGGCAGATGGAATCGGAGAAGAATATTCCGTGACCTATCAGAAGAGCAGCATGGATGATGGGGAGCTGTTCACAGCAACAGCTGTTCACGAAACGGAAGCCAGTAAACAGGCTCGTGAAGAGGTCCTGCAGAACAGTGACACCGATGTGCAGGCAACAGATTCGGAGGATAAGCAAGTCGAGGCGGACAAGCGGCTGTTTGTATACGGAACGATTGCAGTCCTGCTGATGATGGTATTGCTCCTGATTTTCTTCCTTGCAAAACGTAGGGAAGAAGAGGATTGATATGCAGAAGATGAATGCACATTAAAGCATCACTGATGTAGACAACGCGGATATGACGTAAAGCTGTAACAATTCACTATCAAAATAAAGAGGGAACACCGAAAGGTGCTCCCTCTTTATTTCTACCTGCCGGAATTGCTGCACTCGAGCGGCATCTCCTGCAGAGCATTTCGTATTTCACTGACCTGATAGAGCGATCCGAAACACACAACAGCTGCCTTTGACTTTGCTGCCGTTGATTTCGCGCCGATTGCTGATAAGGAAGTGGTGGCTGCGGCTTCTGAAAGCGCGGCTTCAGCAGCGCGGAGTGCCATTGATACGCCTTCTCTTACCGAGGCGGCGGTTTCTACAGGACCTTGGAAACAGGCATGTATTCTCGCAGCGAGCGTATTCTCCTCCAGCGCGCGGTGTGGCTCTTCTCCCGGCATTTGGGCGATAAAATGTGCGGCATAAGGGGCTGCCAGACGAATCATATCGTCATAATCCTTATCGGCCATAACGCCCATCAGGAAAATAATCTTATAGTCTGAGAGATACTCCTTTACAGACTCCATCAGAGCTTCGACCCCGTTGGGGTTATGGGCCCCGTCTATAATGAAGAGCGGCTCCGTCTGCAATATTTCAAAGCGACCGGGCCAACGGGAATGCTCCAGTCCGCTGCGGGTTGCTGCTTCGGAGATGTGATATCCCTTACCAATGAGCACATCTACAGCATCCAGCACGGCACAGGCATTTCGAACCTGATATTTTCCCAGAAGCGACAGATGAAGATCCCTGCGATTCCTGTAATGAAAGCACTGACAGACCGCTGTTTCCATGTTGAGCCGGGGACTCTCTTCCGAACTTGTCTCATGCAGAAATGCACCTCGCTTCCGGCACAGGTCTGCAATTACACCGCGAACCTCTTCGCTTTGATGATAGAGTACAACATCTCCGCCCGACTTAATGATGCCGCCCTTCTCGAAAGCAATCTCCTGCAGAGTATTCCCCAGAATTTCAGTATGCTCCAGACCGATATTCATGATCATGGCGCAGTCAGGAACCGGAATGGAATTGGTGGCATCCAGCCGGCCGCCAAGGCCTACCTCCAGTACAACGATCTGGCAGCCTTCCTGATAAAAATACAGAAAGCCAAGCGCCGTCAGAATTTCGAATTTGGTCGGCGTGTCTGCCATAGACAGAATGACAGGCTGAATGATTTCAAGAATTTCGGACAGCCGTTCATCAGAGATATTCTCTCCGTCAACAGACCATCTCTCATTGATCGCAGACAGGTGTGGTGAAATGTAGGTTCCGGTACGATAACCGGCTTCTATGAGAATGCTCGAGAGCATTGCGGAAGCGGAGCCTTTTCCGTTTGTACCTGCAATGTGCACGAAATGCAGATGCTCTTCCGGATGACCAAGCCGCTCTAACAGCTGCTGCATACGTGCGGGATTCGGTGCCGTGGCACGCCAATCGGCGGATAATTTTTCAAAGGTTTCGTCCCAGGTCATTCTGCCAGTACCTTTCGTAAGTCTGCGCGTTTCACGACACCGGAAAGAGCCATGAGAATGATGACCTGAACCGGCGCAATTACTACAACCTGCAGTGCTCTTGCAGGAAGGAGAACGAAAAAGCTGGAGCCGTACAGAATGGAGATCCAAAGTGTGTTCATTCCCAGACTGAATACAATCTGGTTCAGTCCTACGGCCATGAGAATGCGAGGCAGATGCAGCCGGCCATTCCGCAGGAAGAAGCCAAAGGAAAGTCCCATGCAGGCTGCTGTTACAGTAAAGCCCGGAAAATAGGTTCCGGAAGGGAACAGCAGTGCACCCAGGATATCACTGACGGCGCCTACCAGTGCTGCCGACAGCGGACCGAATAAGGCACCTGCCAGAGCAACCGGAATGAAGCCAAGCCCAATTCGTGTGTTCCATGCATTGAAGGAGCAGAATCTTGCAAGAATGATCTGCAGCGCTACAAGAACAGAAAGGAGCACCATGGTTTTGGTCGATCGTTTTTTGGACATAAAAAAACCTCCTTTACAGTCCCTGACCGCAAAGAAGACGTCATTGCCCTCTGAGCAGCGGGATGCGAGACTTAAACCGTGGGATGATTCCTCTTCGTCCTCCGAACAACTCCCCGTTCCGAAGGCACTGACCGCTTAAATCTCTACTCTGCGTCTGAGCGATATTACATTGCTCCCATGCATGATATTCTTATTTGCCTTTACTGTAAAGGGATAAAGCTGACCAAAAGGATCCGACGCTGCTTGCGTGACAAAGTTAACTTGCCAGACAGGAGTGTGCATCTGTGCTGGCTGGCGTATGTAAGTAATCCTACGTTTGCTCAGGTTAAATTCTGTGGACCGAACCCCTGAGGCAGCAGATCCTGAAGGGTATAGATGTCGTAGTGATCCGGATCGATGGCCAGAATAATCTGAAACGTCGAGGGATCGCAGAATTCCATCATGACCTGGCGGCACACACCGCAGGGAGCGGCGTAGTCCCGGACGATGCCATCTGTCCCACCTACAATGCAGATTGCCTTGAAATCGTGAACTCCTTCGCTGATTGCCTTGAAGAAGGCTGTGCGTTCTGCACAGTTAGTGGGGGTGTAGGCGGCATTCTCAATGTTGCAGCCTGTGTAAACTGTTCCGTTTTCGGCCAGAAGGGCAGCCCCAACCTTGTAATGCGAGTAAGGGGCGTAGGAAAATGCCAGCTGCTGCAGGGCGATGCTGATGAGTTCTTTGATCTGATCCTGATTCATGTCATACCTCTTTCGGAATTCGTTTAAAAACCATTCGAATTTATTCAAACGCTCCTTGTGTAATCAATATTGCGTAGAGATTTAAAAGCTGCTGCGATCTTCATTTATCTGTCGGAAGGCGGAAGGGGTGAACCCTGTGGCCTGGCGGAAAGCCCTTGTAAAAGGGGAGGCACCGGAGAAACCGCATCGCAGAGCAACATCCGTAATTGGTACATCGCGGTCCGCGAGCAGCTGCTGCGCGTAGGAAAGGCGAACCTTGGTGACGTATTGATAAAAGCTCATATTGGTGAACTGACGGAACAAGCGTTCAAAATAATATTTGCTGAATCCGACTTGTTTCGCAACCATCTCCAGGGAGAGCGGCTCTGAAAAGTGAAGAGCGATGTAGCTGCAGGCCTCCTGCATTGCCTGCTGATTGCGTCCGACCAGAGACTGTGGATTCACGGGAGTGTCGTCCTGGCCGCGGCGCTGAATTTCCTTGCCGATCAGGCCGATGCAGCCGAGCAGCAGGGTGTAGATCTGCATCTCAGCTGTGAACGGGAGACGCGTGGCTGCGATCCGATGATTCATGCGGTCCGCTTCCTCCTGCGGGTAATTGATGTTCTGATCCGCAGTCGTGGTATCAAAGTAAATCTGCTGAATCTCCTGGATGCGATCTGTGATCCGGTCAAAAATGACAGGAAATCCCGATGGTGTTATAAGGGCAGCGGGAGACATCAGGGAAAAGATCGTGTTCAGTTCATGCAGAGCCGGGAAACCAGACATGTCTGCCTGAATATAGAAGCGATTCCCGGGAGATTCATTGTAAATTTCATGGACAACGGCAGGGCCGATGAACAGAGTGTCTCCTTGACTCAAATCGTAATAAATACCCTGACAGGATACCTGCAGCGTACCCTTGCGAACATGAATAATTTCAATTTCATTATGCCAATGCGGAGCGTAATTCTGCTCGGCTGCATCGATATAAAGCCATAGATGGGAGCTTTCACGATATTTGACCGATTCATAGGATCCATTTGAAGCTTTGCTGTATTTGACAGTTCCTTTTGTGTCTTCCATTGTATTGCTCACTGTATTCGTGCACTCATCAGGAATTCGGACCTTTCACCCCACTTCTTTTGATAGAAAGGCTGCTGCGTGCTCACGCATCCACGAAGCCTCTGCCCGGGGGTTACAGTAACAGATACCACAATTATAGCGGATGACAGAAAACTGACAAACAATTATTGCGATAATGAAGGGCGGGATGAAAGGGGAAATTTCCGGAAAAAATATAATTTCTGAGCTTCTACAACCAGGGAAAAGGAGATGGAACGTGAGCTTGATGACATTTTACACATGAAAATCCGAACTTGCTTCGGGAAAATAAACAGAATGAATAATGGACGGGAAAAGGAAAATAGCAAGAAATGTATAATTTAAAACAACATTTGGGATTTATTCTGAAGTTAAGAACGCTACAATAGTATCCATGACAGCGATATGCACAAGGAATTCTTTGGCAAGGAAGAAAATCTGGTAAACATGTCGCGAAGATCTCAACAAGGCAACAAGGGAGGGTAACATGAAACGTAAAATTGCTTTAATGTTAACACTTGCTATGACGACAGGGGCTCTGGCAGCCTGTGGCTCATCCGGCAGCTCGTCTTCTGCAGATACGACGGCTGCAGATGCTACGACAGAAGCGGCAGCAGATACTGCAGAGGCAGCTTCCTCCGGTGAAGGTGGATCCATTTCCTACTGGACCCTGGGAACTGACGAGCCGGATAAGAGTCTGTGGCAGTATGCAGTGGATCAGTACAATACCAATGATTCCGCAACCAGCGGTTATACAATTGATGTTGTAAATACAACGAACGATCAGTACAAGCAGAAGCTTTCTGTAGCAATGTCTGCAGGACAGTGCCCGGATGTGTACATGAACTGGACTGGCGGTCCTTTGACGGAGTACATTAATTCCGGCTATGCACAGGATATTACGGATCTTGTGAAGGAGTATGGACTGGATGAGCTGTACACGGAGGCTTCTCTGGCACAGGCAACTGTAGATGGCAAGATCTATGCAATTCCGATCCTGAACGACTCTGTTGCAGTTATCTTCTATGACAAGGCAATGTGGGCTGAGAAGGGCTATGAGGTTCCGACGACACTTGAAGAGCTCGAAGCTCTCTGTGATCAGATGGTAGCGGATGGCATCACTCCTTTCGCTCTGGCGAATGGTTCTCAGTGGACCGGATCCATGTATTATTGCTACCTGGTAGCTCGTTACGGCGGACCTGATGTCATCACAGAGGCTTATGACGGAACCGGATCTCTTGTAAATGACGCAACCGAGTATGCCGGCGAGAAGATTGAAGAGTGGGTTGATAAGGGATATTTCCCGGACGGCGTTAACTCTCTGTCTGCTGATAACGGTGATGATCGTGCCCTTCTGTATCAGGGCGCAGGCATGATGCTCCAGGGCGCATGGCAGGTTGGCTCCATTAAGGAAGAGAATCCTGATTTCTATGAGAACCTCGGCGCATTCGCATTCCCGACCATCTCCGGCAAGGAAGAGTATGCAAATGTTGTACTCGGAACTCTGGGCGATAACTTCCTGACCTTCAACTGCACCGGCGAGAAACTGGAAGAGGCAGTGAAGATGGTAGCTTACTACTCTACGGATGAGTGGATGAACAATGCTATTGAGGCTGGTAAGGTTCCGCCGCTGAAGGCAGCAACCTCTGAGGAGCCTGCTTGGCAGGATATCCTTTCCATCATCAACGATGCAAGCTCTGTACAGCTGTGGTGGGATCAGTACCTTCCTTCTGCTGTAGCAGAGGTTCACAAGTCTGCATCCCAGAAGGCATTTGATAAGTCTGCAACACCGGAGGAGATCGCTCAGGAGCAGCAGGATGCACTGGATGAGTATCACAGTGAGAACGCAGGCTGATCGCAAACAACGGATTCGGTAATGCATAACAACAATGTGGTTTAGCAGCCGGCACGGGGCTGGCGCGATGAGCGCCAGCCCCGTTATTTATCCCGGCAAGGATTAAAAGGAGGGTCCGATCGTGGGGAAGAAGAATTCACTTGCCGCCAGGAGACAAAGGTCGACCAATCTTTGCGCCGCAGTCTTTCTGCTCCCGGTGCTAATAATGATCGCTGTTTTCATGGTGTATCCGATCATTCAGACATTTATCAACAGCTTTACGCAGTGGAACGGTATTTCAACCACAAAGACATTCAACGGGCTCTATAACTGGAATAAGCTGCTGCATGACAGCGATTTCTGGAGATCCTTCCTGAACAATGTCAAAATCATGATCCTGTCGCTGATCATTCAGATGCCGATTGGTATTCTGCTGGCAACGTTTCTGGATGCGGGTGGAAGAAAGTTTAATTTCTTCAAGGTGATCTGGTTCCTGCCTCTTCTGACGAGCTCGGTTGCAGTCGGATACCTGTTCCATTACGCGCTGGCTACGAATGGTGGACTGATTTCCTCCATTTCGAATTTCTTCGGCGGCGGTAATGTTGATTTGCTGGGCAATCAGGCGACGGCGCTGTATGCAGTTATTGGCGTTATCTGCTGGCAGTTCATTCCGTTTTACATGGTGTATTACATTGCGGGATATTCGAGCATTTCCGAGGATATCTATGAGGCTGCCATTGTGGACGGCGCTACCCGCGGACAGTACGTTCGGAAGATCGCGCTGCCGCTGCTGGTACCGACCATTCAGAATGCAGTGGTTATGTCGGTAACCGGTTCTCTGAAGTACTTTGATCTGGTATATGTAATGACCGGCGGCGGCCCCGGTACATCAACCGAGCTGATGGCTACCTACATGTACAAGACGTCATTTACCTCATTTAATATGGGATACGGTTCTGCGGTTGCAGCAGGCATGTTCATTCTGATCACGCTGATTGCATCCATAATCATGAGAGTGATGAATGGAAAGGGGGATGACGAATGAGCGCCGATAAGGATGTCGTAAGATACAAAAAGAATAAAATGAAATCCAGAATCGCCTGGGCCATCGCCATTATTCTGGCGGTGTTCTGGCTGGTGGTAGCCTTCGTTCCGTTTTTCTTCATGGTTGTATCAGGCTTCAAGCAGAAGCTGGAAACGATCATGTACGGCGCTTTCCATTGGCCGGAGAAATTCTATCCGGACAACTACATCTCGATCCTCACGGATCCCGGGTACTGGAATTATTTTAAGAACTCCGTCATTGTCATCGTGATTTCACTGGTGATTCTGCTGATGATTTCCGCCTTTGCGGCGTATCCGCTGTCTCGCTTTAGTTTCAAGCTGAGAGGGACGATCTATCTGCTGATCGTGGCATGCATGTCCATCCCGATGCACGTGACGATGATCCCGATCTTCCAGATGTCCATCAATACCGGACTGTATGACAGCCTGTGGGCACTGATCCCGGTAGATGTAGCGTTTGCACTTCCGCTGTCTGTATTCATTCTGACCGGCTTCATGAAGGGAATCCCGAAGGAGCTGGAGGAGGCTGCAGACATCGACGGCTGCGGAAGATTTCGCAGATTCTGGCAGGTGATCCTGCCGCTGTCCAAGCCGGGCCTGTCTACTCTTGGCATTTACAACGGCGTGAATATCTGGAATGAGTTCATTTTCGCTTTCACGCTGACGCAGAGCGAGGAGCACCGCACACTGCCGCTGGCACTGTGGAACTATCAGGGAGCTTACTCAACCAATACGGCCATGATCATGGCTTGCCTGTCGCTGTCGGTTCTCCCGATGATCATCCTGTTCTGCATCCTGCAGGACAAGCTGGTAAAGGGCATGATGGCCGGAGCTGTAAAGGGCTAAAACT
>CAYLUU010000042.1:4272-19788 GCA_964386925.1 uncultured Sarcina sp. | reverse complement strand
CCGTGAGAAAAGGCTATGCTTTTTGGCAGTCGTGTTGTATAGTAAGTGAATAGTTGCATTTAAGAAAAGGATAAGTGTTCGGCTTCTGGTTCTTGTTGAACATAACAGGCGCTGAGCGGATCCTGCAAATGGAGGTTATTGTATATGTTGCTCAGTTCTACATCTTCCGGCTCCAGCGTACTGATGATCGTTTATATCGTTGCTCTGGTTGCTCTGTTTTATTTCTTCTTCATCCGTCCGCAGAATAAGGAGAGGAAGCAGAAGGACGCAATGCTGGCTACCGTTGCTGTTGGTGACAGTGTTCTGACCACAGCTGGTTTTTACGGAATCGTTGTTGATATGAATGATGACACGGTAATCGTTGAATTCGGCAACAACAAGAACTGCCGTATTCCGATGCAGAAAGCCGCTATCGTTCAGGTTGAGAAGCCGGAAGATGCTGCAGAGTCCAACTAATGGACATCTGAATATTATTCATATTCCGCTGTTGTGCTGTTCTCAAGGGAACAGAGTCAGGGCAAAAAGAAGGCGCAGGCCTTCTTTTTGTGTATATACAGCTTTTATATGATCGGCATTATCCGTTATTCGTATCATATGAAAATTATTGGAATTAGCTAAGGGATTTTGAATAATTGTGATGAGCTTAGAATATTTCGGACTGTACATGATACAATGAAGCTCATTGCGAAGAGACGTAGGAAGGGACAAAGGTGTCCATAAGGATATGCGTTGAGTCCCTTTGTATGATCCAGTCTCTGCAAGTGAACCAGAATCTTAAAGGAGATGAAAGACTATGGAAATGAACATTGCTGTAATCGGCGGTGACGGCATTGGCCCGGAGATTGTTGCCGAGGCACGCAAGGTACTGAATCGTGTCTGCGAAAAATACGGACACACCATCCATTATACGGATATTCTGATGGGCGGCTGCTCCATTGACAAATACGGCGTTCCGCTGACACAGGAAACCATCGACATTGCAAAGTCCAGCGATGCGGTCCTGATGGGCTCCATCGGAGGAGATGCCAAGACGTCTCCCTGGTATCAGCTGCCGCCGGAAAAGCGCCCGGAGGCAGGGCTTCTGGGAATCCGGAAGGCACTTGGCCTGTATGCAAACCTTCGCCCGGCTTACCTGTTCCCGGAGCTTGCGGCTTCCTGCCCGCTTGCAGCAAAAGAGGGTGGCCGCAATTTTGACCTGATCATAGTTCGTGAGCTGACCGGCGGTCTGTATTTCGGTGAGCGTTGGACCAAGGAAGTGGACGGCGTGGAAACCGCTGTGGATACACTCAAATACAACGAGAAGGAGATCCGCCGTATTGCCGTCAAGGCCTTTGAAATTGCACGGAAGAGAAGGAAGAAGGTAACCAGTGTTGACAAGGCAAACGTGCTGGATACTTCCCGCCTGTGGCGTAAGATTGTGCATGAGGTAGCAGCGGATTATCCTGATGTACAGGTCGAGGATATGCTGGTAGACAACTGCGCAATGCAGCTCGTGAAGGATCCGGAGCAGTTCGATGTTGTGGTTACGGAGAATATGTTCGGCGACATTCTCTCGGACGAAGCATCCATGATCACCGGCTCCATCGGCATGCTGTCCTCTGCATCTCTTGCGGACGGAAGCTTTGGACTGTATGAGCCCAGTCATGGCAGTGCACCGGATATTGCAGGGCTTGGCATTGCCAACCCAATTGCAACGGTTCTGTCGGCTGCGATGATGCTGCGTTATTCCTTCGGACTGCTGGAAGAGGCAGATGCCATCGAGAATGCGGTGAAGAAGACACTTGCAGACGGCATCCGCAGCACAGATCTGATGCCGAAGGATGCGGCAGAGGCGACAGGCCTGACAAAGGTTTCCTGCTCTGGAATGGGCGATGCGATTGCAGAAAGAATTTGAGATACTATTCTGCATGATCTGGCCAGTCAATTTGTAAACGCTGTATTGGTTGATTTGCAAACGATGGACTGGTATCACATATGAAAACAGGAGATATAATTTATGATTAGCTCAAATGTAAAAGAAGGCGTACAGCAGGCTCCGCACCGGAGTCTGTTCAATGCACTTGGTTTCACTCGGGAAGAAATGAAAAAGCCCATGATCGGTGTCGTTTGTTCTTACAACGAGATCGTTCCGGGACATATGAATCTGGATAAGATTGCACAGGCTGTTAAGATGGGCATTGCCGAAGCTGGCGGTGTTCCGGTGATGTTCCCGGCCATTGCCGTCTGCGACGGTATCGCCATGGGACATGTCGGAATGAAATATTCGTTGGTTACTCGCGATCTGATTGCAGATTCCACCGAGGCCATGGCAAAGGCACATCAGTTTGACGGACTGGTCATGATCCCGAACTGCGATAAGAACGTTCCGGGACTTCTGATGGCTGCTGCACGTGTCAACATTCCTACCGTATTCGTATCCGGCGGCCCGATGCTGGCCGGCCATGTGAACGGCAGAAAGCGTTCCCTGTCTTCTATGTTTGAAGCGGTAGGAGAATTTGACTCCGGCAAGATTACCGAAGAGCAGCTGGCCAATTTTGAAGAGAATGTATGTCCTACCTGCGGTTCCTGCTCCGGTATGTACACGGCCAATTCCATGAACTGCCTGACGGAGGCAATCGGTATGGGCCTGCGCGGCAACGGAACCATTCCTGCTGTATATTCTGCACGCATTCGCCTGGCAAAGGAAGCCGGTTATGCGGTGATGAACCTTATTGAAAAAAACATTCGTCCCCGTGACATCATGACCAAAGAGGCATTTACCAATGCGCTGACGGTAGATATGGCACTTGGCTGCTCCACCAACACGATGCTGCATCTGCCGGCTATTGCACACGAGTGCGGTATTGAGCTGAATATGGAATTTGCAAATGAGGTTTCCGATCGCACACCGAACCTGTGCCATCTGGCACCGGCGGGTCCGGCCTATATGGAGGATCTGAATGAGGCCGGCGGCATTTATGCAGTGATGAATGAGCTGACGAAGAAGAACCTCCTGTATCTCGATGGCGTGACTGTTACCGGAAAGACAACGGGTGAGAACATCGCGGGTGTTGCCAACCGTGACCCTGAAATCATTCGTCCGATAGAGAATCCGTTTATGCCCAATGGCGGAATCGCTGTGCTGAAGGGAAATCTTGCTCCGGATACCGGTATTGTAAAACGCAGCGCTGTTGCTCCGGAGATGATGACACATGAAGGCCCTGCAAGAGTTTTTGACTGCGAAGAGGATGCCATCAAGGCTATTACGACGGGACAGATTCATGAAGGGGATGTGGTAGTTATCCGTTATGAGGGACCGAAGGGCGGCCCTGGTATGCGTGAGATGCTGAATCCTACCTCTGCCATTATTGGTATGGGCCTTGGTTCTACGGTGGCACTGATTACGGATGGTCGCTTCTCGGGTGCTTCTCGCGGAGCAGCAATTGGACATGTGAGCCCGGAGGCAGCCGTCGGCGGACCGATCGCACTGGTCGAAGAGGGCGATATGATTCTGGTAGATATTCCGAACAATCGTCTGGAACTGAAGGTATCGGATGAGGTTCTGGCGGAGCGCAGGGCTGCATGGAAGCCTCGCAAGCCGAAGATCACAGAAGGCTACCTTGGACGCTATCAGGCGCTGGTCACCTCCGGCAACCGCGGCGCGATTCTGGAGCTTCCGAAGGAACTGCAGGTTTAATTAGCACCTGGCGATTTCAACGTGAATCGGGCGCTGCGAACGAATTCGTGATTTAAAGTGACAGATGTGTACTAGATAGATACCGATATATTTGCAACGGGGAGAAAAACATGAAACTCAACGGTTCAGAAATTATTGTTCAATGCCTTCTGGAGCAGGGCGTGGATACGGTATTCGGTTATCCGGGAGGAGCAATCCTTAATGTTTATGATGCGTTGTACAAGAACAGCGACAAAATCCGCCACATTCTGACCAGCCATGAGCAGGGAGCTGCTCATGCGGCAGACGGCTATGCAAGAGCCTCCGGAAAGGTTGGTGTCTGCATGGCAACGTCAGGCCCCGGAGCAACGAATCTGGTAACCGGCATTGCGACGGCATATATGGATTCTGTTCCGGTGGTTGCCATTACCTGTAACGTAACGCTTCCGCTTCTGGGAAAGGATTCCTTCCAAGAGGTGGATATTGCCGGCATTACCATGCCGGTGACAAAGCACGGCTTTATTGTTAAGAATGTAGAAGATCTGGCACCTACGATTCGCAGTGCCTTCCGCATTGCATCAACCGGGCGTCCCGGACCGGTGCTTGTTGATGTGACAAAGGATGTGACCGGTGCCGTCTGCGAATACGAGCCGGAAACCGAAGAAGAGGCTGCGGCTGGTAACCGCAAGGCGTGCAATCATCTGGCACATTATACCGGGGAGCAGCTTGAGGAAGCTGTTCGGATGATTCAGAGCGCTAAGCGTCCGTATCTCTACGTTGGTGGGGGTGCGGTGATTTCCGGAGCTTCTGAGGAAATCCGCGAGCTCGACAGACTCCTGGATGCACCGGTTTGTGATACCCTGATGGGAAAAGGTGTATTTGACGGGCACGATCCGCACTATACCGGCATGATCGGCATGCATGGCACGAAGGCATCGAATTTCGGCCTTTCCAAGGCAGACCTGGTGATTGCACTCGGGACCCGTTTCTCGGATCGTCAGACCGGCAATCCGAAGAAGTTTGCCAATAAAGCGAAGATTCTCCAGATCGATATCGATGAGGCAGAGATCAACAAGAACGTTAAGATTGATCTTGCGCTGGTGGGCGACCTGAAAGAGCTTCTTGGCAAAATTAATGCGCAGCTTCAGCCGGTTTCTAATGATGCCTGGATGGGAGAGATTCAGAATCTGAAGGAGACCTATCCGCTTCGTTATGATCATAGCCGCCTGACCTGCCCGATGGTCATTGAGGCATTGGACAAAGTAACGGAAGGAAAGGCAATTGTCTCCACGGATGTTGGCCAGCATCAGATGTGGACCGCTCAGTATTATACCTATTCCGAGCCCAGAACCTTCCTGACCAGCGGCGGTCTGGGAACCATGGGCTATGGACTTGGAGCCTGCATCGGTGCAAAGACAGCACGTCCGGACAAGATCTGCGTCAATATTGCCGGTGATGGATGCTTCCGCATGAACCTGATTGAGCTGGCAACAGCGAGCCGCTATCATATCCCGATTGTTGAGATTGTGATTAACAATCAGGTTCTGGGTATGGTAAGGCAGTGGCAGACGTTGTATTATGGAAAACGTTACAGTGCTACGGTGCTGGAGGATGAAGTTGACTACTGCAAGACAGCAGAAGGCTTAGGGTGCCTCGCCATTCGTGTGACGAAGCCGGAAGAGCTGGAGCCTGCCTTGAGGAAAGCGATTGAATCCGGACGGCCGACCGTTCTGGACTGCATCATTGATGAGGATGACAAAGTGTTCCCGATGGTTTCTCCGGGAACATCCATTGAGGAAGCCTTCGATGAGCAGGATCTGAAGGATTAACGGAAGATCACGGTGACACTTCGGCCTGCTGTATGCTATGCGCAGACATGCTTAAGGCAGGCAGCGGAGACTGTGACCTGCAACGAGGATGGGGAGAATGAAAAAGATCATCAGCAGAAACGAGAAATCGTTTCTTACGGCAGTGTTTGCCCTGCTGGCGGTTTGCTTCGTGCTGTGTGCCGGAAAGCTTTCTGTAAAGGCAGCTTCCGAATTGCCAGCGGCGCCGCAGTGCAATATTACATATGTATTCAGTGATGGACAGACTTATACGGTAACACCGGAGCTGGCCATGACCATGATGGTGACCAATGCAGATGGGAGCTATTACATTGATCCTGCTACCGGTTATTACGTGTGCGATTCTAATAAGATGCGTAATTTCTTTACCGCTTTGCAGAATCTTTTCCCGCCGGTAAACAGCGTTTCCAACACAGCGGGATTCCAGACAACCGGAGGCTCCTACATTGCTCTGGATGGAACTTTTCAGAACACCGGATACATTGATGTGGAATATGAGATCAACTATCTGGCAACGGCCATCATGCAGCAGAGGACTGAGGCGCACGCCCCGGTAACACGGTGCAGCGGCACCTATGTGGAAATTGACATCACGAATCAGATTCTCTACTACTACGAGAATGGCGTTCGACGCTTCTCCACATCCGTTGTTACCGGAAATCACCGCTTGGGACATGATACACCGACGGGAGTGTATACGGTTCTTGGCAAACAGCGTAACGTTACGCTGACGGGAAAGGATTATGCATCCTTCGTACAGTATTGGATGAACTTTATCGGCAACAGCGTCGGTATGCATGATGCCAGCTGGCGTTCCAGCTTCGGCGGCAATATTTATCTTACGAACGGATCCCATGGCTGCGTGAACATTCCGACGTCGGCGATGCCGGAGCTGTACAGTCTGGTATCGGTAGGAACACCGGTTGTTCTGTACTGATGAATCGTTACCACATTAGGAGATGATGCGTGCAGGAATGGATCCTGTTGGCATAGCGCGATTGATTCGCAGAGGAGGTTGAGATGAGCAGAGTTTATAATTTTTCGGCAGGTCCTGCGATGCTTCCGGAGGAAGTACTGCAGACAGCAGCCAGTGAGATGCTGGATTATCATGGCAGCGGTATGTCCGTGATGGAGATGTCACACCGCAGTAAGGTGTTCGATGCATTGATCAAGGAGACAGAAGCTGATTTCCGATCTCTGGTTGGCGTACCGGATAATTATAAGGTTCTGTTCCTGCAGGGCGGTGCATCCACACAGTTTGCTGCAGTTCCGATGAACCTGATGCGCAACAAAAAGGCAGCTTACGTTGTAACCGGCCAGTGGGCAAAGAAGGCATGGAAGGAAGCACAGAAATACGGCGAGGCGATCAAGGTTGCTTCCTCAGAGGATGAGAATTTCTCCTACATTCCGGACTGCAGTGACCTTGATATTCCGGAAGATGCCGATTATGTCTATATCTGTGAGAACAATACCATTTATGGAACTGAGTATTTCCAGCTGCCGAACACGAAGGGGCATGATCTGGTGGCGGATGTGTCATCGAACTTCCTGTCCCGTCCGATCGATGTGAACAAGTACGGCATGTTCTACGGCGGTGTGCAGAAGAATGTCGGACCGGCTGGTGTTGTCATTGCTGTTATTCGTGAAGATCTGATCCGTGACGATCTGCCGGATTATGTTCCTACGATGCTGCAGTACAAGACCCAGGCAGATAAGGATTCTCTGTATAATACGCCTCCGTGCTACAACATCTACGTATGCGGACTGGTATTCAAATGGCTCATGAAGCAGGGCGGCCTGGAAGGCATTGCACGCCATAATGAGGCGAAGGCAAAGCTGTTCTATGATTATCTCGATGAGTCGAAGCTGTTCAAGGGCACCGTTCGCAAGCAGGATCGTTCTCTTATGAACGTTCCCTTTGTAACCGGCGATGCGGATCTGGATGCTGAATTCGTCAAGGAAGCGGCTGCACAGGGTCTGGTATCCTTGAAGGGACACCGTACTGTTGGCGGTATGCGCGCATCTCTTTATAATGCAATGCCGATGGAAGGTGTAGAGAAGCTGGTTTCCTTCATGAAGGAATTTGAAGCAAAGCACTGATGGAGGTGTAGATCGTGTTTAAATACGCAGAGCTGAATAATATTTCGACCGTTGGAACCAGCCGCTTTACAGCTGATTTTGAGAAGACAGAGGATCTAAACGAAGCAGCCGGCATTCTGGTGCGCAGCGCTAAAATGCATGAGATGGAATTCTCAGACAACCTTCTGGCCATCGCCAGAGCCGGTGCCGGAGTCAATAATATTCCGCTGGATCGCTGTGCAGAGAATGGTATTGTCGTATTCAATACGCCGGGAGCAAATGCCAATGGTGTAAAAGAGCTCGTCATTGCAGGTATGCTGTTGGCTTCACGCGACGTTGTAGAAGGTGTTGACTGGGTTCGTTCCAACTGGAACAATCCGGACATTGCCGCTCAGGTGGAGAAGGAGAAAAAGCAGTTTGCGGGCACTGAGCTGGAAGGCAAAAAGCTCGGCATTATCGGCCTCGGCGCCATCGGCGTCCGTGTAGCCAACGCAGCCGTTTATCTTGGTATGGATGTCTATGGCTACGACCCGTATGTTGGCGTCGAGAATGCATGGCATCTTTCCCGCAAGGTAACGCACGTGACGGATATCAATGAAATCTACCGCAACTGTGATTTCATCACCATTCACGTTCCGGCAATGGAGTCCACAAAGGGCTACATTTCTAAGGAAGCAATTGATGAAATGAAAAAGGGCGTTATCGTTCTGAATATGGCACGCGATGTGCTGGTCGATGAGAAGGCAATGATTGCTGCCATTGATGATGGGAAGGTTCGCCGCTATGTATCCGATTTCCCGAATCCGACCGTAGCAGGACACCGCGGCTGCATCACAACGCCTCACCTTGGAGCTTCAACCGAAGAGTCTGAGACCAATTGTGCTGTGATGGCTGTGGACGAGCTGCAGGATTATCTGCAGAACGGCAATATTAAAAACTCTGTCAATTACCCGGCCTGCGATGCAGGAATCTGTGCAAGAGAGGGCCGCGTTGCCATCCTGCATAAGAATGTAGCTAACATGATTACCGGTTTTGCCTCCATCATGGGCGCTGCAGGCATCAACATTGCAGAGATGACCAACAAGTCCAGAGGGGAAGTAGCTTATACCATCCTGGATCTGGATTCGAAGCTTTCGGATGATGTTGCTGCGAAGCTTGCAGCTGTGGAAGGTGTCTTCCGCGTACGCATTATTAAGTAATAGAGTACTTTGATTCAGTGAGGTTTTCATGGCCATAATCAGACCATTTCGCGCATTTCGTCCTGCTCCCGGAAGGGAACAGGAGATTGCAGCGCTTCCCTATGATGTATATTCGAGAGCAGAGGCGAAGGCCTATGTAGCCGCTCATCCGAATTGCTTTCTGGCAATTGACCGGGCGGAGTCTACGCTTCCGGATGAAGTTGATACCTACGATGAGCGCGTCTATGCTCATGCCAGAGAGCTGCTCGATCAGAAGATGGCTGACGGGACCTTCGTACAGGATCCGGAGCCGTATTACTACCTGTATGAACAGACATGGAGAGAGCGCACACAAACCGGCATCGTCGCCTGTGCCTCGATAGACGACTATGTGAGCGGTGTGATTAAAAAGCACGAGAACACAGTCGAAGCCAAAGAGCAGGACCGTATTCATCATGTGGATGCCTGCAATGCTCAGACCGGACCGATCTTTCTGACCTATCGGGAAAGTGATGCACTGGCGGGGATCAAGAGCAAGGTGAAGTCAGTGCCTCCGATTTGTGATTTTGTTTCGGACAAAGAGGTTCGAAACCGCATCTGGGTTATTCGTGATGTGGAAGATCTGACAGCTATTCAGGATGCCTTTTCCGAGATTCAGCAGATTTACATTGCGGATGGACATCATCGCGCAGCATCTGCCGTGAAGGTTGGCATGAAGCGCCGCGTTGAGCATCCGGATTACAACGGAACAGAGGAATTTAATTTCTTCCTGAGCGTGTTATTCCCTGAAAATGAACTGGAAATTCTGGATTATAACCGTGTGGTGAAAGACCTTGGCGGAAAGAACCGTGCGGAAATTCTGGAGGCACTTCGTCCGAATTTCAATATTATGCCGTATCGAAAAAATACGGCACAGCCTGCCGCTAAAGGTGAAATCGGAATGTATCTGGACCATGCATGGTTCCTGCTGACCGCCAAGAATAACATCAAGAGCGGAGATCCGGTGAAGGGAATGGATGTATCACTTCTCCAGAATTACGTTCTGGATCCGATGTTTAACATCAAGGATCCTCGAACAGATTCCAGAATTGAGTTTGTGGGCGGAATCCGAGGAGCCAAAGAGCTGGTTCGCAGAGCAGATGAGACGGAAGGAATTGCGTTCTTGATGTATCCGACATCGATTCGAGAGCTGCTGGCCGTTGCCGATGCCGGCAAGCTGATGCCGCCGAAGTCCACCTGGTTCGAGCCAAAGCTCCTGTCAGGTCTGTTCCTGCATCAGATTTGAAAATTTTAGCACCTGGCGATTTCAACATGAATCGGCCGTTTACGGACAGATGCATGATTGAAATTGACAGGCGGCGCTAAATAATTACAAAATTTTTAACTATTCAGAGCCCATTCGCAAAAATGGGCTCGTCAATGCAAGCATTACTCGCACATTTTATGCAAATTTGCTTGGCTCTGAATAGTTACCAAAATTTCTGCTTGCAATGCATGAGGGCACCCTGTATAATGATCAACGTTCGGTCGCAGTTTTGCAATCGAACGATATGCTGGAATAGCGCAGTTGGTAGCGCAACTGATTCGTAATCAGTAGGTCGAGGGTTCAAGTCCCTTTTCCAGCTTGGGTGGGCGTCCTGCTGCAAGGCAGGGCGCCTTTTGTATTTCTATTCAGAATCCGGAAAGGAAACCACTATGGCACAGCTATGGGGCGGTCGCTTCACGAAAGCAACCAATGAACTGGTAAAAGAATTCAACGATTCCATTGGCTTTGATAAGAGACTTTGGAAGGAAGATATTGAAGGAAGCATTGCTCATGCAACAATGCTTGGACGTCAGGGGATCCTGACGAAGGATGAGTCTGAACATATTCTGGAGGGGCTTCTGGGAATCCGTGAGGATATCGAGTCCGGGAAGCTGGTCATCACGAATGAATATGAGGATATTCACAGCTTTGTGGAGGCGAACCTCATTGACAGGATCGGAGATGACGGCAAGAAGCTTCACACCGGCCGCTCCCGCAACGATCAGGTTGCTCTGGACATGCGCCTTTTCACGCGTAAGGCAGTGTATGAAATCCGGGATGATCTGTTGTCTTTGCTGCAGGTGATTCTGAATATCATGGAAGCCAATCAGGAAACCTATATGCCTGGCTTCACACATCTGCAGAAAGCGCAGCCCGTGACTTTGGCACATCATTTCGGCGCATATTTTGAAATGCTGCGCCGCGATGTCAGCCGTATGGAGGATACTGCAGCGCGCCTGAATGAATGCCCCCTCGGAGCCGGTGCACTGGCTGGGACGACATATCCCCTGGACCGCGAATTCGTGGCAGAGAGTTTGAATTTTGCCTGCCCAACACGCAACAGCATGGATTCGGTTTCGGATCGTGATTACGCCATTGAGTTTCTGAATGACCTGTCACTGGTGATGGTGCACCTAAGCCGCATGAGTGAAGAGATCATCATCTGGAACAGCAATGAGTATCGCTTCGTTGAGATTGATGACAGCTACTCCACCGGCAGCAGTATCATGCCGCAGAAAAAGAACCCGGATGTAGCCGAGCTGATTCGTGGCAAGGCAGGACGCGTCTTCGGTGATCTGACCAGTCTCCTGACCACGATGAAAGCCATTCCTCTGGCGTATGATAAGGATATGCAGGAGGACAAGGAGCCGGTATTCGATGCCTTTGATACGGTTTCCATGTGCGTGAAGCTGATGACCGGAATGCTGGAGTCCATGACCTTCCGCAAGGATGTGATGGAGAAGAGTGCGCAGAACGGATTCACCAATGCAACGGATGCCGCAGATTATCTGGTGGTAAAGGGCGTGCCTTTCCGCGATGCACATGGTATTATCGGACGTATGGTGCTCTACTGCATCGAGAAGAATAAGAGCCTGGATCAGCTGTCGATGGAAGAGTTCAAGGGCTTTTCCGAGCAATTTGAAGAGGATATCTATGAGGCAATCAGTCTGAAGACCTGTGTGGACAAACGCCTGACTACCGGAGCTCCCGGCCTTGAAGCAATGCAGCAGGAGATTGCCGGATCCAGAGATTGGCTGAATGCGGAACTGGCACAGATCGGTGAAGATAATGCCGATAACTGATCAGATGCACTGTGTACGGAAAACGATGGATAACGAATCAGAAACTGTTTGTGAACGTAAAGTAAAGTAAATAAATAAGATGGCTCAGAACAGTTTGCAGGTAAAATGAGGAGGATAGTTATGGAGAAGCTTAGAGTTGGCGTTTTGGGCGGAACCGGAATGGTTGGACAGCGGTTCATCCAGATTCTGGAGAATCATCCGTGGTTCGAGGTGACAGAGATTGCAGCAAGCCCTCGCAGTGCCGGCAAGACCTATGGTGAGGCGGTAGGTGACAGATGGAAGCTGGACGGAGAGGTTCCGGCTTGCGTGAAGGACATTGTGATCCGTGATATCAACGACATTCAGGGCGTAACAGAGAACGTTGATTTCGTTCTGTCTGCGGTGAACATGTCCAAAGATGAGATCCGCAAGATCGAAGAAGACTATGCGAAGACCGAGACACCGGTTGTCTCCAACAACAGTGCGCATCGCTGGACACCGGATGTGCCGATGATCGTGCCGGAGATCAATCCGCAGCATGCAGAGGTCATCGAGTTCCAGAAGAAGAGACTGGGCACGACGCGCGGCTTCATCGCGGTAAAGCCTAATTGCTCGATTCAGAGCTATACGCCTGCACTGGCTGCATGGAAAGAATATGAGCCGTACGAAGTCGTTGCAACGACGTATCAGGCCATTTCCGGTGCCGGCAAGACCTTTAAGGACTGGCCGGAGATGGAAGGCAATGTAATCCCGTTCATCAGCGGCGAGGAAGAGAAGTCGGAGAAAGAGCCGCTTCGCATTTTCGGTCACATTGAAAACGGTGTGATTGTTCCTGCAGAGTCTCCGCTGATCACCTGCCAGTGCATTCGCATTCCGGTGCTCTACGGACATACCGCAGCAGCTTTCGTTCGCTTCAAGAAGGATCCGACCAAGGAAGAGCTGGTTGAGAAGCTGCGCAGCTTCTCCGGTGTTCCGCAGGAGCTCAAGCTCCCCAGTGCTCCCGAGCACTTCATCCAGTATCTGGAGGAGGATGATCGCCCGCAGGTAACGAAGGATGTTTACTACGAGGGCGGCATGGGCGTATCCATCGGACGCCTTCGTAAGGACACCATGTTCGACTGGAAGTTCGTCGGCTTGTCCCATAACACACTGCGCGGCGCTGCCGGCGGTGCGGTTGAGTGCGCAGAGCTGTTGACAGCATTGCATTACATCGAGCACAAATAAAAGGATCGTTTCGCGTTTGTTCGAATTTCGCGGATTGTAACGATTCAGAGCCAGGCAGATTTGCATAAAATGCGCGAGGAATGCCTGTATTCATGAGCACATTTTAGTGGATAGACTGAATAGACTTTGAACAGTTACAACACAATAACATGATAGAATCACCCTGCAGAGCGGGTTACGTTACGGTAATACCAGTTTTGCAGGGTGTTTTTATCGGATCAGGGAGAAATGGTTGGGCAAGAGAGTATTTATTGCAGAGAAGCCCAGTGTAGCAAAGGATTTTGCCAAGGCGCTGCATGAGAATTTTACAAATCGAGACGGCTATCAGGAATCGGAGAACACGATCGTTACTTGGTGCTTCGGACACCTTGTCACCATGTCCTATCCGGAGGCCTACGATCCCAAATATAAAAAATGGTCGCTGGATACCATTCCCTTTATCCCGGAGGAGTATCGCTACCAGGTCATTGACGATGCCGGTGTAAAGAAGCAGTTCAAGACGGTCAAGAGCATTCTGACCTCGGAGCAGGTCGATACCATCTACATCTGCACCGACTCCGGGCGGGAGGGAGAATATATTTACCGTCTGGTGGCCGGGCAGGCCGGCGTGAAGAACAAGCGGCAGCTGCGCGTCTGGATTGATTCCTTTACCGAGGCGGAGATTCAGCGCGGCATCCGGGAAGCCAAGGACGACAGCGCCTACGACAACATGGGAGCTGCAGCCTACCTGCGGGCGAAGGAAGATTACCTGATGGGTATCAATTTCTCACGGGCATTGTCGCTTAAATACGCCGGCGGCATCCGGGACTTTCTCGGAATGGACCGCTGCGTCATTGCCGTTGGCCGTGTAATGACCTGCGTCCTCGGTATTGTGGTACGCAGAGAACGCGAGATTCGCTCTTTTGTAAAGACCCCCTTCTACCGGGTGGTCGGCAGATTCGGTGTGCAGGGGGACTCTGCTGATAGCCTCGTTATGCCGGGAGGTTCGGATGGCAGCTTTGAAGCGGAGTGGTCAGCCAAGGAAGGAAGCAGGTATTACGAATCCCCGCTGCTGTACAAGGAGAACGGATTCCGCAAGGCAGAGGATGCCGCGAAACTGATCGAATACCTGCAGTCCGATGAGGACGGCTCACCGGCGCCATTTGTAAAGAGCATTGCGCACAAGCAGGAGAAAAAGAACCCGCCCCTCCTCTACAATCTGGCGGAGCTGCAGAATGACTGCTCGCGCTTTTTCAAGCTCAGTCCTGACCAGACACTGGATGCTGCGCAGACGCTCTATGAGAGGAAGCTGACTACGTACCCCAGAACGGACGCGCGTGTGCTCTCGACAGCAGTATCGAAGGAGATTGATCATAATCTGAAGGGGATCGGCTCTTTGCCGCAATATCGGGAGCTCGTTCGCCCCATTGCCGAGACAGGCTCCTGGAAGAGCATCGGCAAGACACGGTATACGAATGACAAGGCCATCACGGATCATTACGCCATCATCCCGACAGGAGAAGGCTTTAGCGCCTTGAAGAGCCTGAATCCGACACTGCAGAAGGTTTACGATCTCATCGTCCGCCGCTTTTTGTCTGTCTTTTATCCTGCCGCTGTGTTTGATAAAATGACGTTGCAGGTTGGCATCAAAAAGGAGACCCTCACGGCATCTCTGCGCGTCAACCGTGAAAAGGGATACCTCGTCTGCGTGCAGAGAAGGCAGGAGGATACTGCATCCGGGAAAAATAACGTGCAGCCCAGCCAGTTCTCCGGCAGTCAGATGATAATGAACGACTCCGGAAGCTCTGAGAACGGAAATGGCGTCGAGGATGGCGCACCTTCAGATGGGAGCGCAACTGGTTCTGCAAATCTGGAGGAACTGATTAAAAAGCTAAAAAAAGGCGATCCCCTGACGGCGCTTGGCTATGAACAGAAGGAAGGAGAGACCTCCCCTCCCAAGCGATACACCGGCGGCAGCATGATTCTTACCATGGAGAATGCCGGACAGTTCATCGAAGATGATGAGCTTCGAGAGCAAATCAAAGGCTCCGGCATCGGCACCAGTGCAACCAGAGCCGGAATTCTCGAGAAGCTGGTGAACAACCAGTACCTGAATCTGAACGCCAAGACACAGGTCTACACGCCGACACAATTGGGCGAGATGATCTATGATACGGTGTATATTTCACTCAAGCCTCTACTGGAGCCGAAGCTGACAGCCAGCTGGGAGAAGGGACTGACACAGGTGGCAGAGGGTGAGACCACGGAAGCCGAATACCAGGCCAAACTTAATGACTACGTAACACGGCGCACCAATGCCGTAAAAAATTCGGACTACCGGGGCATCCTGCAGCAGCAGTACCGCAGCTGTGCGCAGTACTATCCGAAGGCCATGCACTTTAAATCCAAATACTCCTTCGGAAAGAAAACCGCAAGGGCTGCGGGAACAGCAAACTCGAAAACAAAC